>VXNO01000178.1 GCA_009840575.1 Chloroflexota bacterium | reverse complement strand
GGGGTTTGGGGTGGGGGCAAAGCAACGCGTATCCAGCAGATTCGCCACTCCCGCTTGGGCTAGAGCTGGTGCTTCGGCAGACTTTGTTGCGTGCAAAATGCACAAAGTCAACTTGGCTTTGGGCGCTTGCGGGCATTCCCCTGTTACAATGCAAGTCATACTGACAGCCGCCAGCAGCGTCTGCCATAGCTAGAGTGGGGGACTCGTCATCATGTCAAAACGGATTCTCATCATCGGTGGCACGCGCAACATTGGCTATTATCTCTCACGGCGCGTCCATGCCGCCGGCTACGATTTGACGCTGCTCAACCGCGGCATCACCAAAGACGACCTGCCGCGCGATATCAGCCGGCTGCATGCCAATCGCAGCAATCATAAACAGATGCGGCGCGCCTTGCTGGCGAAGTCCTTCGATATCGTGGTCGACTTTGTGCTCTACAGCGGCGATGAAGCGCAAACCGCCATCGAGCTCTTCCAGGACAACATTGAGCGCTATATCGCCATCAGCAGCGGGCAAGTCTACCTGGTCCGCGAGGGGCTTGAGCGCCCCTTCGAGGAAGACGACTATGCCGGGCGGCTGATGCCAGAGCCTAAATCCAATTCCTATGCCTGGGAAGAATGGCGCTATGGCATGCAAAAGCGCGAAGTGGAAGACCGGCTGGCGGCGGCTTGGCAGCGGGAACGATTTCCACATACCACCTTGCGCCTGCCCATGGTCAACAGCGTGCGCGATCCCTACAGTCGCTTGCTCAATTATTACCTGCGCCTGCGCGATGACGGGGCAATCCTCGTGCCGCATAGTCCCGATTATGTACTGAACCATGTTTACGCGCCGGATGTCGTCGAAGGGATCATGCGCCTCATCGAGAGCGAGGCCGGCAAAGGCAGCGCCTACAATATCGCCCAGGACGAGCACATCAGCCACGCCGACTTTCTCGCGCTGCTGGCGAAGATCATGGGCGTGCAGGCGCATACCGTAAGCGCCAAACGCAGCGACCTGGTCGCGAACGGCTTCTTGCCCGATTGCTGCGCCTTCAGCGAACGGTGGATGAGCGCCCTCGATAACAGCCGCGGTAAATCCGAGCTGGGCATTCGCTATACGCCTTTGCGTAATTACTTGCTAGAATTAGTCGCTAGGTTTGATGCCCAAGCCTTGACGCCGCCTTTGACCTACCGCCGCCGTCACGCTGAGCTGCAATTTGCCGAGCAACTGGCAGCCCAGGCGGACTAGCCCATTTTCGACTTGGCTGTTAAGCTGCTTTGTGTGTATTGGCGAAATTGGAAAGTGAGAACGGCTAGTGAAAACACGATTTGCCTTGTTCGCGACGTTGCTGCTGCTGGCCTTGATGACGCTGAGCGGCTGCGATTCCATCGCGGCGCTATTGAGCGACGAGTCCGCGCCAGCCGATTCATCTGTCGCTGTCGCCAGCTTCAAGTTGTACGATTCCTGGGCGCAATGGTGACCGACCTGCCGCCGCAATGAGCCCGCCGTGCGCGGACTCGCAGAGACATTCGCCGGTAGGGTCGACGTAATCGAACTCGACCTGGATGACAGAGACCAAGATGGGCTGCGCCGTGAACTGGGCATCACCGCCCAGGCGCAGTATGTGCTGGTCAATGCGGCTGATGAGATCGTCGGGCGTTGGTGGGGCGTCATCAATGAAGAAGCGCTGACCAGCGAATTGGAGACGCTGCTGCAAACTTGAGCGCCGAGCTTCAGCCGATATGCCCAGCGAATTGTGGATCGAGGCGCAGGGGTCTGGACTTGCACCGATTGGCATGGCTGCTTCTAGGCTCGGCTCTCTGCGCCTGCACATTGCGCCATCCCGATCGGGCGCTTACTTTGGTGCCTAGCGATCACGGCACGCCAGTGGCAACGGCTATCCAGCAAGCGCCAACCCCCACGCTACTCCCACCAGAACTGCCTTCGCCGACGCAGCCTGCCAGCCCCACTCCCAGGCGCGAGGCGACCGCCGAGTCGGCTATAAGCGCATCGCCTGGACCGCGCGCGACCCTGCCCGCGACCTGGACAGCTATGCCAGACTCAGCCCAATTCTGGACAGCCACGCCCGAAGCGGAGTCCACAGCCACCGCCACAGCGCCATCGGAGCGCGGCTTCGCCACCTGGACGCCTTCGCCGACAGCCACGCGCGCCCAGCCGACCGTCTCCCTGCGCTATGATATGCTGCGCGAGCCGATTGCGCCGCCGACCACAGCGCCGCTGTCCCCGCGCATCAGCGCGGCTTCCGCCTTCCAATACGTCGTTCCGCCCGGGCAGCTTTTCGCCATTGACGATATTCACTTGACAGGCGGAGTGCGCTTGTTCGCGTCCAACCCGGCCGACAGCGGCAGCTACCTCTACACCGACCAAAATGGCATCTTGCGCTTTCGAGCGCCGGGCGCGGCAGGGGCGGTGGAAATAAGCTCGTCGCCATTTCACCCCGGCTATTCCATGGGCATCGAGCGCCTTGAGCAGAACAAACACCGCGTGGCTGAGTTGGATTGGTCGGCGGATGGACGCAAGTTCAGCTTCCGCATCGATACCCCCGCCTGCTTGGACACTAGCGGGGCAGGGGTCTGGTTCTGGCAGCCAGAAGCGCACCCCGCGCATGGGCACAGCTTCCAGGTCATCCGCGATTGCGCTCATGCCGGCTATCGTCCCTGCGGCTTTGTCAACCCGAGCAGCGCGCGGCATTGGAAAACCCTCGCCGTGGACTGGTCGCCAATCCCCGGCGATGCGCGCCTGCTGCTGACCTTGCGCCTGCCAGACGAAGACCGCAATGCCCTGGCTATCGCGCGCGCTGTCGCTGACCCGAGCTATGCCAATGACGCGCCGCCGATGCTGCGTTATGATTATGGACATTGGGACCTGGACGCGCAGCATATCATCGTGAGCGGCCGCCGCCCCGATGGCCGCGTTGTCATCGCCCAGGTGAATGCCGCGCTGGCGGAGGAGCGAGTCATTTTGGATGGCGCGGCGCTGGGCATATGGCTGCAAGATGCCGCGCGCTTGCCCACTGGCGAAGTCGTCGCCCTGGGCAGACCATCTAACTCAGGCAATGGAGCGCTGGCGCTGTATAATCAGCAGGGACAGCGCATCTCGGCATTCGTGGGTGATGCCGCGCCTGACCAGGTGCGCTGGCTGCCCGATCGCAGTGGACTGGTCTTGACTGTGTCGGGGCGGCAAATTCTGCTGCAAACGGAAACAGGAGCGATGCTTGATGCCAGCCGGCTTGTCCGTAACCCACAATTCAGCCAGGCAGACTCTGCGCCCCCAGCCATCCCCGCGGCGGTCATCCGCGGTTCGCTTTATTACCCTGGTCAACAACTGCGAGTGCTTGTCCGCGCTTTGAACCTGCGCGAATCGCCCAGCCGGAGCGCGGAAATCCTCGCTACGTTGCTATGGGGCGATTATGTCGCGGTTTTCGCTGGTCCTTACGACACGGAAGGTGACCGCTGGTGGCAGGTGCAGACGGCGCAAAATGGTTTTGGCTGGGTCGCCGGCAGCATCTCCGGCAGCCCGACAATAGGACCCGCTTGAACCATGTCCAATCAGCCACTCGTCAGCATCATCATCCCGACCTTCAATCGCCGACATATCATCAGCGATGCCATCGATAGCGGGCTGGCGCAGACACATCCGCACTGTGAAATCATCGTGGTCGACGATGGCAGCGGCGACGATACTTTTTGTTTTTTGCAAGGAAAATATGGCGAGCAAATCCGCCTCTTCCGCCAGGAAAATCAAGGGCCAGGCATCGCGCGCAATCGCGGCATTGCCGAAGCGGGCGGCGAGTTCATCCACTTCCTGGATGCCGATGATCAACTGCTGCCCGAAAATGTCGCTACCTGCCTGGAGGTCTTCCGTCAGCGCCCGCAGGTATCGGTTGTCTATTCGCATTACCAGTTTGTGGCGGCGGACGGCACCACGCCGCAGGAGACGCCGCCATTCGAGCGATTTTCCCAAGACCCCTTCTGTGAGCTGCTAGCCAAGACCGGCTGCCATATCCTGATTAGTTCCAGCATGTACCGGGCTGCGGCTTTACGAGCCGTGGGCGGCTTCGAGGCGGATACCCGTTTTCGCAGCGCCGAAGATTGGGATCTCTTCTTGCGCCTGGCTCGCCAGCACAAGTTTTATGGCATCGACCAGCGTCTGGTGCTGCGGCGCATGCACGGCGACATGCTCTCTGATGACAAGCTGCGCGGCGCTTGGGGGCGGCTGCGGACAGTGCAAAATGCCCGCGCTTATGGCTGGGAAGCCTGCATGAGCGCGGACGAATTCGACAGCAAAGAAGCCGCCCGCCATCACATGCTGGCTTTGTACCTCTGGCAGCAGGGTGAAAGACGGCGCGCCCGCCAGCATTTTGAGCAGGCTATGGCGATTTGCCCGGGCGAAGCGCGACCAAGACGGCTGTTTTGGCTGTATACCTGGCTCTTGCCGGCTTCAGCCATGGTCTGGACCAGCCGCATTGCGCGCGTCATTTTGCGCCGTTAGCCGTATAATAAAGTAGACCGCCAGGACCAGGGACGAGGTGCCTATGCCGACCAAGACCGATAGCCTGCGCTACGACATCCGCCAGTTGATGAAAAGCGGCGCATTCCACGAGATTGTCGACCGCTGCCATGTCGAGCTGACGATGGCGCGGCGTGAAAAAAGACAGAGCATCGAGGTCATCGCGCTGCTGGGCTTGGCGGATGCGCAATGCTCGCTGGGGCATTTTGACTTCGCGCGGGATTACAGCTCGCAGGCTCTGGAGCGCGCCGACCAGATTCGCTCTGCCAGCCTGGCGGTGGATGCGCTGAACCTGCGCGCGCGGGTGGCTCGTGAAGGCTACTTCCAAACTGGCGAGGCTTATGATGATTATCAGCGCGCCGTCGATATCGCCTTTGAAGCCGGCGACATGCGGCGTTATGCGCAGGCGCTCTTGGGCATGGGCGAAATTGCCGCCAGCCCAGGCGGCTCCAGCAAGCATGCCTGGCGCGTCATCGATATCGCCCGTGAACTGCATGATGACCAACTGGAGGCGCGCGCCATCCTGCTGCTGTCCAACGCGCTCATCCGCAAAGGCGACCACAAGAAAGCCAGCGATGGCTTGCTGGTCGCGCTGCGCAAAGCCCAATCCGCCAGCGACCGCCTGTTGGAGAGTGTCATCATCGGACAGCAGGGCTTAATCTTGACGCAGGATGCGGATACCTTCGAGCGCGGCATCGAACAGCAAATGGTCGCGCTGGAGGTCAGCCGCGGGATGGAAGCGGTTTTCCATGAATTCATGCGCCTGTATACCTTGGCGGTGACTATGCTAGCTGCGAAAGATTTGGACGAGGCGCGCGCCCACCTCGACCAAATGCTGGCTTTGGCGCAGGACATCCAGCACGGTCCGTACGAAATGTATACATTAGGCTTGCTGGGGCAATGGCAAGAATTGTGCGGCAAGCCGGATATTGCCATCAGCCATTATGGGCAGGCGATCGAGACGGCGCGGGCGGTGGGCAACCCAGCCTACGAAGCGCGTTATTTGTATGCGCTGGGCGCGGTTCATCAATCGCAGTGGGAGTTCAGCGCGGCGCGCAGCCACTACAAGGAAGCAATTGCCATCTACCAGGCGCTGGATGATGGGCGCAATGCCACGCGCGTCCGGGCGACCATTGTCTACAGCTACTTGCTCGCTGTCGCCAGCCGCATCTTGAATCTGGTGGGCATGCGGCCGAAGCGGGACTGACTCAGGACTGAGGCGCTAGTTCGCCAGCCCGCCACTGCGCAACCAGTGTGATGGATGGGAAGAAGACCAGCGGCGGCAATTGGTCGGCGGCGAAGAAGCCCAGCGCCGCCGCATCATCGCCGGCTACCGCTTCGCCCGCGATGATTTCCGCGCGATAGGCAATGGCGATATCCGCCAAGCCCTCGTCGCGTTTGGGGAAGACCGCCAGCAGCTCGCGGATTTCCACTTGCAGCCCGGTCTCTTCCAGCATTTCACGGATGGCGGCTTCTTCGGGCGCTTCGTCATAATCGACAAAGCCAGCCGGCAGCGCCCACTTGCCCGCGCCAGGGTCGATGGCGCGCTGAATGAGCAGGACTTTATCATCGCACGCAGCGAAAATGATCACAGCGACTTTGGGGTCAAAATAAGTCGGCTGCTGGCAGGCTTGGCAATAGGGGCGGATACGCCCGCTGTGCTGCATTTGAATCAACCCGCCGCCACAGACAGCGCAATAATTGGCGATGCGACTCATGCCCGCGCCCGCCCGTCTATTGACAAGCCGCCCCCGTTGGCGTAGACTGCATAGCCATGCGCCGGAGTGGCGGAATTGGCAGACGCGCACGACTCAAACTCGTGTACCTTCGGGTGTGTGGGTTCGACTCCCACCTCCGGCATCATGACTCGCGCAGGCTCCATTTGGTCTCGTTTTCGCCAGCTTGCCAATTCTCGTAACGCGCCACCGTGAACAGCCAGTCCGACAAGCGATTGACATAAGCCAGCGTATCCGTGCCGATGTCTTCGCTTTGGCTCAGCGCGCTTAGGATGCGCTCGGCGCGCCGGCATACAGCGCGAGCGACTTGCAATTGCGCCGCGGCTGGCACCCCGCCCGGCAGCACAAAGTTGCGCAGCGGTGGCAGTTGCTCCGCCATTTGGTCGATGCTCGCTTCCAACCAACGGATCTCGTCCGGGCTGATGCGCGTTACCCAGTCGGACTTGGCAGCGAGCGGCGTCGCCAAATCCGCGCCGAGGTGAAACAGTTGATTCTGCACAAGCTCAAGCCAGGCATCGGTCTGCTGGCTTGCTTGCGCCGCGCGGACGACCCCCAGCAGAGAGTTCAGCTCGTCTATCGTGCCATAAGCCTCAACCCGCAAATGGTGCTTGGGCACGCGCCCACCCGCGAAGAGCGCTGTACTGCCGCCGTCGCCGGTCTTGGTATAAATCTTCATGCGCGGCTTTCTCCCCGGGTTAGCCGGTCGTATATTTGCACAATCGCAGCCGCCGCAAAGACCAGCAAGGCAAACTCGATAGGGAAAATGTAGCGCGGCAACGCCAGCAAGACCAGGTGCGCGGCGATTGTATACAGCGCGAAACCCGCTATTGGCAGCGTGATATCCCAGCGCTTCCGCCAACGCCACATGCCCAGCGCCCCAAAGACAAGGGCGATATCGTGAAACAGCCACACCAGCAGCTTGCTGACGAAGCCTTCCACGCGCAAAATCCCCAGCAGCCCCGCTAGCGACCGTTCCTCTGTCAGCCATTGCCGCGCCGCGCCCCAGACGCTCGTCCCGCCCAGTTCGGTCGTGCCATGCGGCTGCAGTACGGCATAGCCAAGCTCCGATGCGCGCAGTGTGACGAAGCCCGCGGGGTCGCCACCGACAATTTCGCCGATCCTGCGCAAGAAAAGCTGCGGCGGGTGCTGGTAATTGCAGTCGATTTCGCAATCGCCTTCGGGCAGTTCCACGCCTTCCAACAGCAGCGCGTCATTCTGCTGGGGTGAGCCATCGTTGTCCGCCGCGCCGCGCCATAATGTGCCTAACAGTTGGTCGCTGACGATCACCAGACGGTCCCACAAAATCAAATTATGCAGCGTCCAGGTCGAAACCATCCCGCCATAGCAGAGCAGAAGAACCAGGCAGGCGCGCCGCCAATCGGGTATCAAAGGCCGCCGCCCCAGCAGGAACAGGTGCAGCGCCAACACAAGCGGGAAAAATGCCGACGCCGCCCGCGTCAGCGTCGCCAAGCCCAGCGCCAGCCCCGCCAGCGCCAGCGCCCAGGCTGGTCGGATGCGGGCGCTCCCCCCTTGCAAGCGCGCTGCCACGAAGTATTCCGTATAGAGCCAGATGCCCAGCGCGATGAAGAAGATGTACAAAGTTTCGGTGGCGATGTTGGCTGGCTCCATAATCAGGGCGGGGTGCAGAGCCACCAATCCCGCCGCCAGCAGCATGGCGCGCCGGTCATTCGTCAATAGCAGCGCGAGGCGGGCGGAAAGCCAGATAGTCGCCGCGCCAGCCAGGCATTGTAGCAGGCGTATGAAAATGATCGTTTCGTGCTGAGGGAATGCCGGCTGCGCGAAGCCTGTAAACATCACATATAGTGGTGGCGAGGGCAGCCGTCCGTTATAAAAGCCAATGCCATTGACCCACCCGTGCACCTGCCCGCTGTAAAAGCCGTAGCCATTCGCCAGATACCAAGCGCCATCACCGCCGCCGCGGGTGAATTCGTAGACGGTCGGCAAGCTGAAGGCATAGGCGCAGCGCAGAAAAAAGCCCAGCAGCAACATCAGCGCCAAGAGCCGACCAGCCCGCGCAGCTCGCATGAAGACACCTATCTGACTATCGGGGCGGCACGCGCCGATGGTAGTGCTGAGCGGGGCGATTGGCAAGGTGAAATGACGCGCTGCATATTCACCACACAGGCGCGGAAGTAAGACCAGGTTAGTTGTGAGAATGGAATCTGTAAGGGCGAGGCGGCGAAGAAATTGACGCAATAATGCCCCGCACAGTCGCGCCATTCCCCAAGCCGACTATAATGAAAGGCGGCATGAGAGAAACGCAGGCAATTGTCGAACGGATCAAGCGCGTCAACCGCGGCTATCAACGGCTGGAGCTAGCGGTGGATCGCTCGCTGTCGTCGCTGCTGCCCGGGCAGGCGCTGCTGGTGCGGCGCATATCCAAAGATTATGAAGCGGAAAACTGGCACCCTTACTTGCGCGAATTGTGGTTCCCGGTCGATATCCTGGCGAGCAATATGCTGGTCCTTGAACAGCCCGCGCGCGAGCAATTTCTGCCCGGGCAGTTGCTGAGCATTTTGGGGCCCATCGGCAAGCCACTGCGTTTTCGTCAGAAGTTGCGCAATTTGCTGTTGATTGCCTATGAGACACCGCCCACGCCCCTGCTGTTGATGCTGCCGCCGTTGCTGGCGCAAGGCACGAGCATCACGCTGGTTGCCATGGGGGCGGCGCGGGATTATGACTGCGCGCATTTGCCCGAAGAAGTGGAAATCATCCAGGCAAACGACGACCATAGCTGGCAGGACATGGTCATGACGGTGGGTTGGGCGGATCAAGCCTTTGTCCTTGTCGGCGCGGGGCTGGAGCTGACTCGCTTTGCGGAGGTCATGCGTTTGATCCGCGCTCGCCGTCAGGATGTACCGGCGAATACGATCTTCGGCTTTTTTCAGCGGCAGTTGCCCTGTGGCGTCGGCGCTTGCCAGGCTTGTATGTTGCCCATTCGCGGCGCTGCCAAGCTGCAATGCCTGGACGGTCCCGCTTTTGATTTGACGCAGCTTCGGCTGGCATAGCGAGCGGCAAGCATGGCGATAGAAATTACCCGACCCGGCAAGACCAGCTTGATTGTGGCGACGCCGGTCATGCCGGCGGCTGGCAGTTTGGGCTTTGCGGACGAATACCGCAATTTGATTGACTATGCCAACCTGGGCGCGGTGGTGACCAACCCGGCCACGATTGAGCCTTGGCAGCCCGCCGCCGGCGCGCGCATTGTGCCGCTGGATGCGGGCTTGCTGGTGCATACGGGTTTGCCCAACCCCGGCTTGCGCGCGCTGCTGCGACAATATCGCCGCGCCTGGAGGAAGCTGCCCATCCCAGTCGTCTTGCACCTGCTGGGCACGACGCCCGACCAAGCCAAGCGCGCTGTCGAGTTGCTGGACACTGTCGACGAAGTGGCTGCGGTCGAGTTGGGCTTGGCGGATGAAATCGACGTCGCGGAAGCCACTGCCTTGGTGCGCGCAGCCGCCACAATCGAGAAACCGCTGCTCGTGCGGCTGCCCTTTTATGAATGCGCGGAGCTCGCCTTGCCCGTTGCGGATGCCGGCGCGGATGCCTTGGTGATGACAGCTGCGCCCCGCGGCACAGCCCGAGACGCGCAGGGCGGACGGCTGGTCAGCGGTCGTATCTATGGCCCGCTCATCAAGCCGCTGGTCTTGCGTATATTGGGACGGCTGCGGCGCGAACTGCCTGCCGAACTGCCGATTATCGGCTGTGGCGGCATCCACTCGCCCACCGACGCCCGTGATTATATCGAAGCCGGCGCGGCTGCCGTGCAAGTCGATACCGCGACTTGGGCGCAGCCAAAGATGCTGGAGCGGATCGCGCGCGACCTGGGTGGCTGGATCGCTACCCGCCATGCCGATGCCCTGCTGGACGAGTGGCACCCCGATATGCGGCGGGGCGATTCACAGCAGCGCCGCGGGAAAGGCTGATTCATGCCTCAATATGATTTCCGCTGTAAATGTTGCGGGCGGCGCTTCAGCCTGCATTTCAACTCAGTCGCTCAATATGCGGTTGCCACGCCACAGTGTCCCGATTGCGATTCTGCCGCGCTGGATCGTGTCATCAGCGGCGTCGCCACCCCACAGGCGCAGCGCGACTACCGCAAGATGTCATCCCGCGAGATGCTTTCGGTGCTGGAGGCGGGTGAGAAAAAGCAGGTTGATGATATGTTCCGCCAGGTCAACAGCGCCCCAACAGACGGTTCTGGCGGCTAGAGATACCAATCCCGCAGGGCATCGCGCACTTCGTCGATGATGACTTCCCAAGGCTGGTCGGGCGCGCGCCGAATAATCAGGCAATCGGCTTGTATGGTCAGTTGCTCGATGCCATCCACCGCCGCGAAGAGCATCTGCGCCAGCGGTGAGCCCAACTCGCCGGCTTCACGATCCGCATACACTTCTTCGCCGTCAGTCGCCAGTAGTTGATTGACAAACAACTCGGCACTATCCGGCTGCTCGCCCGGCTCAACATCGACAGTAACATACTCGGACATAGCGCCGCCCTTAGCCGCCCGCGGGCTGCTGCTGGGTGATGCAATGAATGTTGCCGCCGCCCAGCAAAATCTCGCGCGCCTGGATTTGCACAATCTCGCGTTGGGGGAATAGCTCCGCCAGCGTTTGCGCCGCCGCCGCATCCTGCCTATCGCCGAAGATGGGCATGAGTATCGCGTCGTTGGCGATGTAAAAATTGATGTAGGAGCCAGCCAGCCGCTCGCCCTCGGGACGTAGAAAGGCGCTATCGACAACATCCAAGCCCGAGGCTTCTTCTGGCGTCATCGTCATCGGCGCTGGTTGATGAATCTTTTGCACTTCCAGCCGCCGCCCCTTCGCATCCCGCGCCGTCATCAGCGCTTCATAAGCAGCCGCCGAGCGCGCATATTGCGGGTCGCTGCGGTCATCTGTCCAGGTCATGACGACGACGCCCGCCCGCGTAAAGCAGCAGATATTATCGACATGGCCATCGGTCTCGTCTTCATAGACGCCGAGTGGCAGCCAGATGATATGGCGGATGCCCAAATAATCCGCCAGCCCTTGCTCAATCTGCGCGCGCGAAAGCTGTGGATTGCGGTTGGGGTGCAGCAGGCATTGCTCGGTGGTGAGCAACGTGCCTTCGCCATCGACATGGATTGAGCCGCCTTCCAGGATAAATGGCGCGGCGTAGCGGTCGATTCCCTCGATTTCCAGCATCTTGGTGGCTACGAGCTGGTCTTGGTCCCATGGAAAATACATCCGCTTGTCCAGCCCGCCCCAGGCATTAAAACGCCAGTCGACTCCACGTAAGTCGCCCTGCTCGTTGATGACGAAGGTCGCGCCCATATCGCGCATCCAGGCATCGTTGTTGCTCAGCTCGACCACGCGCACCTGCGGCGGCAGCATAGCGCGGGCATTTTCATACTGGTCGCGGTTGACGCCCATAGTAACGCGCTCGAAGCGGGCAATCTGGCTGGCGACCTCGACGAAGGCTCGCTGGGCTGGTTTGCCGCCATCACGCCAGGTATCGCGCCGCTGGGGCCAGAGCATCCAGCAGCCATCATGCCGCTCCCATTCGGCGGGCATGTGGTAGCCATCGCTGCGAGGTGTCGATTCGAGTCGCCGCGGCATGGTCTGCTCTCCAAAAAAAATCAGCCGATCGCTTTTGCTATTATCGCTGCCGGCGCGGGCGCTGGGCAGGGGAAATCTGCGCGCAACGGGGGTACAATGCGGGCAGCTTCTTCGTCCTCCGTAAAGCTGTGTAAGGGCGAGGCGCTGACTCGCCCGCAATCCTTTGGAAGGCATATCGAGCCATGCACAGTCCAAAAGAGGCAGTCCTATGAGTTTGTGGGCGGTTTCGCCGCTGGATGGGCGCTATGCGGACAAAACCGCGCCTTTGCGGGAGTATCTCTCCGAATGGGCGCTCATCAAGTATCGCGCGCTGGTGCAGTTGCGCTGGTTGCGAGCCATGTCGGCGCAGCCCGGCATCAGCCATGTGCGGGCATTTACGCCGGCGGAAGCGCTATTGCTAGAAAAAATAGAATCCGCATTTGACCAGGCGGCGGAGCGCGTCAAGGCGATCGAAGCGCTCACCAACCATGATAGCAAGGCGGTCGAGTATTACCTGCGCGAGCGGCTGGAAGCGACCAGTCTGGCCGATGTAGCGGGTTCGCTGCACTTCGCCTGTACCTCAGACGACATCAATAACTTGGCGTATGGGCTGATGTTGCGTGGCGCGCTGCACGAGGTCTGGCAGCCAGCCGCGCGCGAATTGCTGGGCGCGCTGGTCAAGCTGGCGCGGGACACAGCGGCCACCCCCATGTTGGCGCGCACGCATGGACAAGCCGCCACCCCCACCAGCCTCGGCAAGGAAATCACCGTCTTCGTATATCGGCTGCGGCGGCAACTGCGGCAGATTGAAGCGCAGGACTACCTGGGCAAGTTCAATGGCGCTGTCGGCGCGTACAACGCCCATATCGTCGCCTACCCCGACCTGGATTGGCTGGCGATTTCCCGTCAGTTCGTGCAGGGGCTGGGCTTGACCCACAACCCGCTGAGCACGCAGATCGAAGCCCACGACTACCTGGCTGAACTGGCGCACGGCTTGATGCGCTTCAATACCGCGCTGCTGGATATGTGCCACGATATGTGGAGCTACATCTCGCTGGGCTACTTCCGCCAGCAGGTTGTCGCGGGTGAAACGGGCTCTTCGACCATGCCGCACAAGGTCAACCCGATCGACTTTGAAAATGCCGAAGCCAACCTTGGCATCAGCAACGCGCTCTTCGCGCATCTGGCGGACAAGCTGCCCATATCTCGCTTGCAACGCGACCTCAGCGACTCGTCAGCGCTGCGCAACTTCGGCGTGGCAATCGGTCATAGCTACCTGGCGCTGCTGACTGTGCGGCGCGGCTTGGGCAAGCTGGATGTCGACGCGGTGGCGCTGGCGGCCGACCTGGACAATAACTGGCAGTTGCTGGCTGAGGCTGTGCAAACTGTCATGCGCAAGCATCACCTGCCCGAAGCCTATGAACAGCTCAAGGCGCTGACCCGCGGCCAGCCAATCACCCGCGAGCGCCTGCATGGCTTTATCCAGGCGCTGGAACTGCCCGCCGCAGAGAAGCAGCGGTTGCTGCAATTGACGCCCGCCACCTACCTGGGTTTGGCGGGTGAGCTAGCCGCATTGGCAACAAAAGAGGCAGCCGACTGAATGACCGACAAGCAATATGATGTGCTCGTCTTCGCCGATGCCTGCGTTGACTTAATCCTGCGTGATGACGATGTACAGCCGCAATTCGGGCAAGTCGAGAAGCTGGTCGAGGATTATGCGCTGGTCATGGGCGGCTCCGGCTGCATATTCGCGGCGCAGGCGGCGAAACTGGGGCTGCGCGTCGCTATCTTGGGGCGGGTTGGCACTGATGCCCTGGGGCAACTGATTATCGACGAGCTGGTGGCGGCTGGCGTCGATACGCGCTACCTGACCACCCACCCTCAGCTGCGCACGGGCATCACCGTGCACCTGGCGCAAGGGGAAGACCGCGCCATGTTGACGCACCTCGGCGCGCTGAATGCCTTGACGCGCGCGGATATCAGCGACCCATTGCTGGCATCGGCGCGTCACCTGCATTACGGCAGCTTGTACCTGCACAGTGGCTTGCTGCCAGACTGGATTGATATTTTGCGGCGCGCCAGGCAACTGGGCTTGACGACCTCGCTGGATACCAATTGGGACCCCGCCGAAGTCTGGGATTATGACCTAGCGAGCGGGCTGCGCTATGTCGATGTGCTGCTGCCCAACGAGCAAGAGGCGCTGCATCTCAGCGGGCGGGTGGGTTTCGCGGCGGCGGTCGCCTGGTTGCGCGCACAGGTGCCACTGCTCGTCATCAAGCGGGATGCCCAAGGCGCGGTCGCCTGGCAGGCAAAGCGCGAAATCCGCCAAGCTGTCGAGCCGGCTCCCGCGGGTGGCGATGGAATCGGCGCGGGCGACAGCTTTGCCGCCGGCTTTCTCGCTGGCTGGTTAGGCGGATTGCCGCTGGAAACTTCGCTGGCAATCGGCTGTCAATGTGGTCGCGGAGCCGCCAGCGCGGTCGGCGGGGCGGCAGGTCAGCCGCTCTTGGCAGCTATCCCAGCGCTTCAACCTTCGCCGTTATAACCTCGCCCCACGCCTCGATAAGCGAATCCTAGCTTGCGCAGTTCAGCCGGGTTGTACATGTTGCGTCCGTCAATCAAGATGGCTCGCGCCATAGAAGTGTGGATGCGCCGCATATCCAGATGCTTGAATTCGTTCCAGGGCGTCAGCACCAGCAGGGCATCAGCGCCCTCAGCTGCTTCATAGGGGCTTTGGCATAGCTGCATACCCGGCAGGTCGCGGCTGGCATTTTCCATGGCGACCGGGTCATAGGCTTTCACCACCGCGCCTTGATTCAACAAAGACCGCGCCACAGTCAGCGATGGTGATTCGCGGGTGTCGTCCGTGTTCTGCTTGAATGCCAAGCCCAGGATAGCCAGCGTGCGTCCGTTGACAGCGCCGCCCAGCATCTCGCGCGCTTTAAGGGTGATCTGCCGGCGCTGAAAAGCGTTGATCTCCATGACGGCATTCAGCAGCTGAGGGTGCATTCCATGCGTCTGCGCCATATTCGCCAGCGCTTTGACATCTTTGGGGAAGCAACTGCCGCCAAAGCCGATGCCCGCCTCCAGGAAGTGCGGACCGATGCGCTTGTCAAAGCCCATGCCCCGCGCCACCTCGGTTACATCCGCGTCCAGCCGCTCGCAGATGATGCTGATCTCGTTGATAAAGCTAATGCGCGTGGCCAAAAAGGCGTTGGATGCATATTTAATCATCTCCGCCGTGCGCAGGTCGGTGATGACCACCGGCGCATTCACTGGCGTGTACAGCTCGGCGACCGCCTCAGCTGCCGCGCGGTCTATTGAGCCCAGCACAGTCCGGTCGGGCTGCAAAAAGTCGGCGATTGCGGAGCCCTCGCGTAAGAATTCCGGGCAGGACACAACCGAAAAATCGATGGGCTGTGGCTGCTTGCTGCTGATGATTTCGCGTGTCCAATCGCCCGTGCCGACCGGGACGGTCGATTTGTTGATGATGATCAGCGGCTGCGTCATCGTCTCGGCGATGGTCTGGGCAGCGGCGTGCACATATTGCAAATCCGCCTCGCCATCCACGCCCGATGGCGTACCCACGCATATAAAGACGAACTCAGCGGCTTCCAGCGCCTCGGCATAGCAGGTGGTGAAGTGCATTCGCTGGGCGGCGCTGTTGCGCAGCACCAATTCCGCCAAGCCTGGTTCATAAATCGGCATCTTGCCCGCCAGTAGCAAGTCAATCTTGCGCTCGTCTATATCCACCAGGCTGACTTCGTTGCCCAGGTCGGCAAAACATGCGCCAGTAACCAAGCCGACGTAACCGCTGCCTACCACACACAATTTCTTCATGTTCGCTCCTTGCTCGTTTCGACCTCAGGCATATACACAGCCGCCAGCCACTTTCCTGCCTGCTGGATTGCATTGTACCCGTATCACGCCCGGCAGACACAGAGGCGATTGCCGCATATTGGGGAGTGGCGAATCTGCTGGATACGCGTTGCTTTGCCCCCACCCCAAACCCCTCC
>VXNO01000034.1 GCA_009840575.1 Chloroflexota bacterium | reverse complement strand
AGAGGGGTTTGGGGTGGGGGTAAAATGGGCATTCTAGAGTCTCATTACTTACCTGAACTTACTTCTGCGCTGCTTAGCGCCAGCGATTGAAGGCGCGCCGCAAAGCACATACAATACGCATATACGAGGCAGTGGAGACAGCAGCAATGAGGCGAATCGCTGTGATGACCAGCGGTGGCGATGCGCCCGGCATGAATGCGGCTGTGCGGGCGGTTGTGCGCGCCGGGCTGGATAAACAGGTTGAGGTCTATGGCATTCGCCAAGCCTACCAAGGGCTGTTGGCGGGCGATATGGCTTTGCTGAGCAGCCGTGAGGTCAGCGGCATCTTGCAGCGCGGCGGCACCGTCTTGCAGACAGCGCGCAACGATGAATTCAAAACGGCGGCGGGGCAGCGCAAAGGCAAGCGCCGGCTCAGCGAACATGCAATCGAAGGTGCCATCGTCATCGGCGGTGATGGCAGCCTGCGCGGCGCGCTCGCCCTGCACAAGATGGGTGTGCCGGTCATCGGCATCCCCGCCAGCATCGACAACGACATCTGGGGCACTGATACCAGCATCGGCGTTGATACGGCGCTGAATACCATTTTGGACGCCGTCGACCGCCTGCGCGATACAGCGACCTCGCACAACCGCGCCTTTGTCATCGAAGTCATGGGGCGGGATTGCGGTTACCTGGCTGTCATGGGCGGCATCCTGGGCGGCGCGGAGATCGTCGTAACGCCAGAAAATGGCGTGAGCATGAGCGAGATAGCCCTCGCGCTGGAAGATGCCTATGTGCGCGGCAAGTCACATGCGATCGCCATCCTGGCGGAAGGCGCGCCCTACCAGGGTCCCGAGCTGGCGCGCTTCTTGCAGCAGAAACATAGCGGCTTCGAGATTCGCCTGACTATTTTAGGGCACACCCAGCGCGGCGGCAGCCCCACTGCCTTTGACCGGCTGCTGGCGACGCGCATGGGCGTGTATGCTGTGGAGCTGCTGCTGAGTGGCGCAAGCGGCGTGATGGTGGCGCGGGTCGGTCGTGACCAAAAGCCGGTCTCATTGGCGGAATGCAGCGCGCGCACCCGCCAGATCACGCCCGAATACTTCGGCTTGGCAAAGATTCTCTCGCGCTGATTTCATCCCTCCAGCGCATCAGCCACATCCATAACGCGACATTCCAGCAGGCGCAGCAGATCTGCCGTTTCGACACGCAACTGAATGCCGCGTGCCCCCGCGCTGATGACGAGATGAGTCCGCGCCAAGCCACGAGCATCCAGGATGATCTGCCAGCGCTTGTGGGTTAATGCCAATGCGCTGATGCCGCCAACTTGCAGCCCAGTCAGCTTCTCGGCGTCACTATGCGGGAGGAGGCCCGCTTTTTTTGCGCCCAGCGCCACCGCCAGTCGCTTCAGATTCAGGCTGTGGTTGGACGGCAGCATGACCAGCACGGGTTTCTTCGCGCCGACAGCCCGCGCCACCAAAGTTTTATAAACGGCTGCGGACGGGAAGCCCACCGCCACCGCTACTCCCCGCGCATCCCGCAAAGCCGGGTCGTAATAATGCGCTGTGTAAGCGATTCCCCGCGCATCCAGCAGCCGCATGACATTGAGTTTTCTTGCTTTTGCCATCGCCCTACTTGTCCTACTCTCACAGGCGCACGCGGTGTGTGCCTGGTAGTTGGTAAAATTCGCCCGCCGCCCGACCATCAATCGTGAGTGGAAGATAATCGCCAGCTTCTGCATCCCACACCCCCAGCCGCAGGACCATATCATAGCGGGTGCTGAAATCCGCATCCGCAGGCAAACGCAGTATCTTCGTATCGCTGACGAATTCTGATATTTCCCAGTGCCGCGTTGAGTATGCGCCATGGCGATGCGCCGCTGCTTCATAGACCCATTCTTGCGCGACGATTTCTCGCACGGGGTCGACGAGCCGCGCCACAAATTGATAGTCGCGGTCGAGCGGCTGCAGAGCGCGCCAATCCGACCCCAGCGAGATGGGCGTATCGGGGAAAATGTGATGCGGAAAAGCGCCTTCAGCGGCTAGCTGCAGCGCCCCGCCAAATTGCAGGATCCGCTCGGACGATTCCAACTGAGCAGGCAGCCGGCGGCGGCGCTCGAGCTTGTGCAGTTGGTAGAGCTCGTAGCTGAAAAAGCCGTCATAATGCGACTTCACCAATCGAAAATGATAGCTCCTGCCCAGCGCAGCGACCAATTGCGTATCCAGTGGTTCGATGCCAGCCGCGAGATAGGCGGCGCGCGCCCTGGCACCATAGATGAAATGCGTCGCTTCCAGCGCTTCCAGGTCGTCCAGGCGCGTTACTGGCTGGTCGAGTATCTGCATCTGCGGAAAGAAGAAGGGCAACCGCTCTTCGCCCGGTGCCACGACGATTGGCTCGCGCTCATCTTCGCGCAGAAAGTCCTTTAAGCCCGCCACCACTTCTATCAGCGAGGGGTTAAAGACTTGCTGCTTCTGCCAGTCGCTGGTCAGCTCGGCGCGCAGCAACCAGACCGATGACCAGCGCGCATCAAATGCCACAGAAATCACGCCGGGCAGGCACAGAATGACCAGCGCGAGCAAGCCGACATGTCGCCAGGCTTTGCGCATACGACCAGGCTGATAGAGCATAGAGAGGGCGGCTGCGATTGGCAGGCACAGCAAGGGCATCACGGCGAAGCCCAGCCGATAGTGATAGCTGTAAGAATAAAAGTAGGTGATGAAATAGGGCGCAGCCAGCAAAAGAGCCCAGCCAGACGCGCTCGCCGCCCGCCGTATCGATTCGTCTTGATGAATCCCGGTATGCCCAAGCAGGCTGCCAGCCGCCAAAGCCGTGCCGCTGACAATCAGCAGCGCCTCCAGTGGCTGGATGTAGCTGGCTGGCGGGTCGGCGCGTTGCGGGAAAAGGGTCGCATTCGAAGCCAGCAGCCCTGCCAGCATCAACATAAGCCCCGCCACTCCGAGCATCAAGCGGCGGCGCGGCAGCTTGTTCAGCAGGGCGATTGTCATAAACACGACGATAACCAACAATGCCAGCGGCGCTAGATAATCCCCGCTGCGCAAGGCTCTCGTCAGCCAGACCGACTGCGGGAAAGTGACCAGCTCATGCCCCAGCAACCCGTTGCGGGCATACCAGACCCCGCCCAAGGGCAGGCAAGCCAGCCCGGTATAAACTACCACCTGGAAGCGCTCCCGCCATCGCGAATCAGCCCGGCGCGCCCGCAGCATCTCCACAATCAGGCACAGCAGCAGCCCCCAGATAAATGCGCCGGCTGTTGGCTTGGTGAATAAAGCAATGCCCAGCAAAAGCCCCGCCAGAAGGGCATCCCGCCTCGCCGCGCGCCGACAATCCGCTCGCCAGGCGCTAAAGAAAAAACTCGCCGCCAGTGTAAAACTGAATGCCAGCGGGATCTCCAGATCGCCGACGAATGCCCATTGACCGACATAAGGATGCAAGAACCACAGCGCCGCGCAATACAAGCCCGTCCGCCGCCCCAGCAGTCGCGCGCCCAGTTGATAAGCCGCCAGCAAACTGCCGATATGCAGCAAAGGCAGCGCCATGCGCGCGGCATGATCGTTGATCTCGCCCAGCAAGGTCTGCGCATAAGTGAATTGCAGTGGTAAGAATTGTGGGTAATAGGCGATATCGCTGGGGATGAAGCCTTCCAGGAAGTAGAGCCGCCCCTGGTAACCATAGACCCACAGCGCATCGTAAGCGGTGAAAGGGAAATAGGCTGTGTGCAGCCAGCGCAGGCTGATTGCCGCCGCCAGCAGGGAAATGATGAGTTTTTCGTCGAGCGCCAATGGCTCGCGCGCGACGGTCCTGAACTCGTCATTGCGCTTGCGCCAAGCCAGCCAGGCTCCTGCGGCGGCAATCACAGCGCTGCCCAACAGGATGTTCTCCGCTGTGATGAGAGCCTGCTCCAGCCCGCCGCCGAGCAAGCCCAAAAGCAGCAGCCAGGCGGTTACCCAGGCGGGACCCAGCGCTAATGCCAGCGCCGCGACCAATGTGCGCGACTGCCACTGCCCGCGCCCCAGCAGCGCCAAGGACCAAGGCAAGCCCAGCCCCAGCGACATCCACAGCGCCGGCAAGAGACCGGGCAGCGACGCCTCAAGCCAGCCCAGCGTTGCCATAATCTCGCTGCCGGGATTTGCGCCACAGCCAAGCCGCTATCGTAACCAGCGCATGGGCGACCAGGATAATCAGCCCGGGCAGCAGCGGCAGGTAATAGCGCGCCCAAGGCAAAGGCGTAATCAGCAAAGTGAAGAGCGCCGTCCCGCCGATCCAAATCAAGAGCAGCCGCCGATGCTCCGCCGATACATTTTTGTCGCGTGCGAGCGAAAGCGCGCCCAAGACCGCTAGCAGCAGGCAAAGCAAACCCAGCCGCCCAGCCGAGCCGATGAACAAGAGCCCCGCCCAGCCCGAGCTTTCGTAGGCGGCGATCTGCACAGTGATTGGCGCGTATCCCGCCCAAGCCGCTACCTCGAAGTATTGCCGCGCGCCCACGAAGACAAATTGGAAGAAGCCCGCCACTTGTTCGGCGAAACCCTGGTAGCCGCCGAATGCGTCAACTTGTCCTTGCAAGAGGTCCGCGCGCATGCCCAGCGCCAGCGCCGGCATGTTCAAGGGCGCATCCCACCAGGCGGGGTTCAATAGCAGGAACACAGCGATCATAATCCCGCCAGCCAATACAAGCCCCGCCAGGTCGCGGAGTGCGCTTTCGTCCCGCCAGCGTAGCAGCCGCCAGATTGGTATAATCGCGCAACTGGCGAGCACCAGCGCGCAGGCGACCGAGTTGGGGTGCTTTGTCGCCAGCGCAATACCCGCGCAGATTCCTAACAGCGCGTATCGCCACCAGCGCCGTTCTTGCAGCAGCCATGCGCCCGCCAGCAGCGCCAGCATCAGCCCCAGCAAGTGGCTGCCTTCCATCATGGCGCGCCGCCCGTTGATGAGCATGTTGGGATGCAGGACGAAGAGGGCGCTGCCCAGCCAGGCGGTCCGGCGATTCATCGTCAGCCGCAGCAGCGCGAAGAAGCAAAGCGCCGCCAAAGCCAACTGCGCCGCCGACGCAAAGCGCGCCCGACCCAGCAGCTCCTGGTTGGGGATGCGCCCGCGCGCTTCATTCCAGTTGTAATCACGATTCCACGCCCATTGTTCGTTTATTTCCTGCGCGGAAAAGCCCAGCCCATGCGCCAGCGCGCCATAGATTGTCTTGGAGATCGTGCCGTTCAAGAGGCGCAGGTGTTGCTCGGCGGGGCTTATTGACCAGCTTGGGTCATAAGCCAGGCGCGTCAGATCGCCTTCGACAAACAGATAATGATAATCGCGCCCCATATAGATCAAGGTGGATTCGTCACCATGGAAAGGCATCTGCTGCGCGCCAGCCAGCACATACAGCGCCAGCAGCCCCATCCAAAGCGCATCCAGGCGGCGCTGCCAGGAATTCACGGTGTCTGCTGGCCAATGATCATCAGATGATACTACAAATTGATTGCCGCTTAATCGGTCTACCCCACCCCCGGCCCCTCCCCAAAGCATCAGGGAGGGGAGCTAAGGCAGGCGGAATCGTGATGCTGTATGGCCTTCGATGTCTATGCGAATGCGCGGCGAAACCTTCCCCCCATTGATATAGGGGGGGCGAGGGGAGTAGACCGCCAGCGGCAAACCTTACAATTTCCATTTGCATGACTTACTTTGTCTTATTTGTGCCTCTGTGGCAAAAGCCTTTGTGTCTTTGTGGTGAACCCTTCCGCGCGGCTTGCTGCTTCGACTATGAACCGGCTTGCGAGCGGATCTCCACCAGCAGCGTATTTTTTTCCACCGCTTGCCCCGCCGCCACCTGCACCGAGCACACGACGCCGGCGATGGGCGACTTAAGTTCGTTCTGCATTTTCATTGACTCGAGGATGACCAAGGTCTCGCCGACTTCGACTAGCTGCTCAGGCTGCACAGCGACTTCAACAATCAGCCCCGGCATAGGCGCGTGCACTTCGCCAGAGCCAGTTTCTTGCGTGCCACGGCGCTGCATCATCAGGGTGGCGCGTTCGTCCAGCACCTGCGTCTCAAACAGATGCCCGCCCATCATCACATCGATGCGCCCGTCGTCATCATCAATGACCGCTTCCAGCGATTTGTTCGCGGTGATGACAGAAAACAGCGAGCCGCCCAGGTTCAGAAAGTCGACATCGCGCTCGTCGCCATCAATGCGCACTTTGCCGTCTTTGTCGATCTCGATCTCATATTGCTGATTGGCGATGATGGCGACATATTTCATCGGTGCATCCTCTCGAAGCGCCCCATCCACTTCCAGTTGGAGGCATCCCGCTTGGCGGGCGCGACGACTTGCGATGCCAACTGCCGCTTGCGGTGCGCATACAAGGTTGCGGCGATGGCGGCTGTTTCCAATTCGTCTGGCGTGGGGTCTTGCTCATAGGTGCGCATATTGAAGCGCTGCTCGACGAAATTGGTATCGAAACGGCCCGCGATGAAACTGATGCTGTTGAGCAGGTTGATATGAAAGGGGATGTTGTGCTTCAAGCCCATGATGCGGTATTCGCTCAGCGCGCGCCGCATGCGCAGCATCGCCTCGGAGCGAGTCTCGCCCCAGGTGATGAGCTTGGCAATCAAGCTGTCATAATAGGGCGTGATCTCTTCGCCAGAATAGACGCCGCTATCCACGCGCACGCCAGGACCGGTCGGCAAGATCATGGTGCTGATTTGCCCCGTCGAGGGCATGAAGTTGTTGTAGGGGTCTTCGGCATTGATGCGACATTCGATCGCCCAGCCTTTTGGCTCCAGCACACTTTCTGTGGGGCTCATGCGCCGCCCGCGCGCAATGCGAATCTGCTCTTTGGCAATATCGACGCCTGTCACCAGTTCCGTCACCGGGTGCTCAACTTGCAGGCGCGTATTCATCTCCAGGAAGTAATAATTCTTGTCGCGGTCGACAAGGCATTCGATTGTGCCTGCGTTGATGTAGTTGACCGACTGTGCCGCGGCGATGGCCATCCGCCCCATCTTCTCGCGCAGCTCGGCATCAACAAAGACGCTGGGCGCTTCTTCGAGCAATTTCTGATTGCGTCGCTGGATTGAGCATTCGCGCTCGCCCAGATGCACAGTATTGCCGTGCGCGTCAGCCAGGATTTGAAACTCAATATGCCGCGCGCCCAAGAGCAATTTTTCCACATAGACATCGCCATTGCCAAATGCGCTTTCGGCTTCGCGCCGCGCCGTATGCAGCGCCGATGTAAAGTCGGCGGGGTCGTGAACAGGGCGCATGCCCATGCCGCCGCCGCCCGCCACCGCCTTGACCAGTACCGGAAAGCCCATGCCCTGCGCCGCATGCAGCAGTTCTTCATCCGGCAAGCCCGCTTCTGTGCCCGGCACAAGCGGTACGCCGTTGCGCCTCACCGCGGTGCGCGCTGACTGTTTATCGCCCATGGTAGCGATTGCGCTCGGCGAAGGCCCAATCCACACCAAGCCCGCTTCTTTGACCGCGCCGGCGAAATCGGCGTTTTCCGCCAGGAATCCATAGCCTGGATGCACCGCGTCCGCGCCGGTTTTGCGCGCTACATCGATGAGCCGGTCGCCGCGCAGGTAACTTTCGGTGGGGCGCGGACCGCCGATAGGCATCGCTTCGTCCGCATAACGAACATGCAGCGAAGTGCGGTCGACATCGGAATACACCGCTACGGTAGCGATGCCCAGGTCACGCGCGGCGCGGATGATGCGCAGGGCGATCTCGCCGCGATTGGCGATGAGGATTTTGTTGATGCCGGTGCCGGTCTGCGTCTCTGTCATGCCAGCCTCTATAGCGGGATGTTGCCGTGCTTCTTGGGCGGGTTCTCATCGCGCTTGTTTTGGAAGACCTGCAAGGCATTGATGAGGCGCGCCCGGGTGTTGCGCGGCTCGATGATGTCGTCGATGAAGCCGCGGCTGGCTGCGATGTAAGGGTTGGCGAAGGTGGCGCGGTACGCATCCGCCAGCTCTTGCTTGCGCGCGCCTGGGGCTTCCGCTTCTTGCAGCTCGCGACGATAAATGATTTCCACCGCGCCTTCGGGCCCCATCACAGCGATCTCGGCGGTGGGCCAGGCGATAGTCAAATCGGCGCGGATGTGCTTGCTGCTCATCACACAATACGCGCCGCCATAGGCTTTGCGCGTTGTGACGGTCAATTTGGGCACGGTCGCCTCGCAATAGGCGAAGAGCAGCTTCGCGCCGCTCATGATGATGCCGTTGTGTTCCTGGTCGGTGCCGGGCAGGTAGCCAGGCACATCAACAAAGGTGACCAAAGGCACATTGAAGGCATCGCAGGTGCGCACAAAACGCGCAGCTTTTTCGCTGGCTTTGATATCCAGCACGCCCGCCAGCACCATAGGCTGGTTGGCCACGATGCCCACTGCTGTGCCGCCCAGCCGCGCATAGCCACAAACGATATTGGCGGCAAAATCTTCATGCACTTCGAAGAAATGCCGGTCATCGACAATCAGCTCAATCACGCGCTTGATATCGTAGGGCTGGTTGGGGTTTTCGGGCACGATGCTATCCAGCGCCGATTCGGTGCGCAGCGGGTCGTCGGTCGTGGCCAAGGGCGGCGGGTCTTCCATATTGTTCTGGGGCAGGTAACTCAGCAGCTCGCGCACCATGGTCAGCGATTGCGTCTCGTCATCGGCGACAAAGTGGCAAACGCCGCTGATGCTGCTGTGCACCGATGCGCCGCCCAGGTCTTCGAAGCTGACATCTTCGTTGAGCACTTGTTTGACGACATCGGGACCCGTGATGAACATGTAACTGCTGTTCTTGACCATGATGATGAAGTCGGTCAGCGCCGGGCTATACACCGCGCCACCCGCGCAGGGCCCCATAATCACGCTGATTTGCGGGATGACGCCGCTGGCTAGTGTATTCTTCAGGAAAATATCAGCGTATCCGCCCAGGCTCTCGACGCCTTCCTGGATGCGCGCGCCACCGCTGTCGTTCAAGCCGATGACCGGCGCGCCAACCTTAACCGCCATGTCCATGATTTTGACGATCTTGGCTGCGTGCGCTTCGCTGAGGCTGCCGCCTATGACGGTAAAATCTTGCGAATAGACATACACCAGCCGCCCATCGATGGTGCCCCAGCCGGTGACGACGCTGTCGCTGAGCGGGCGGTTCTGCTCCAAGCCGAACTTGCTGCTGTGATGATGCACGAAGGCATCAACCTCGTGGAAGCTGCCGGGGTCAAGCAAGATATCGAGCCGTTCGCGGGCGGTCTTTTTGCCTTTGGCATGTTGCCGCTGGGTGCGCGCTTCGCCACCGCCGCGCTGGCTTTCGGCACGTTTGGCGCGTAGCTGCTCAATCTTCGGGCTGGTTGTCATCTGGTCTCCCTGATGCGGCATTGGGCAGGCAATGGCGCAGTATACGGCGAAGCCTGCTTCTATTGTAGGGCAAGTCTGTGGAAGGGCAGGGCAATCGCTTCAAATTTTTTACCACCGAGGCGCAGAAGTAGAATCAAGAAAGCAATGCGAAAATCTAGGAATGAATGTAGGGGCAGCCTAGGGTCATCCGCCGTTTTCTGTGGTGATTCTGGGCGAGTCACCGCCCCTACAGATTCCATTCTCAAGACTTACTTGGTCTTATTAGGGAGTTGCAGGGGCTTGCCTTGGCAAGCCCGCTCTGTGCCCTCATAAAGCTCGGCGTACTCGGTGGTAAAAATAATTCTCCAACATCAACATCAACAAAAGCCGCAAAGGTACAATCGCGCGCCGACATGCCCAGCCGCGCCTTCACATCCATAAAGAGATCGACATAACTGCTTTCTATTCGCCGACAGTTGCCCAAGCTCAGCGCAGCCACGACGCGCTCGATCGTCGGCGCATCACCCTCAATCTCGGTGAAATTGCCAAAGGGCAGCTCATCCAGCACGACTTCCGCGCCCAGCAGCGCATAGGTTTCGCGGTATTTTTCATAGACCAGCGCCACATGAAATCCCAAGCGCCGCAAGATGGCATCCATGCTCGCGAAGTCGCTGACGGTGACTTCCGCCTCAAGGCGACTGACAATGCCATTTTCCAGTGTGGCATCCGACTTGTAAGTTAGCTTGACGGCTGTATCCTGGCGCAGGCGCAGCACTTCGCCGCCCGCAATCAGTGAGCCATCGGCGCTGTCATATCGCAAATTGCGCTCAAATACGCGCTCTTTGACCAGCTTCGCGCCAGCATCATGCAGCGCGCGCTGCACAAGCGCCAGGTCGGGACTATGCAGCTTGACTTCGACTTCGCGCATTTTCCCGTGTTCCTTCATCACCTCAGCGGCAGCTCGCGCAGCGCGGCGGGCAGGCAGGCATCGATGGCGTTGACAATGCGCGAGAACGGCGGTTCCGGCTTGTTTGGCGCCAGGATGATGCCGTGAAGATGCGCCCCCGTCGCGCGTTGCACCAGCCACAGCGGCGATTCGTCACTGGAGAGACCAGGCTGGTCGCGCAGCCGGCTGAAGCGCGCCGCGTCCAGCGCCTTGTGCAGCGGCTCGATTTGACCGCGCTCCAGGCTCATGCGCAGCGGCGACAAATCAATGCCTTCATAAGCAACAAGCAAATCAACCGCGCCCAGGTGCGTCTCGATGACTCGCGCGACCGAATGCCGCAACTGCCGCTGTCCTTGATAGACGATCACTTCCAGCGCGGAGACCACGCCTGAGCCGCGCGCCGCTGTCGCCAGGTCGCTCAAACCCAGGCGCGCCGGTAGCTGACTCATCTCGCTGTATGCTGAATTCATTGTCTATACATGGCAAAGCGGCTGTCGCTGCTCAAGCCTCGCTTAGATTTCAAGCACAATTTTGCCGAAGACAGCATTATTCTCCAGCAGAGTCTGCGCCTGGCGCGCCTCATGCAGGGGCAGCCGCGCGCCGATGACCGCCTGGATGCGACCCGCGAATGCCTGCTGCATGAATCGTTCATAATCCTGATGTGGGCCCATGGTGCTGCCGATGAGCGAGATATGCCGCGTGAAAAGCTGCGCCACATTCAAGTCAAATCCATAGCCGCTGGTGCCGCCGACAATCAGGATGCGCCCGCCGATGCGACAAGCGCGCATGCTTTGCCCTAATGTAGCCGCGCCGACATTATCCACCACGACATCCACGCTGCGCCGCCCGGTGAGCTTGGCAACCGCGCGCGACCATTGCGGATCGTGCTCGCGGTTTATGGTGATGTCCGCGCCGATTTTCTCTGCCTGGGCGCATTTTTCGGCATTACTGCCCACCACGAAGACCTGCGCGCCCGCCAGCTTGGCAATCTGTATGCTGATGCTGTTGACGCCGCCGCCCGCGCCGACAATCAGCACGGTTTCGCCGGGCTGCAATCCGCCGCGGGTGATCAGCGAATGCCAGGCAGTCACGCCGACCAAGCCGACCGCCGCCGCCTCGCCAAAGTCGAAGCCAGCCGGCATCTTAAGCAAGTTGCGCTGTGGCAAGACCACATACTCAGCGGCTGTCCCGCTGTGATGCTCGCCCAGGATGGCGATGCGCGTCTGATTTTCCAAACCGGTCCGCAAGGCAGGGTCATCGGGCGGCACGATAGTCGGGTCGATGCAGACGCGGTCGCCGGGCGCGAAGCCGGTAACACCCGCGCCAAGCGCATCCACGATGCCAGCGCCATCCGCGCAGATCACATGCGGGAAGTCCAGCGCCAGCCCGCGCCAGCCCGCGCGCACCCACAGGTCGAGCCGATTCAGCGCCGCCGCTTTGATGCGCACCCGCACTTCGCCCGCGCCGACTTCAGGCACCGGCAGGTCACCTCTATAATCGACGACTTCCGCGCCGCCGTGCCTCGTCAATACTGCCGCTTTCATCGCAACTCCAATTCCTCACGAGCGATGCCATGCGCAGAGTCTCGCCCCATCATTGATGCAAGCCCTTGCGCATCCTGCCACCTAGTATACCATTCAACTTGTTGCATGTGGCTGCCGCAGGAGCGTTAGCGAAGATGGAAGTAGAGAAACCCAGCTTGAATCACATCGCTTTGGTCGTGGCAGACCTGGGTGCAGCGCTGGATTTCTGGGGCGGGCAGTTGGGATTGCCGTCGGACGCGGCGCAGACCATCCCGGACGAGGGGGTCGAAATCGCCTTCTTGCAACTTGGCGCGGCGCGGCTGGAATTGATCCAACCGCTAGAGCAAGACAATGGCGTCGCCCGTTATTTGGCCAAGCGCGGGCCCGGCCTGCATCACCTCTGCCTGGAGGTGCCCGATTTGGATGTCAAGCTGGATGAACTAGCTGCGCAGGGCATTGAGCTGATCAACGATACCCCCCGCGAGCGCGACGGCAGGCGTTATGCTTTTGTGCATCCAGCCAGTACCGGCGGCATCCTGCTGGAATTGTACGACCGCAACTAATGTCCGCGTCTTTCAAACACAATGCTTTCGCTGCAAATGCACTCTTGCATGTACAATTGATGTGAATCTGCATACCAGCGTGAGCCTATCATGAGCAGCAGGCAAATCACCCTACCGGTAACCGGCATGACCTGCGCCATGTGCGCCGGCAATGTCGAGCGCGCCTTGAAACGGGCGGATGGCGTGCAAAGCGCCACCGTCAACTTGGCCACCGAAGAAGCCAGGGTAGCCTATGAAACCAGCGCGGTATCGCCTGCCGACCTGGCAGCTCGATTGGAACGCGCCGGCTACGGTGTGGTGGCGGCGTCCATAGACTTGGCGGTAACCGGCATGACCTGCGCCATGTGCGCTGGCAATGTCGAGCGCGCCTTGAAACGGGTCAATGGCGTGCTGGAGGTGGCTGTCAACCTCGCCAACGATAGCGCCAGCTTGTCCTACCTGCCCACATTGGCGCGGACTGGCGATTTCGCGCGCGCGCTGGAACAAGCCGGCTACGGAATAATTGATACCCAAGCCGCCGATGCGCCAGAAGATGCTGAAGCCGCCGCCCGCCGAGCCGAAACCACGCGTCAAGAACGGCTGCTGCTTATCGGCGCGATCTTCACCATCCCCTTGACCATCCTGAGCATGGCCCGCCATTTCCTGCATCAGTCACCATTTTTGAGCGAGCATTTCGCCTGGCTGCATGATGATAGCTGGCTCTTTGCATTCGGCGCGTTGGCCACGCCGGTGGTCTTCGCGCTGGGCAGGCAATATGTCAGCGGGGGGCTGAAGTCGCTGCGCAATGGCTCGGCGAATATGGATGTGCTGGTGGCGATGGGTTCGCTGGCGGCTTATGGCTATGGCTTGATTGTGCTGCTGGGGATCCTGCTCGGCTTTTCCGATGTGGTTGGCAAGTCCGATTATTTCGAGTCGGCGGCGGTCATCCTCACCTTGATTACGTTGGGCAAGCTGCTGGAGGCGCGCGCCAAGAGTCGCACCAGCGCCGCCATCAAACAGCTCATCAAGCTCGCGCCGAAGACCGCGACATTGCTGCGCGACGATCAAGCGGTCGAAATCCCCATCGACGAAGTCATCATTGGCGACAAGCTGCTGGTCAAGCCGGGCGAGCGTCTGCCGGTGGACGCGCTGGTTCTGGATGGCAGCTCGGCGGTGGATGAATCTCTGCTGACCGGCGAGAGTTTGCCGATCGACAAATCGACTGGCGATGAGGTCATCGCAGGCAGCATCAACCAGCAGGGCAGGTTGGTCATCGAGGCGCAGCGCATCGGCAAAGACACCATGCTGGCGCAGATGATCGAACTGGTCATGCGTGCCCAAGCCAGCAAAGCGCCTATCCAGGCGGCCGCCGACCGCGTTGCCGCTTATTTTGTGCCCGTGGTCATTTTGCTGGCAGTCATCACCCTGCTGGGCTGGCTCTTCATCGGCGCGGCGAGCTTCCCGGTGGCGATGCTCAATATGATTGCCGTGCTCGTCATCGCTTGTCCCTGCGCGCTGGGCTTGGCCACGCCAACCGCCATCATGGTCGGCGGCGGACGCGGCGCAGAGCAAGGCATCCTCTTCCGCGATAGCGAAGCCCTCGAACGCAGCGCCGGGTTGACCGCTGTGCTATTGGACAAGACCGGCACAATTACGCAAGGCAAGCCAGAGCTGACCGCGCTACTAACGACAGAAAAAATCGCTGCCGAGTGCGTGCTGCAATACGCCGCCTCTGCCGAAGCCGCCAGTGAGCATCCGCTGGCGCAGGCGGTGCTTTCTGCCGCTGCCGAGCGGGAACTGGGCTTATTGCCGCTGGATGAATTTGCGGCGCATCCCGGGCGCGGCATAGTGGCCAGCATAGACGGCGTGACAGTGACGCTGGGCAGCCCGCGATTCCTGCGCGAGCGCGGCATCAACCTCTCGGCATTAAATAGCGAAATCACCCAGCTGCAAGCGCGTGGACAGACAGTCGTGCTACTGGCGCTGAAGGGCGAATTGGCGGGCGCGCTAGCTCTCGGCGATACACTCAAGCCCAGCGCCAAAGCCGCCGTACAGACCCTGCAAAACCGCGGCTTGCAAGTGACGATGATTAGCGGCGACAACCAGCAGACCGCGGCCGCCATCGCCAGCGAACTCGATATCCAGCGCGTGCTGGCTGAGGTGCTGCCGGCTGATAAAGCCGCCGCCGTCCAGCAGTTGCAACGGGATGGCAAGCGCGTGGCCATGGTCGGCGATGGTGTGAACGACGCGCCGGCGCTGGCGCAAGCCGATGTCGGTTTTGCCATTGGCGCGGGCGCGGATATCGCTATCGAAGCCGCCGATGTTACATTGGTCAGTGGCGACCTGCGCGCGCTGCCAACGGCGATCGACTTGAGCAAAGCGACCCTGCGCACCATCCACCAGAATCTCTTCTGGGCTTTCATCTACAACATCGTGCTGATTCCTGTAGCGATGCTGGGCTTGCTCATCCCTATGTTCGCGGCGGCGGCGATGGCTTTTTCCAGCGTCTTCGTGGTGAGCAATTCGCTGCGACTGCGGGGTCGGAACGATCATCTCAAAAGCAAGGTAATGTAGGGGTGAGCCATTGGGTCGCCCGCTGAATTGTGGTGGACTGCCGATCATTTTCGCTGGCGCTAAGACACGCAAACGGTTGCTCGATTCCAAGTATATTCGCATACATATTATGTATAAATGGCTGAATTGGCGTTCGTGAGGGATTTTACACACAATGGATATGTTCAACTTAGAGATTATGCTTTGGGCAAGATAAAAGGCTGGAGTAAATTCAAAGTACAACAGACTGAAATTAAGATTGACCTTTTAGAAAATTATATCGCAAAATATAGAGGCAAGCCGCCGCCGCGGGTAGTTTGGCGCGGCAATACGGGGGAGTGGGCAGAGCATCTAAGAACTAGGGAGATTGGCGAGGTTGTAAAGATTGACCCGCTTACGTCAACTTCATTGGATATTGGCGTTGCGATGAATTTTGCGAAAATCGGCAAAGAGGGAGAAGGTAGAGTATTAGAAATTATACCGCGAAAGGGTGGCGCGTATGTTGGCATTAGAGGCGTATCCAGTTACGACACAAGCGAAAAAGAATGGATTATGCGGACGCATCATAAAATACGAAAGGTAGGGGTTGAAAAAATTCGTGGACGGCGGACAGACGGCTCAATCGTAGAGATAGAAGTTGACCAGTACGAGGAGATTGACGATGACGACGATGTTTAAGGTCTGGAATGGTAATCCGCTAGGGATGGTTGACACTGCAATGACTATTGCCGAAGTCGAGAGGGTTTTGGAACTTGGCAGCGCCAATGATGATTTTACGATTTGGCTGGTCGATGTGGGCGGCTATTTATCTCTAAACGGGGATTGGTTTTGCGATTGGAATAGCTTCGACGTCCACTTGACCCCGTCCATTCGGACAAAAGAGGAGTGGCGCGCCTGGCTTGACAGCCCCTATGGTCGGCAAACCGCCCTTCGTGATAGAATGTGGGCTGAGAACGCGGAAAGAGAAGCTAGCCTGGTCAGGGGTCGCGATAACCCGAACGGTGCGGGAGTGTAGCGCAATGAAGATAATTGCAGAACGGCAATATGTGATTATGCGTGGCGAAGACCATGTTGCGCAGATTGACGACCTTGATTGCCGAGCATTCATCAAAAAGCAACCCGACCGAGACCAGCTTCAAGTGCAAGCATGGGATAGCTTGCCGGCGACAGGCGGCGGCGTAGCGATATTGCGCAAAACATTTATCGCGT
>VXNO01000124.1 GCA_009840575.1 Chloroflexota bacterium | reverse complement strand
ATCATTGAATACAATCGCGAGGTCGCATCACTTACCAAGTGACCACTACCAGATATTTATACGCAGAAATAAGAAAAAAGTTGCGCTAGCTCCTGGGATCAAATCTTCCCCAACAACTCCTCAAACCGCGCCAGCCGTTGCGCGTAGGTATGCTTTTTCAATACATGCTCGCGCGCCGCCGCCGCCACCTGCAGCCGTTCATCGTCATGCGCCAGGTAATACTCGACCTTGTCGCGCAGCTCGTCCACATCGCGGAAGACTTCCAGATGCTCGCCGACTGTGAACCATTCGCGCAGGCCGGGGCGGTCATCCACGATTTGGAATGCGCCCAGCGCCGCCGCCTCAAAGAGCCGCATGTTGCCACCGTAGCGCATAAAGTCACCATGTACATTGACGCAGATTTTGACCGACGACAACGTTTGCAACATGCTATCGCCCAGCGCCGCCCCGCGATAATGCGCCCGCAGCGACTCGGGCAGCTCGTGAATGCTCCAGATGCCCAGGTCAAAGTCGCGCAGGCTTTCCAGCGCCGCCACCCGCTCGCTGTAGAGATGATGCGGCAGCAACGTGCCCACAAAGCCGATGTCGCACAGGGTTTCGTCTGGCGCTTTCGTTAGGGGCTGGAGTACATGCAGAGCCGGGTCGACCGCCACATAGGGCAAGCAGGCCATGCGCCGCGCGCCCAGCTCTTGCCACTGCACGCCATGATAATAATCGTTGACCAGTACCAGGTCGTATAGCCGCGCCGCCGCCCGCTCGTTGGGATTGGAAAATACGATGGGCGAGACGCCGCTGACATAGATTAGCTTGCAGCCATGTTCGCTTTTGAGCCGCGCCAGAGTCGCCGGGGTGATCTCGCGGTTATCGCCAGACAGCCAAATGATATCGGGCTGGAATCGATTCGCCGCAGCCAGCAGCAGGCTATTGCGCCGCCGTATATCCGGCTGCAGGGATGGCGGGATGCGCTGGTTGAGCGCGCTGAGGACTTTGCGGGCCGTCCAGCCGTCGCTGAATTTATCTTGTCGCAAGCGGGCGATATCCCGCGAGCCGAAGCCGGGCAGGTTGCGCCAGAATACCGAGACCGTATAGCCAGCCTGGCGGAATGCCCGCTCCCAACCATGCTGCCCCATGCTACGTGGGAAGAGCGGCGGGCTGGCGGGGTCGGGCGCGGCGGCGATGTCAGCAAGTAGCTGCTGCGGATGATGCAGCGCGGCGATGAAGAGAACTCGGCGGGGCATACTCGTTTTGTGCGCGGCTATCTAGGCTTAAGACCTACGCAGCAAACGACGGATTCGCTCAACAATGCTTTGCTTTCCACTTTCATCTTCAAAGAATCGTTGGCGAAGCTGATGCCAGATTCCTGTATGCTCCCCGAAAATAGATTCGACTTGGGACATACGTCGGTGTAGATTGCGTAAAACTTCGACAGGGGCGCTCTCACGGGGCCAATGTTCTCGCAAAATATCCTCATCAACTTTTATTGTTTCGGTCAGCCACAAGCCAATCAAAACGAGCGCGCCAACATCATCAGTCAAGCCGACTACGCCAACTAACGCTTCCGGTATCAAGTCTAATGGTGTGAGGACATAGGTAACTACGGAAAGCAGCCTTATTTTTGCCTGGGCGCTAATCCGCTCGTCACGCAATAGTCTAGTGGTAAAGATCAATAAGTCGGGTGCCAGCATAACCACATCGGCAATGGCTGTATTGCTGTGCCTTCTGACCCAGTCATTGATGCGGCTGCGCCAACTGCTGTCCCATTCATCAGCGTCTTCAAATTCGTGTATCAACTCATACACATTAGACAGATCGTCTGGGGGTGACGCGCTATCTACTAAGTTGCTATTCCACAATGCCTCTGGTCCGTGCTCAGCCACCGGCTTGATCGCCCGCCATTCATGGTCATAAAACAACTCGTGGTGGCTTGTGCGTATATGCTGTCCCAAATAATTGATGGTCTCGACAGGATCGACATCTTGTATCCAGTGTTCATTTAAGACTTCCACAGGGATATCGGCTTCGCGGAGTAGCCACTGTAGAGTAAATGTCAGTACTGCCACATCATCTCTCAATGTGTGTAATTTGCCTTCTTCGTCCGGGATGAGGTCGGCAGACGAAATGACGAAGCTTATGGCAAGCATCAATTTTGGGTGGTATTCTGCTGGAACACGGTCGTCGGATACTAGTCCGTTGACCAATATCAACAAATCTACCAGCGAACCGACCAGCACTTTGTCTGACAGATTATCGGTTTCCTTAAGCCACTCTGTAATGAGCGTTTCCCACTTGTCCCGCCAGCTCATGGCTAAGCTCTGCATCGGCGAAGTGGCGGCGTTGGTGTCCTCAATAGTTTCAGTCTCTCCGTTCTGTTTAGTTTCCCAGCCTTCGGGCAATCGATGGGTCTGAATAAGCAACTGAACGAAACGGTTGCGTACGATATTCGCGTCTGCCTTGTTCTGGGGAACAATTGTATGCGTTGCCTGGTTGCGCAGATACTGGGTTGCACCCAAAGTTTCAGAAGTAAACTTCGTGAATACGAATCCGTAGATTTCAGTCAATTGACTGAAAATGTTATGCCGCTTGTAAGTTTCTTTCAGAACTTGAATCGAAGTATCGGCACCGTGCTTCTGCCTTATTTGCCGCCATTTTTCCTTTAAGTCATTCGCACGCTGCTTGTCAATCTCTACCAAGTCCATACATAGTAGGTCTAAAAGGTCAATGAGTAACTTCTCTATGCCAAATGATGAGCGAATTATTGCTGTAGCGTAAAATTCGTTCTCAATATGCTTTGCAGTTTCTTCTAGCAGTTGAATATATTCTTTGTTGGTAACCATGATTTACCTCACCTATTCTATACATTATCTAAATCCAACAAGCCCAGCGGCTCTTCAATCAAGCCGCGCAGGTGATTCAAAAATGCCGCGCCTTCCGCGCCGTTGCTGACGCGGTGGTCGACGCTCAGCGTCATATTCATGCGTGTACCCACGCCGAGTGTACCATCATCCAGCACGACCGGCACGCGCTGCGCCGAAGACACTGCCAAAATCCCCGCTTCGGGCGTGGCGATGATGGCTGAGAAGTCTTTGATGTTATACGGACCCATATTGCTGATGGTGAAGGTCGCGCCGCGAATATCTTCGGGTTTGATCTTGCCGGCGCGCGCCCGTTCGTACATGGCTTTGTTGGCGCGCGCCAGTTCACTGAGGCTGCGCTTGTCGGCATCCGCGCAGACCACATTGACCAAGCCGTTATCGGGCAATGCCACCGCCACGCCGATATTGACGCGCAGATGCCGCACAAAGCGGTCGCCATAATAATGGCTGTTGAGATTGGGGAACTCCAGCAGGCTCAGCGCCAGCGCCTTGATGAGCATGTCATTGACGCTGACCTTGACGCTACGTCCCGCCAGCGCCGCATTGATGGACTTGCGCAGAGCCAGCAGCGGCTCGACATCGACTTCGATCGTAACATAAAAATGCGGCGTATTGCTCTTGCTTTTGATTGTGCCATCGGCAATGGCGCGGCGCATGCGGCTCAGCGGGGCGACTTCCACATCTTCTTCGGGCAGCCTGCCCCAGGTGGCTTGACCAACAGCGGCGGCTGGAGCGGGCGGGAGTTCGGGCAGGCTCGGTGGAGCAGTCCAATTTTCCAGGTCGGCTTTGACGATGCGCCCGCCAGGTCCGCTGCCCTGCACGCGGCGCAGGTCGATGCCTCGGTCGGCGGCGATGCGCTTTGCCAGCGGCGATGCTTTGATGCGCCCATCGGCGGTCATCGCGCTGCCATTGGCGGCTGTTGGGGCTGGGGCGGCTTCTGGATGAGCTGGAGTGGGCGCAGCGGCTGGATCGGCAACTGCCAATTCCTCACCGCGCGCGCCAATCACAGCGATGACAGCGCCTTCGTTCACTTCGTCGCCCGGCTCAACGCGCAATTCCAGCAACTCGCCGGCGATGCCCGCTTCGACTTCGACCGTGGCTTTGTCGGCTTCGAATTCCGCGATGACGTCATCGGCTTTGACCTGGTCGCCGGGCTCTTTCAGCCAGTTGATGAGCAGCCCGTCCATCGTCAATTTGATTTCCTGCGCCATACTAGACAATCTCCTTGACCGCGTCGACCACCTTCTGCGCGTTGGGCAGCGCCAGCAATTCAATCTCTTTGGAGTAGGGCAGGGGCACATCTTCCGCCGCCACCCGTTTGATGGGCGCGTCCATATAATCGAACATATTCTCTTGCAGCAGCGCCGCAATCTCGCTGCCGAAGCTGTACATGGGCAGCGATTCTTCCACGATGACGCAGCGGTTGGTCTTTTTGAAGCTCTTGTAGACCAGCGCCATATCCAGCGGACGCAGCCAACGCAGGTCGACCACTTCCGCTTCGATACCATCCCGCGCCAATGCCCGCGCCGCTTGCAGCGACCAGTCCACGCCGCGCGCATAGGCCACCAAAGTTACATCCGTCCCCGCGCGTTTGATATCGCCCTTGCCGATAGGCACGAGCAAGTCGTCCTGGGCAGCCTCGTCACTCGCGTCGGGCAGCGGGCTCGGTTTGGGGTAGAGCGCGATGCTCTCGCTGAAGAGCACCGGATTGTCATCGCGAATGGCGGTTTTTAACATGCCATAGGCATCCAGGGCATTGGAGGGGCAGCCGACATAAATGCCCGGGAAGTGGGCGAAGATCGGCTCCGGCGCGTGGGAATGCGAGGCGGTGGCTTGGTTGCCCCAGCCGCTGGCTGCTCGATAGACCAGCGGCACCTTGAACATGCCGTCAAAGAAATAACGCACTTTTGCCGCGTGGTTGACGATGGCGTCCAGCGCCAGGAAAGCGAAGTTGATGGTCATAAATTCGGCGACCGGCCGCAAGCCAGCCATCGCCGCGCCCACGGCGACGCCACCGATGGCCATCTCGCTGATGGGCGTATCCCGCACGCGTCGCTCGCCAAATTCTTCCAAAAAGCCGCGCGTAACCCGGTGAGTGCCTTGCCAATAGGCGACTTCTTCGCCCATCACAAAGACCGCTTCGTCGCGCAGCATTTCTTCATGTAGCGCCCGGCGGATGGCCTCCCGCATGGCGACATTTCTAACTGCCATATCGCGTCCTCATTCTCGTTCAGTCGCTGCCCGCGCCGATGCTGTCGGACGTCTTGTAGACCAGCGGCGAGCCAACATAAGTGTTGCTCAGCAGCGCGTCGCGCCCACGCGGCAGGTCACTGGCTTCCGCAAATTCCACCGATTGCGCCACGATCTGCCGGGCGGATTCCTCATGCGCCGACAAGGTTTCGCTGACATCGCCGAATTGCGCCTGAATGCGGTCGCGCAGAATCTTGAGGGGTTCGCGCTCGTCCATCCATTGGCGCAGCTCGGCGGACATGTCATCGCGGGAATCATATTGCTTGTCGGATACGCCGTGCCCGCGATACCGATAGGTAATATGCTCGATGACGGCGGGGCCATGCGCACGCGCATAAGCCACCGCCTGGCTGGCTACTTCATACACAGCCAAAGCATCCTGGGCATCCACGCGCCCGAAGTCTTTGATGCCATAGGCTGCGGCTTTGCGGTGCAGCTCGGTCTGCCCGCTGGCGCGCTCGACTTCTGTGCCCATGCCATAACCATTGTTTTCGATAATCCAGATAACGGGCAAGTCCCATATTGCGCTCATATTCAGCGATTCATGAAAATAGCCGTTGTTGGTCGCGCCATCGCCGACGTAGGTCATGGTTACATCGTCTTTGCCACGATAGCGGGCTTCCAGGGCGATGCCAGCCGCCAGGGGCAGGTGCCCGCCCACAATCGCATAGCCGCCCCAAAAATTGTGCGCCGCCGAAGCCAGGTGCATGGAGCCGCCTTTGCCGCCGCTGCCGCCGGTCTTCTTGCCCATCATCTCTGCCATGACGGCATTGGCGTCCATGCCCAGGATCAGCGCGATGCCATGGTCGCGATAGGCAGTGATAACATGGTCGCTCTTGCGCAGCGCCGCCATCGAGCCGACGCCGCTGGCTTCGTGCCCGCTGTATAAATGCAGGTAGACGCCGGTGATGCGCTTTTGCAGATAGAGCTGGTGGCAGGTTTCTTCAAACTCGCGGATTAGCGCCATTTGCCGATACCAATCGAGAAGCATGTCTTTGCTGGGCGAGGGCATGGATGTTCCTTCGCGCGTTGCTGTGTCGGTCAAGGTTTCGCGGAAGTATAGCACAGATGATTCGAGATTTGGATTCTAGGATTTTGCGTCGCTTGACAAGCCGCCGAAACGATCGTATAGATCAAATGTACTGCTTTGTTGATGCCTGTAGGCTGCATGTCGCAACCAACGCTTCCGAATTTTCAACGCGCCAAGCCCTTCGTAAAATGGGTGGGTGGCAAACGTAGCCTGTTGCCTGAGCTGCTGCGCCGAGTCCCCGCGCAGTTTAAGAATTATTATGAACCCTTCGTCGGTGGTGGCGCGCTGTTCTACACCCTGAACAATAAAGGAATAATTGATATAGGCGGGGGGCAGGCATTCTTAAGTGATGTCAACTTCGACCTCATCATCACTTACCAGGTCATCCAGCGCGACCCCGAGCCACTAATCGCCAAGCTGCGCGAATACGCGGCAAAGCACAACAAAGGCTACTACTACCACATCCGCAGCCAGCATCAACTTGACGACCGCGTAGAAATCGCCGCTCGCTTCATCTACCTCAACAAGACCTGCTTTAACGGCTTGTGGCGCGTCAATTCCAAAGGCGAATTCAACGTTCCTATCGGCAGCTACGAGAATCCTGCCATCTGCCAGCCTGAGGACCTTCGCGCTTGTCATGTGTCATTGCAAGCTGTCGAGATTACTCTATGCGACTTCTGCGATATTGCCCCATGCACAGACGATTTCGTTTACTTCGACCCGCCTTATCACACACAGACGAGCAGCGGCTTCACGAAGTACGCCCAAGACGATTTTGGCGAAGGCGAACACAAGGCGCTGCGCGATCTTTGCCGCTGCCTGCATGAGCGGGGTGTGTTTTTCATGCTGTCCAACAGCGATACGCCGCTTGTTCGCGCGCTGTATGCCGATGCGCCTTTTCGCATTGAGGTGATGCAAGCGCCACGCATGGTCAACCGCAATCCAACCGGGCGTGGCGCTATCAATGAGCTGCTGATAAGGAATTATGGGAAGGAAACGGATGGCGAATGATTGCGCAAGGCACGCTGGAATACGTAACGAAATCTATCGAAGAAAACTTGATGAGATGATGAAGATATTGCCGGAAAATCAGTCAGGCGCTGGACGGCATAAATGCGCCTATTGCGCCTGGGAGCGCGGTTTTGACGAAGGATACAGGCACGGGTTGCGAGTCGCCGCGGATGCTTTGCAGACATTGGCGGAGGAGCAGGGCTGATGGCGCAGACGCAAGGCAGGCAGGCGAACCTGACTGGCAATCGACTGGAACGTTTCATTGAAAATATCTTGCTGGATTGCGGCTTTCAGAAGGTCAAGGATAAAAAGCGTCTGCTCCGCTCGCAAGATATAGACGAAGCCGGTTATGCGCGTCAAGTAAAGATCGGCACGACGATTTATGGCACGCCGCTAAAGTGCGATTTCCTGCTCGTGCATCCCGAGAAATGGAGCGAGGGATTAGTCATTGAAGCGAAATGGCAGCAAGTCGGTGGCACAGTCGATGAAAAATTTCCCTATTTTGTGCATAATGTCTACGCTTCGGAGTACGATACCATTCTTGTGATAGATGGTGGCGGCTACCGTCCCGGCGCGCTGGCTTGGTTGCGCTATATGCAGCGCGACAACTTCCTGCATATATTTTCGATGGTGGAGTTTCAAATCTGGGTGAACCAAGGCAATCTCTAGCGCCACATCACTCCGTCTCGCCATTCCCATACAGCAAGCCCGCCACGACCACCACCACCACCGAGCCCAGCGCGCCCACTAAAATACCGCCGATGAAAGGCAGCTTCACCAGGCCGGTGATGCCAAAAATCGCCACCAGGATCGAGCCGACCACGCCGCCGACCAGCCCCAGCGCGATATTGCCCAGCAAGCCATACCCTTGCCCCTGCAGCAGCTTGCCCGCCAGGTAGCCGCTCACGCCCCAGACGAGCAGCGACACGATCAAACCCACCACCTTAAAAACCATGCCCGGCAGCAAAAATAGCGCCAGCAGCAGCGTGATAAGCAGCCCAATGCCGATTTTAATATTCATCTTCGTTCGTCCCCTGCCTTTGCTTATGCCAAGTATACGCGGAGAATATGCGCGCGGTTGCGAGGCGATATTCGCCAAGCGCGGATGTTTCGTGTAACATAGCAACAGCATCTTTGGCAAGGCAGGCGGACTTTTCTATGAGCGAGCTTGAAGCAGGCGGGTTGCCACAGCTCACATCCCATAACTTCATCAACCGCGAACTGAGCACAATCGATTTCCAAAAGCGCGTGCTGGCGCTGGCGGAAGATGAATCGACGCCACTGCTGGAGCGCGTCAAGTTCATCGCCATCGTCGGCAACAACCTCGACGAATTCTTCATGGTGCGGGTCGGCGCGTACTTCCAAAAGCTGCAAGTCAACAATCCCACCATGCGCCCCGATGGCATGGCACCTTTGCAGTTGCTGCAGAAGATCCGCTCGGAAGTAACCGCGCTCATCGCCCGGCAACGGCGGCTGCGGCGCGAGATATTTGACCTGCTGGAGCGCGAAGGCATCCACTTTATCAACACCGACCAGCTCAACCAAAGCGAGCGTGACGCCATCAGCTATTATTTTCGCGCCGAGGTCTTCCCGCTCTTGACGCCGCTGGCGGTCGACCACGCCAGGCCCTTCCCCTTCATCTCCAACCTGAGCCTCAACCTGGGCGTGTACCTGGAGCGCGAAAATGGCGACATGAACAACGGCATCGATTTCGCGCGCGTCAAGGTGCCGCATGGCTCGCTGCCACGCATCGTCAGGCTGGAAAATGTGCTGCAAACCTACACGGGCAATGCGCACGATGGCTATCGATTTTTGTGGATGGAAGACATCATCGCCGATTATTTGGAGGAGCTTTTCCCCGGCATGACGATCCGCGAAGCCTTTCCTTTCCGCATCATTCGCAATGCCGATATTGATTACGAGCACGAATGGGAAGAGGACTTGCTGGATGTGAAATCGATCATCGAGCAGGGCGTGCGCGAGCGGCGCTTTGGCTCGGTGGTGCGACTGGGCGTGCCGGAAGTCATCAGCCAGCGCATGCTCAATCGCTTGACAAGTTCGCTGGAATTGCCCACCACGCAAGAAGTCTTCCGCATCGATGGCAAGCTGGGCTCCGCCGACCTCTTCGAGCTGCTGCAAGTCGAGCGCCCGGACCTGAAAGACCCGCCTTATACGCCGCGCCTGCCCAAGCCCTTCGCCCAATCCGACGACTTCTTCGGCGTCATCCGCAAGCAGGATGTCATCGTGCATCTGCCTTATGATTCCTTCGCGCCGGTCGAGGATTTCTTCAAACGCGCCGCCCGCGACCCGCAGGTGCTGGCGATCAAGACGACTCTGTACCGCGTCGGCAAGAACTCGCCGGTCGTCAACGCCTTGCTGGAAGCGCGCGACAATGAAAAACAGGTCACCGTGCTGGTGGAGCTGAAGGCGCGCTTTGACGAAGAGAACAACCTGGAGTGGGTCACTGCGCTGGCAGAGAAAGGCGTGCATGTCATTTATGGCGTGGAAGAACTGTCAGTCAAGACACACGCCAAGATATCGCTGGTGGTGCGCCGAGAACGGGACGGCTTGCGACGTTATGTGCATCTGGGCACGGGCAATTACAATGCAAGTACCGCGCGCTTGTACGCTGATATCGGCTTGTTCACCAGCAACCCCGCCGTGGCCGACGATGCCTCGCGCTTGTTCAACCGGCTGACCGGCTACGCGCCCAATACCCGCTATCAACGGCTGCTGGTCGCGCCCGAATACTTGCGTGACAACCTGCTGGGGTTGATCGACAACGAGATCGCTGTGGCGCGCGACGGCGGCGATGCGCGGCTGATCTTCAAGATGAACCAACTCGAAGAAGACCGCGTCATCCAGAAGCTCTACCAGGCATCCCAAGCCGGCGTGAAGATCGACCTGATTGTGCGTGGCTTGTGCTGCTTGCGACCCGGCATGCGCGGGCTCAGCGAAAACATCACCGTCAAGAGCATCGTGGGCCGCTACCTGGAACACAGCCGCATCTATTATTTTCGCAACGCGCCCCCAGAGCAGCGACTGTATATGGGCAGCGCCGACTTAATGCGCCGCAACCTGCTAAACCGCGTCGAAGTCGTCTTCCCTATCCTGGACCCGCGCATCCAGTGGCGGGTGCTGCGCATCTTGCAGACCGACCTGCGCGATACCAAAAACTCCTGGCTCCTGCGCAGCGACCGCAGCTACCAGCGGCTGGGGGGAGCAGGCGACCAGGCGGCATTTGATTCACACGCCGCCTTTATGAAAGACAGCTTCGGGGTCTGCGAGACGCCAGAGTAGGCTTGGCGCAAGGCAGGCTTGCCCGCCCGCCCCTACACCAAATCTCTGCCTCCTCTGTGTATCCTCGTCTCCTCAATAATGCCAAGTAAGTAATGAGACTTTTGATGCCTATTTTATCCCCACCTCAAACCCCTCCCCCAAAATGAGGGAGGGGCTTTAATACTACGGAATCGCTCGAAAAACTCCCCTTCCCTCGTTCTGGGGCAAGGGGCCGGGGGATGGGGGCTGAAGTCGCAAGACTTACTTGCACTTACTTCTGTGGTGAATAACTTGACGCGATTGGCCTGCTGCGCGCAAGGTTATCGCGGATTGTGATTGGCTCGGAAGCTGCTACAATAGCCGCCGACAAACCCTTACCCAACGATCTACCTATACGAAAGGAAGTACGTATGTCAAGGAAATCTGTATTCATTTTGTTGGCGCTGCTATTGGCGCTGGTCGCTGCGCTGCCGGGCTTGGCGCAGGACAATGTCGATGTCTATGGGCGCGAGCTGCCTGCCGACGCCGCTCCTTATGAGATGCAGGTCTACCGCAACCTCTGCGATTCGGCGCGCCAGGAGACTTCGCTGTCCTCGATCGTGACCGTCTATTCGCGCATCTGTAGCACGGGCGCATTCGACAAGTTCTCCGATTCGCTGGTCGTATTGGACAACAACATGAATGTCATCCCGTCCGCCGCCAGCAGTTGGTCAGTCTCCGAAGACGGCTTGACCTGGACATTTAACCTGCGTGGCGACCAAATGTGGAACGACGGCACGCCGGTAACCGCCCATGACTGGGTCGCTAGCTGGCAGCACATGGCCAACCCCGACAGCGCCTACGACTTCGTCTGGCTGTGGCTGGGTATCATCGATGGCTGGGACGAAGCGGTCGCTGGCGAGATTGGTCCCGAAGAAATCGGCCTGGTCGCGGTCGACGACAACACCCTCGCTGTTACCACGCAAACGCCCTTCCCGCCGCTGCCCGCCACCTTCTTCTTCTGGCCCCCCATGCAAGCCAAGGCGCTGATGGAAATTGGCCCCGACTACATCCTCGACCCCGAGACGCATGTATCCGCCGGGCCTTTTGTCCTGCGCGAGTTTGAGCCCGGCAGCCACGTCGTGCTGGAAGCCAACCCCGATTATGTTGGCCCGCGTATGCCCTGGCTGCGGCGCATGGAATTCGTCTATGGCGATATGCTCAACAGCAGCTTCCTGGCATTCCAGGATCACGAAATCGAACAGGTCGGGCAGTCCCTGCTCAGCCCCGCCGACTTCGATGTCATCTTCGCCGATGAGGTCATGGGTCCGAATTATCGTCAGCACGCCGGCGACTTCCGCACCGACTACCTGCTGATGGACACCTACACCGAGCCGTTCAGCGACCGCAATGTCCGTCTGGCATTCGCCAAGGCGCTGGACCGTGAAAGCATCGTCGAGAATGTCATCGGCGAGACGGTCGGCATCCCCGCCTATTCCTTCCTGGCACCGGGCTTCCCCGCTTCCAACAGCGCCGGCTTGCAGGACATCCAGGATTACGATTGCGAAGCCGCCCAAGGCTTGCTGGCTGAGGCTGGCTATCCCGGTGGCGAGGGCTTCCCGGCGCAAGAACTGGCGCTGCGCGGTGAATCCGGCTTCATCCAGGATTGGTTCATCGCCGCTGCCGCTTCCATCAGCCAGTGCCTGAATGTCGAAATCACCGTCAACAACCTGGAGTTCCAGGATTACATGACACGCCTGCTGGAGCGCCCGACCACCCTGACCTTTGGCGGCGTTTCCTACGGTATGGATTACCTCGACCCCGCCAACATGATGGGCGTTTGGGTATCGACCGGGCGGCATTCCTGGCGCAACGAAGCCTTTGACAGCCTCGTGCGTGAAGCCAACTCCTTCACCGGTGCCGTCGCCGAGCGCGTCGCCATGTACCAGGACGCCGAGCGCATCATGGTTGAAGATGTCGGTGGCATCTTCCTCGTGCATCGCATCCAAGGCGATCTCTGGCAGCCTTACATGGGCGCGACTGGCAATTGCTGGGAGCCCGACCGCCAGGGCTTGGCGACAACGCACTGGGGCAACGAGCACTGCTGGGGTGATTATTACATCACCGACGAGGTCATGAACTACGACACGCATCGCAACCAGTAGCCGCTGGCAAGACTCGCAGATGGGGGCGGGCGGGCTTGCTCGCTCCCACTTCCCCCCGCGCAGCCCGCCTGACACAGAGGAATCCCCCTAGCTGATGCTCGGTTACATCCTGCGCCGATTGCTTTCGTTGTGTTTTGTGCTGCTGGTCGTCTCGGCGTTGGTCTTTGTTTTGATGAATCTGGTGCCGGGCGGTCCTTTTACCTTGGCTGACCGCGGCTATAGCGGCGCGGCGCTGGAAAACCTGGAGCGCAAATATGGCTTGGATAAACCCATCCACGAGCGCTACATCAATTACTTGACCAGCGCCCTGCAGCTCGACTTTGGCAATTCCTTTTCGGTGGCTGGCAACCCGCCCGTCTCCGAGTTGATTGCGCGCATCTGGCCCGTTACATTCCAACTGGGCTTGTATACCATCCTGCTCTCCTTTGGCTTGGGCATCACCCTGGGCATCATCGCCGCTTATCATCACAATGGTCTCGTCGACAATATAGTAACCTTCGTGGCGACCGCAGGCATCGCCGTGCCCAACTTCATCATCGCCACCTGGTTCTTGCTGATCTTTGGCTTTCAGAATGGCTGGGGCGTGGAGAGCAAGTGGATCATCGGTCCCATCGTGCCCGGCGGCGCGGCAATTCTTTCTTGGGATTATTTCTTGCCCGTCTTGACCTATGCGCTGGCGCCGCTCGCCTTGGTCTCGCGCTATACCCGCTCCAGCTTCAGCGATGTGCTGAGCGCCGACTTCATCCGCACCGCCCGCGCCAAGGGCTTGTCCGAGCGCTTCATCACGTTGAACCATGTCTTTCGCAACGCCCTCATCCCCATGATTACTGTGCTGCTGCCGCAAATCCCCAACCTGCTGACCGGCTCGCTCTTCATTGAAGTTGTTTATGGCGTGCCCGGCTTGGGAAAATTTTTTGTTACCAGCATCTTCAACCGCGACTATCCTATGATCATGGGCTTGGTGCTGTTGATTGCGCTGCTCTGGGGCTTGACCTATTTGATAACTGATATTCTCTACACCGTCATTGACCCGCGCATCCGCCTGGGCGAGACCAAAGGAGCCTGACGCCATGCCCGACGGCGCGAAAAGCGGTCCGCCTGCGCTGGAGGCGGAAGAGCTCGAACAGCGCTCGCTGATGCGTGATGCCCTGCGCCGCTTCCGCAAGAATCGCCTGGCTATGCTGGGCGCGCTGGTGCTTTTCTTACTGGTATTTACCGCCGTCTTCGCCGACATGATTGCTCCTTATGGGCTCAACGAAGTCGACTTCAGCATCGTGCGCCTGCGACCGTTTGTAGACCCGGCGCATATCCTGGGTGGCGATGGCGTCGGGCGCGACTTTATGACGCGGCTCATCTACGGCGCGCGCACATCGCTCCTGGTCGGCTTGTTGGTGCCGCTAATCTCCTTTGCCTTTGCCGTGCCCTTGGGGGCGCTGGCTGGTTATCGTGGCGGCGGCTGGGACTTCTTCATCCTGCGCGTCATCGAGATCGCCACCGCCATCCCGCCGTTGCTCTTCGCCATGTTTCTCATCAGCATCACCGGCGCGGGCTTGGGCAATGTCATCTTTGTGCTGGCGATCACCTCCTGGATTGAGCCAGCGCGCATCTCGCGGGCGCAATTCTTGCAGACCCGCGAAACCGAGTTTGTACAGGCGGCGCGGGCGCTGGGCGCGTCTGAATTTCAGATCATCGCGCGGCACATCTTGCCCAACTCGTTGACGCCCTTGCTGGTATCCTTTACATTTGCCGTGCCGCTGGCTATCTTTGCCGAAGCCGGCTTGAGCTTTTTGGGCATCGGCATCACCGAGCCGACCGCAAGTTGGGGTAAAATGGTAGGGGGCAGCGTGAAATCGTCGACCGTCATCGTCGATTATCACCTGGCGCTCTTCCCGACGTTGCTGGTGGCGTTGACGATGCTGAGCTTCACCTTCGTTGGCGATGGCTTGCAAGAAGCGCTGGACCCGGCGCGGGGCGATTGATGGGGGGGCTGGCAATGAAAGCTTCGAGCATCTTCTGGTTGATAGCCTGCCTGTGCCTCGCGCCGATTTTGTCTGCTTGCAGCAGCGGTCCCGCCGCCACGCCGACCGTCCCGCCGCCGACGCGCACGCCATTCCCCACCTTCGCCTATATTCAGCCGACCACCGAAGGCGCTTTTGAGGTTGAGGAATCACCGGGCGAAGCCGCGCCGGCAGCCAGCATCGATCTGGACGAGAAGTTGGTCGGACGTGGTCGCGGGCGTTATGAGGCGCTGGAATGTGGCAGTTGCCATGGTGAAAATGGCGAAGGCACAAGCCAAGGCAAGAGCTTGCTGCAATTTGCCATGCAAGAAGAAGATTTCATCACCTTTGTACGTTCGGGCGGCGAGCTAGGCACCAGCCACCAGTATTCCACCGACCGCCTCAGCAACAGTGGCTCGCGCAATTTATACCAGTACCTGCTTTCCCTGGCGCAAGGCAACTGAACCCAGCCAGGTGCATGGTGCCTTCTGACCAAGCGGCGCTGCGGGGTGAGCCAAGTTATGTCTGGCGGGCTGGGCAAGAGCGGCGCTTGCAGATGATGGCGCGCTGGGCGCAACTGAACGATGCGCGCGTCCTGGTGGCGGGCTGTGGCGTCGGTATGTATGCGCATCAGATCCGTCAACGTTACAGCCCCCATGTGCATGGCTTCGATATCGAATTTGAACGAGCTCGCAGCGCGCGCGCAGCCGACATCCCCGCATTGACAGCCGCTGGCGAGCATATCCCATTTGCCACGGGCAGCTTTGATACGGTGCTATCTCACGAAGTGCTGGAACATGTCGCTGATGACCGCCGCTGCCTGCAAGAGATGCTGCGCGTTACGCGGACAGGCGGGCGCATCCTGCTATTCTGCCCCAACCGCTGGTATCCATTCGAAACGCACGGGCATTATTGGCGCGGACAGTACTATTTTGGCAACAGCCCGCTGATTAATTACTTGCCGTCGGCGCTGCGAGACCGCCTCGCCCCCCATGTGCGCGCCTACACCGCCCGCGACCTGCGCCGATTGCTAGCCGACGAGCCTGCCCGTGTCCTGCATCAGCAGCGCATCTTCGGCGGCTACGACAATATCATCGCGCGTTTGGGCGCGCCGGCACGGGCTCTGCGCGATTTGCTGCAACATTGCGAAGGCACACGCCTGGATTTCTGGGCGCTTTCCCATTTTATTGTTGTGCAGAAGCGCTAAATATGGCGGCGTAACCTGGGCAGCCGCCGCCGCAACCAACGCCGCAAGATATTGCCGCGAGTGCGTTGCCAGGCTTTGTCCGCCGATTCGGCATATAGCTCCTCATCGCCCGAATGCTGCGAAACGCCACCATAACGTTCGCGCGTATACAAATCGCTGATGGTGCGGATGCTCTCGCGGGCGGCGGGGATATGTCTTTGCAATTTGCGGCGTTTTTCCAGTGTTGTCTGCTGGCTGCCGACCTGGATGCCGATGAGCTGCGTGTAACGTTCCAGGCGGGCAAAGGCGCGCGATATCGGACTTAAGCCGCCCATGCCACGGTATTCCCACCACCAATAGAGCAATAAAGCGAGCACAGCCAACAAGACCAGCAGCGACATAGCAGCCAAGGCAACCAATAGCAGCGGCTGGTTCTCGTTGAGGGGCGG
>VXNO01000129.1 GCA_009840575.1 Chloroflexota bacterium | reverse complement strand
AGTTGCCTGTCAACGAAATGCGGGCAAGATCAGAGGGGTTTGGGGTGGGGGTAAATGGGCATTCAAAGTCTCATTATTTACTTGGTTCTGCTGAGCGGGTTTGCCTTGGCAAACCCCTACAACCCCCTTGGTCATGAGTCTTTGTGCCTTTGTGCCTTTGTGGTTAAATGACCTGCGCCATTTGCCCAAGCACAGGAAAGGTCCGCCATGTCCGTTACTATGAGCCCGGGTCGTTATCGCGGCTTAAGAAATGTCAGCCTGCCCGCTGCCGACACCTTTGGCATCGTGGCATTCGACCAGCGCGGCAGCTACCGCAAGATGATGGGCGCTCAAGCCAGTTATGCGCAGCTTTGCCAGGTCAAATCCGAGATCATTTCTGCCTTGTCGCAATCAGCCAGCGCGGTGTTGACTGACCCGATTTATGGCATGGACGCGGCAATGCGCATGAGCCCGCGCGCCGGTTTGCTGCTGGCGCTGGAAAAGAGCGGCTACAGCGGCGATTCCAGCTATCGCAAAACTGAGCTAATCCCCAGTTGGACTGCGCAGACGATCTGCCAGGTTGGCGCGGATGCCGTCAAGTTCATGGTCTATTATCACCCTGAGAGCGGCGTGCTGGCTGAGGAACTGGAGGCGCTGATAAAGCAGGTGGTCGCCCGGTGTCATGCCTGCGACCTGCCGGTATTCCTGGAGCCGATGTCCTACAGCCTGGACGCGGCGGTACCCAAAGCCAGCGCCGAATTCGCTGCGGCGCGGCCCGCAATCGTCATTGAGACAGCGCGCCGACTATCGCGGATTGGGGCGGATGTGCTCAAGCTGGAGGCTCCGCATGACATCGCGCACAACCAGGACGAAGCGGCTTGGCAGGCGTCTTGTGAGCAGGTCAGCGCGGCATCGGCTGTGCCTTGGGTGCTGCTCAGCGCCGGGGTGGACTTTGCGCAATTCGAGCGGCAGTTGCGGGTGGCTTGCGCGGCTGGAGCGAGCGGCTTCCTGGCTGGGCGCGCTATTTGGAAAGAGGCAGCCACTATGTCCAGCGCGGCGCGAGCCAACTTCATGGCGGAGGTGGCGGCGCGGCGGCTGGATGCGCTGCTGGAGATCGCGGCGCGGGATGCTCGTCCCTGGAGCGACTTTTACACCCTGCCGCAATTTGACGCGACTTGGTACGAGGCTTACGCGCTATGTTGATCGTCGCCAGCCACAATGGGGCAATCGGCATGCGCCCCGCCATGGCGGCTCTGCGCGACGGTGCCAGCGCCATGGACGCGGTCGAGGTCGGCACGCGCCTGGTCGAAGCCAACCCCGACGAGCACAGTGTCGGCTACAACGGCTATCCGAATATCCTGGGCGAGCTTGAGCTGGACGCCAGCATCATGGATGGGCGCACGTTGGATAGTGGCGCGGTGGCGGCGATGCGCGGCTTCCCCTATGCCATTTCGGTGGCTCGGCAGGTCATGGAGCGCAAGCTGCCGCATGTGCTGCTGGCTGGCGAGGGCGCTGAACGGTTCGCCCGAGAGATCGGCGCGGAAGCATGGGGCGAGATGCTCAGCGACGAAGTCCGTCAGCTTTGGCGGGGGCGGCTGACAACATTAGGGACTGACCAGGCTGACGCCACTCTGCCAGAAGGCACGCCGTTGCTCGACCTGGTCAAGGTTGCCACCGACCCCGAGCGCGTCGGCAGCACGGTCAATTTTCTGGCCATTGACAGCGCCGGCGATATTTGCAGTGGCGTCAGCACCAGCGGCTGGGCATGGAAGTATCCAGGGCGCATCGGCGATTCGCCTATCATCGGCGCGGGCAATTATGCTGACAATCGCTATGGCGCGTGTTGCTGCACCGGCATGGGCGAAATGGCAATCCGCGCGGGGACGGCTCGCAGCGTCGTACTGTATCTAAAAATGGGCATGACACTGGCAGAAGCGGCGCATACCGCCATGCGCGACCTGCGCGACCTGGGCGGGGACTACATCGGACACATGAACCTGATCGCGCTGGACAGGCACGGCGAGCATATCGGCTTGTCCAGCGAGGCGGGGCGCGCTTATATCTACCAGACGGGCGAAATGGAAGCGCATCAAGGAGTTGAACGAGAAGTTGTGCCAATACTGACTCGCTGAGAAGGTGTGCCGCGGGGCTGAGCGCGCAATTTGCCTTCCCGCAAATCGCTGCTGCGGGAGAGGTATAACTCAAAGCTCAAGGTCGTCCAAGACAAGGACATTTAAATCATGGACGCGCCTGAAGCCTCTGTCGTTGGTGAGGAACGCGTCGCAGCCGGATTCAATTGCGGTTGCGGCGTGTAATGCGTCCGGTGTCCGCAACGAAAATCGCGCGCGGATTTCTGCGGCTGTTATGGCGGGTGCAGTTGAGATTTCAACTACGATGTACTCATCTCTGGTGACAAGAATATCAAGATACTCTCGTGCAAGATTATAATTGCCCAATTTAAGTGGCTGGGACAGAATTTCTGTCAAGGTAATGACAGAGGTAAACACCTGCAATCATGCCGAGCTAATAAAATCAGAGATGCGATACATCGACACGAAGTAGGCTGGATTTCGTTCGACAAGGTATATCAGCGGCGGCGTATCAATGTAGATTGACCTGAGGCCTTGAAAAGCTGCATCTATCTTCAACGATCCTCATCCCATTCGTCGCGCATTTCATTGATGTAGTCATCCACATTAATACCTTGCCAAGCTTCCTTGCCCAATCCAGCCAGATCAAGAAGGCTCCGCGGCGGCTTTATACCGTCATCCACTGCAACGATCTCTTTCAGTAATCTGAGCAGTTCTTTTCGCTCGCTTGGCTGCAACGCTTTAGCTTGTTGCAAAACTGCATAGGTCGACATGTCCCCAGCCTCCTTCTCTCGCCACCATATTCTAACATGTCAAAGGCTTGGCGCATACATTCGGTCTCACCAGCCAGGGCAATCGCATCAAAATGAAGCTCTGCAAAAGGACAACGTCCTAAATTTTTACCACCGAGTACACCGAGTTTAAGGAGTACACCGAGAGGAAAATAAAGGTTTTGCGTTGTGGATCGACTCGAAATCGTCGACTGTAGAGGCAATATGTCAAACCGCTCGCCAGATAAAACCAGAAGCCTCGCAGGCCTTTGCCTTCCAAGGCTTTTCGGCGGATTGAGAGGTCATTTCGGGCGAGTCACCGCCTCGCCCCTAGCCCAAATCTCTGTGCCCTCTGCGCCTCTGTGGTGAATTAATTTTGATGCGATTGCCCTGTCTCACCAGCCTGCCGTTGTTTCGTTTGGCGACCGTCTGCGCTACACTAGCGGCGTTCCGCTTGAGGACGAGAACCTAGCCATGCCTGACAAGCCTAGTACCATCGCTATCTTCGGCGTAACGGGTGACTTGGCGCGGCGCAAGCTGCTGCCGGCGCTATACAGCAACTTCATCAAGGGGCGGCTGCCCGAGCCGCTGCACATCGTGGGGATGGGCAGGCGCGAATGGACGGACGCGACGCTCATCGACCACGCGCGGCAATCGTTGCGCAACCACGCCGCGGGTATGGGCAGCGAGGCGGATTGGACTCGCTTCCGCTCCACTTTGTCTTATTGCAAGGTCAACCTGCCCCAGCCAGAGACCTATGCCCGGCTACAGCGCGACCTGGACGCGATTGATGACGGCGCTGGCAATCGCTTGTATTACTTGTCTATCGCGCCGGCATTTTATCAAGATGTGGTTGTTAACCTGGGCAGGCTGGGGCTGGCGGAGGAGCGGGCTGGCTGGCGGCGTATCGTCATTGAAAAACCGTTTGGCTATGACCTGCGCACAGCACAAGCCTTGAACCGCGACTTGCACAAGGTCTTTGACGAAGAGCAGATTTATCGCATCGATCACTATTTGGGCAAAGAAACCGCCCAGAATATCTTGTTCATGCGCTTCGCCAATACCATCTTTGAACCCATCTGGAATCGCAGCCACATCAGCAATGTGCAAGTCACAGTGGCGGAGACGGTCGATGTCGGCACGCGCGCTGGCTATTACGACCAGTCGGGCGTGGCGCGCGATATGCTGCAGAATCACATGTTACAGTTGCTTTCGCTGATTGCTATGGAGCCGCCGGCTGCCTTTGACGCCGCGGCGCTGCGCAATGAGAAGGTCAAAGTCTTAAAAGCGGCGCGCTCGGTCAAGCTGGCGGATACTGTGCGCGGGCAATATGCAGGCTATCGAGAAGCCGCTGGCGTCAACCCGGCTTCCAATACGCCTACCTATGCCGCGCTGCGCCTGTTCATCGACAACTGGCGCTGGAAAGACATCCCCTTTTATCTGCGCTCGGGCAAGGCGCTGCAACAAAAGACCACCCAGGTCAACATCCAGTTCAAGCGCCCGCCCAACAGCCTCTTTGAGCTGGCGGAAAGCGGCGATTATTCGCGGAATATGCTGTCGATTTGCATCCAGCCGGACGAAGGCATCCACCTAACCATCGCCGCCAAAATCCCCGATAAGTCCATCGCGCGCTCAGCGGATATGGAGCTGCATTATAAGAACGCCTTCCGCGTCGATAACCTGCCCGATGCCTACGAGCGGCTGATCTTGGACGCCATCAATGGCGATGCGCAGTTATTCATTCGCAGCGATGAGATCGAAAGCGCCTGGCGCATCATCGACCCGATCATCGAGGGCTGGGAGCATGACCGGCAAGCCCCGCCCATGCAGCATTATGCTGTCGGCAGTTGGGGGCCAGCCGCGGCGGATGACCTGCTGGCGCGTGACCAGCATGTGTGGCGCATCAGTTGCTTGCACAACGAAGGGACATAAACCTTGTGAACAGCATGAACTACGACTTCGATTCGCGCCGCTCCATGGTCAGCGCGCGCCGGGGCATGGTGGGCGCGAGCAACCCGCTGGCTGCGCAGGCTGGCTTGAACATCTTGCGCCGGGGCGGCAACGCGGCTGATGCAGCCATCGCTACCAGCGCCGTCATGAATGTAACCGAGCCTGGCTCCTGCGGCATCGGCGGCGATTGCTTCGCGTTGTATTTTGATGCGGCAACTGGGCAGGTCAGCGCCTTGAATGGCAGCGGCCGCGCCCCAGCCGCGCTAACGCTGGAGCAGGCGCGCGCGCTAGGCTGGGAGCGCATGAACCCATTCCACGCGCACGCGGTAACTGTGCCGGGGGCGGCGCGCGGCTGGCAGGACTTGCTGACGCGGCATGGCACAATGAGCCTGGCGGATGTGCTGGAAGATGCCATTCACTACGCGGATGCTGGCTACCCGACCGCGCCAGTAGCTGGCACACGCTGGAGCCGCAACGAGGCTTTTCTCCTCTCTGCCGACCATGCCGAAGATTACCTGCCCAATGGCAGCGCCCCCCGCGCCGGGCAAGTAATCCGCCTACCGGGACTGGCAAAGACCCTGCGCGCTATCGCCGAGGGCGGCTCCGATGCTTTTTATACCGGCGAAATCGCCCAAGCCATCGTGAACTCGCTGGCGGCGCGCGGCGGCGTGATGAGCCTGGACGACTTAAAAAACCACCAATCGACTTGGGACGAGCCCATCCACAGCGACTATCGCGGCATCACCGTTTATGAATGCCCGCCCAATGGCCAAGGCTTGACCGCGCTGCTCGCCCTCAACATCGCCGAGCAGTTCGACTTAGGCGGACTGGCTTGGGATTCGCCGCAGCGCCTGCACCTGATGGTCGAGTGCATGCGACTGGCTTGGGCGGACGCGCATGAATACATCGCCGATATGCGCTGTGCCGATGTGCCGGTCGCAGCTTTGCTGAGCCGCGACTATGCCGAGCGCCGCGCCGCGCTAGTGTCTTCCGCGCGCACGTTGCAGCCAGCGCCGACTGCGGGCGAATTGCCCGGCGGCAGCGATACGATTTACCTCAGCGTGGTTGATGGCGCAGGCAACGCTTGCAGCTTCATCAAGAGCCTCTACATGGGTTTCGGCGTGGGCATCGTGGCGAAAGGCACGGGCGTTTGGCTGCAAAATCGCGGCGCTGGCTTCTCGCTGCAAGCCGGGCACCGCAACTGCCTGGTGCCGGGCAAACGCCCCTACCACACCATCATCCCCGGCTTGGCGCTGAAAGGTGGTGAACTGTGGGCGAGCTTCGGCGTGATGGGCGGCTTCATGCAGCCGCAGGGTCACTTCCAGGCGCTGAGCGGCATGATTGACGACGGGCTGAACCCGCAGGAAGCGCTGGATCGCCCTCGCTGGTATATCAAAGACGGCGCGCCGGGTGGCGATGTGCTGGTCGAAGAGGGACTGCCCTATGCGACCTTATCCGCGCTGGCGGGCATGGGGCATCGCCTCGTGCCGGTCAGCGGGCTGCGGCGAGGCGTCTTCGGGCGCGGGCAGGTGATTCGCCGCGTGGATGGCGTGCTGCATGGTGGCAGCGAGCCACGCTCCGATGGACAGATCGCGGCATTTTGAGTGGGGCTGGGCTCTGCGCTCCCGGAATTACAGATCCTGCGGGTTACGCCTCTCAACTTTTAGTGCAACTGAGCCGACCACTTTGGATGAGCCGATCGTGTCGCTGCCGATTTGTAGCAATGGGCAGCTCAATGTGTTATTAACGCCGTGTGGGATTTTCCATGTTGAGCAACTTGAAGAGGAGAGCAGGACATGAAATTGAAACGGTTGGGAATTATTGCAGCGCTACTCTTGTTAATCGCCTTGCCTACACTGGCTCAGGACAGCACCACCATCACTTGGCTTTCATTGGGTTGGCCCGTTGATGATGTTATCGCCGAGTTTGAAGCGCAGAACCCCGATATCAATGTAGAAGCGGAGCAGGTCGGCTTCAACGACCTCTTCGCGCAGATTCAAGTGCGCTTGGGCGCGCGCTCGTCTGTTCCCGATGTCATCTCGGTAGATGTGCCGCTGGTATCCGCCTATGCCTTCCGCAACTGGCTGCTGCCGCTGGATCCTGTCTTCACTGGCGACGAAGTCGAAGATTGGCTGCCGGCGGCGGTCGATGCTGGCTCTTACGAAGGCACTTTGTATGCCGCGCCAGTCAGCACATCGACTCAGCTGCTCTTCTACAACAGTGGCTGCTTTGACCGCGCTGGCCTGATGCCGCCAGGAGCAGATGATCGTCTGACTTGGGAAGAGATAGCTGATATTGCCCAGCAGATGACCTTTGATGACGATGGCGATGGCACGCCCGATGTCTGGGGTTTTATCTGGGAGCAGATGGTGCGCATCTACCAGTTGCAAGCCTTGCCCGAATCGCTGGGCGGGGCGGCCATTGGCGAAGATGGCTTGACCGTCGATGGCGTCATCAACTCGCAGGCGTGGATCGATGCTTTCACCTACTATTACAACATGTTCAATGTGTGGAATGCCGCGCCCCAAGGCGAGGAATTCTGGCCCGCCGACATTTTTGAGACGGGCAACATCTGCATGTTTGTGGGCGGTCCCTGGAATATCCCGCGCTTCGCCAACAATGCCGACCTGGATATTGAGTGGGGTGTCAGCCGTCATCCCTATTTTGCCGATGGCGAGCCAGCTACACCGACCGGCAGCTGGCACATCGGCGTGAATGCCAATACAGAAAATCGCGATGCCGCCACGCGCTTTGTGCACTGGCTATCGACTGGCGAAGGCGCAGAAATGTGGTGGCGCGATGGCAGCGGCGACTTCCCCGCCCAACAATCGGTGTTGGCGCTTTTCGCCACCGAAGCCGAATTCGACGCGCTGCCCATGAGCTACATGCGCACGGCTGCCGATGAAGCTACGGTCAATCCCCGTCCGCGCGCTGTCACCGTCGGTTTCCTGGAATACGAACAGATCTTGCAGAATATCTTCCAGGACATCCGCAATGGCGCAGATGTCGAAGAATCGCTGAACCTGGCTGTCCAGCGTATCGAAAGCGAAATGGCGAAGTACCGCTAGCTCGCGCACGCCGCACGCAGGGGCCGCGCGCTGCGGTCCCTTTTTCATCACTCGCCAGCGAAAAACTGATGCGATCAAAACAGCAGATCGTCCCTTATTTGCTGCTACTGCCGGCGCTGGTCTTGCTGTTGGTCTTCAATTTGCTGCCGACCATTGCCACCCTTGTCGAAAGCACCTTCGTCATTTCTCTGCGCAGTGGCGAACGGGTTTTTGCTGGTTTCGCCAATTTTGAGCGCATCTTCAATGACCCCATCTTTTGGAAGTCGCTGCAAGTCACTGTGGTTTTCAGCCTGGTCGTGAATCCGTTGCAGATTGCGCTGGCGCTGGGCTTGTCGATCTTGATCAACCAACGCTTGCCGGGCATCGGCATCTTTCGCAGCATCTACCTGCTGCCGGTGGCGGTTTCGCTGAATGTGACGGCGATCGTCTGGCGGCTGCTGCTGGACAAGAACACGGGCATGGTCAACGGCATACTCTTTCAGCTGGGCATCGAGCGGCAGCCTTTTTTGCATTCGGTCGATCAGGCGCTGTGGTCCATCATTTTGATTGCCTCGTGGATCGGCGTGCCGCTGTGGAGTCTGTTTATTTTGGCTGGCTTGCAGAATATCCCGCCGCCGGTGCTGGAAGCGGCGAAGATCGATGGCGCGAATGCCTGGCAATCTTTCACGCGGGTTACCTTGCCATTGCTGCGCCGCGTGCTGGCATTTGTGCTGGTGGCGGATACTGTCGCTAATTTTCTGCTCTTCGCGCCTATCTTGCTGACGACGCAGGGCGGTCCACAGCTTTCTACCAACTTGATCCTCTACGAGACCTATCGCCGCGGCTTTTTATACGGTGACTTGGGCGCGTCGGCGGCTATGCTGTCGGTGATGCTGCTCATCGTCTTTGTGATCGTGGGCATAGAGCTGTATGTGCTGCGCGGTTCGGACTGAGGCGGTGTCATGATTGGGCAAGCCCGCCGCAACCGCAAACCCCTGCGCGCCTATCTACAGCCGGCCCTGGTCTACTTTATGCTCATCATCGGCGTGCTGATTGTGGTGATTCCGCTGATGTGGGCGCTGGCGGCATCGTTCACGCCCAATCACAAAGTATTTGAATACGCTTATCCTTTTTCCTGGCGCGCGCTGCTGCCGGTGGATTTCACGCTGGAAGCCTATGACAATTTGTTTGCGCGCGGCTTTGGGCGGGCGGTGGGCAATACCTTTTTCCTGGCATTTGTGACAGTTTTTGTGGGCGGCGCGGCCAATGCGCTGGCGGGATTCGCCTTCGGGCGCTTTGAATTCCGCGGCAAAAATGCCCTCTTTATGACCATCGTCATGCTGACCTTCCTGGTGCCGATCGACCTGACAGCCATCCCTCGCTTCATCCTCATCGAAAATATCGGCTGGATCAACACCTGGCAGGGTTTGCTGGTGCCGGGCTTTGCGAACAGCCTGGTGATTTTCCTGTTCCGCCAGTTCTTTGCCGAGATCCCGCAAGAGCTGATTGATGCGGCGCGGGTGGATGGCGCGACTTGGCTGCGCGTGCTGCTCAGCATCGTGCTGCCGATCTCCAAGCCGGTGCTGGTGGCGGCGGGCTTGCTCATGTTCATCAGCCAGTGGAATTCCTTCTTCTGGCCGCTGCTAGTGGCACCGCGGCAAGAGCTGCGTGTCATACAGGTCGAGATCTCGCTGGCGGTCGGGCAATATGGCACGGTGTGGAACGAGTTGCTGGCTGGCTCGATGATTGCCGCTATCGTGCCGATCCTGCTAGTGATGCCTTTCCAACGCTATTATGTGCAGGCGATCACAGGGACGGGTTTGGAGTAGGCGGACAATTTGCGCTACACTTTTCTATGCGATATAGTCTGTGCGCTTGTCATTTCTGGCAGGCGCTGCAAGGCAAATCTCTAATTGAGGAGGATAGGATGAAACGGTTGAAAATTTGCTTCGGTATGCTTGTTTTGCTCCTGGCGCTTAGCAGCGTCGGCGCGCAGGATGTCACTACGGTCAGCATGTGGTTTGGCGAGAGCGAATACGCGCAGTGCATTACGGAAGTCGTAAACGGCTTCAATGATGTGAATCCCGCGCTGCAGATTGAGATTATCCCGCAAGCCGATACCTGGAACACCACCCGAACAGCCGTCGCCGGCGGTGGCGGACCCGATGTCGTGCGCAGCCCGGGCCCGTCCTTTGTTTACGAAATGGCGCAGCAGGGGCTTATTCTGCCTTTGGACAGCTTCGCTGATGAGATGGGCTGGCGCGATACCTTTGTCGGCTGGGCGCTGGATCTGGGCTTGGTCGATGGCCAGCTCTACAGCCTCGCCGATGAGCTGGAGACTCTTGTCATGTATTACAACAAGACGCTCTTCGAAGCCAACGGTTGGACTCCACCCGATACCATGGATGAGTTGATCGCCCTGGCAGAGGAGATGGAAGCGGCGGGCATCGTGCCTTTCTCGCATGGCAATGCTGATTGGCGGCCCACAAACGAATGGTTCGTGGGCGAATTCATGACCCAAATCGCGGGCCCGCACAATGTCTACAAAGCGCTGACCGGGCAAATTCCCTGGACGGACGAGAGCATGGTAGAAGCCATGGAGACCCTGGATATGATGCAGCAGCGCGGCTGGTTTGGCGGCGGGCTGGATCTGTACTTCACCAACACCTTCGATACCAATCTGTCCATGCTCGGCAATGGCGAGGCGGCGATGAACATTGAAGGCACCTGGCGCTTCAATGGCATTCCCGATTACTTTGGCGAAGCCGGCGGCAATGACAATGATTGGGATTGGGCACCAGTGCCATCCAAAACCGGCGATGATCTCTTCACTATCGGCATGGGCAATACCAGTTCCATCAACGCCAACACCCCGCACCCGCAAGAGACAGCAACCTTCCTGACCTGGTTCTTCTCAGCGGAGACCCAGGGCGCGATGTTGAGCAACTGTGGCAAGGGTCCCGCGCCGATCCACCTGCCGGAAGATGCCATGGTGGGCTTGGACTCGCGTGTATCCCGCGCTTATGCCGCTTTGTCAGAAGCCTCCGCCGATGACCGCTATGGCTACACGACCTGGACCTTCTGGCCCCCCAAGAGCGATGTCTACATCTACGAAGAAGTAGAGCGCGTCTGGACTGGCGAGATCACCGTCATGGACTACCTGGAGGGCTTGAATGAGCTCTTTGCCGAAGAGTTAGCCGCCGGGGATATCCCGCCGATTCCATCTCGATAAGGCAATTATAGGGGCGCTGGCTGTCCCACCCGACGGCTGGCGCTCCTCTCTAATCCTAGGCGAAGAAGGGCATAGACTATGGCGACAATCCCCCAAAAGAAAATAGCGACAGGTTTTCTTGATAGGCTAACTGACGAGACATGGCGCTACAAATTCACGCGCAATGTGCTTATCCCTTGGCTATTCATCCTGCCCCTGCTTTCCATCCATGTATTTGTTGTCGCCATCCCGGCTGTGCAAGGCATCTATATGTCCTTGACCGACTGGTCCGGGGTAGGCAGGAATGTCGAATTCATCGGGCTGGCGAATTATCAGGAACTCCTTTTTGAAGACGAGACTTTCGGCAAATCCTTGACCAACAATTTTATATGGATGGCGTTTTTCTTGACGGTGCCTTTCATACTGGCTTTGTTTTGCGCCACCTTGCTTTCGCAGATCAAGCGCGGCGGCATGGCCTACCGCAGCATGCTCTTCATCCCCTATGTCTTGGCCAGCGTCGTGACCACTGCAATCTGGCGCAACCTGCTCAGCCCACGCAAAGGCATCGGCGCTGCCATGGCAAATTTGACCGGCATCGAAGGCTTCGATATCGCTTATCTTGGCCGCTCGGAAACGGCTCTGCTATCGATAGCCTTCATCGACAACTGGCACTTCTGGGGCTTCTTGATGATCCTCTTCCTGGCGGCTATGCAAGCCATCCCGCCTGTGCTTTATGACGCCGCCAAGATTGATGGCGCTAACCGCTGGCAGGAATTCCGCCATGTAACGTTGCCCGGCATCCGCCCTATCTTCCTCTTCATGTTCATGATGGTGGCCATCTGGTCCTTCCTGGCATTTGATTACATCTGGCTCTTGACGCAAGGCGGTCCCGGCGGCTCGTCAGAGGTAATCGCTACTCAGCTTTACAAGAACGCCTTCTTGCGCTTCGAAGGCGGTTATGGCGCTGCGCAAGGCGTCGTCATCAGCATATTCGCTGGCTTTATCATCATGATATTCGTGACCCTGCGGCGGAGAGGATGGGATATATGACCGCCTTTGGCAAGGTATCATTGCGCGGCAACATCCTGCAGCGCGGGCGTAGCAAAGAGCGCAGCCGGCTGCTGGTCTTCAACCATGCGGTCCTGCTGCTGCTGACCGCCTTTGCCGTCCTGCCGCTTTTGATTCTGTTTTTCAATTCGCTAAAGACCAAAGCTGAGATCGGCGCGAATCCACTAGGTCCACCCAACCAAATTATCGCTGAAAATTACATCAACGCCTGGGAGCAAGGCAACTTCGCCACCACGATGCGCAACAGCGTCATCTACGTCGTAGTGACCATTGCAGCGGAGTTGGTCTTGGGTGGCTTGGCGGCTTATGCCTTGGCGCGCAAAAAACCGCCCGGCTCCGACCTGCTGATGCTTTATTTTCTGGTGGCTTCGACCATCCCGCTCTGGATGTACATCGTGCCGCTGTATACGCAATTCCGCATCTGGGGGCTGGTCGGCGAGGTTCACGGGCTAATCATCATCTACATCGCCGGCAACGCGCCTTTGACGATTTTCCTGCTGCGCTCTTACATGATTGACCTGCCGCGTGAACTGGAAGATGCGGCGCGCGTCGATGGCGCGAATGAGCTGCAAGTCTTGACGCGCATCGTCCTGCCTTTGACCAAACCCGGCTTTTTGACGGTCGGCTTGGTCGTTGGCTTGGGCGTTTGGAACGAATTCACACTGGCGCTGACTTTCATCTATGACCCCAGCCGCGCCCCGGTTACAACCAGCTTCTTCAAATTCACCGACCGCTTCGCCCGCGATTGGGCTTTGACCAGCGCTGGCGCTGTCATCATCATCTTCCCGGTTATGGTGCTCTTCCTGGCTTTGCAGCGACAATTCATCGAAGGCTTGGCTGAAGGTGGCATCAAGACCTAAGCAAATCCCAAGACAATAAACGGAGTATGGTATGTCCCTGCCCAATGATTATCTGGAACGCGTCTATGCTGGTGTGCTGGGCAAGCTCATCGGCGTGTATCTGGGTCGCCCATTTGAAGGCTGGTCTTATGAAGCCATCTCGGAGCACCTGGGCGAAATCAACTATTATGTGCACGACCGCCTGAATGTGCCGCTGATTGTAACCGACGATGACATCTCCGGCACCTTCACTTTTGTGCGCGCGCTGCAAGACTATGCCTATGACCGCGATGTGACCGCCGCGCAGATTGGCAAGACCTGGCTCAATTACTTGGTTGAGGAGAAGACGGTGCTGTGGTGGGGCGGGATGGGCAACAGCACTGAGCACACCGCCTACCTGCGCCTGAAGCAAGGCATTGATGCGCCCGCCAGCGGCTCAATCGGGCTGAACGGGCAGGTAGTCGCCGAGCAGATTGGCGCGCAGATTTTCATCGACGGCTGGGCGATGGTTGCGCCGGGCGACCCCGAATTTGCCGCTGACCTGGCGGCTCGCGCGGGCAGTGTCAGCCACGATGGCGAGGCGCTGTATGGCGCGCAATGTCTGGCGGCGATGGAAGCGCAGGCATTCATCGAAAACGACATCAACAAGCTCATCGATACCGGGCTTTCGGTTATCCCGAAGGATTCGATCATCTACGCCATGATCAACGACATCCGCGAATGGCACGCGGCAGAACCCGACTGGCGGGCAGGGCGTGAACTGTTGGCAGAGCGCTATGGTTACCACAAATATGGCGGCAACTGCCACATGGTGCCCAACCATGGCTTGATGATATTCTCGCTGCTCTACGGGAACGACGATTTCCAGCGCACCTTGATGATTGTGAATACCTGCGGCTGGGATACGGATTGCAACTCGGGCAATATCGGCTGCCTGCTGGGCATCAAGGACGGGCTGGCGGGCTTGGCGACTGGTCCGGATTATCGCGGGCCGGTCGCCGACCGCCTGTATATCCCCACTGCGGATGGCGGCAATGCTATCAGCGATGCCGTTACGCAGACCGTGCGGCTGGTGAATATAGGCCGCGCGCTGCAAGACATGAAGCCGATTGCGCCCAAAGCTGGCGCTCGCTATCACTTTGATTTGCCTGGCGCTGTGCAGGGCTTTATGAACGAGGATTCGATCGAGGCGCGCGATGTCGTCAGCATCAGCAACGTCCATGCGCCGGCGCTCAGTTCAAGTGGCGAGCACCTGCTGGCGCTGGATTATGCTGGCTTGGCGCTGGGACGTGTGGGCCGCGTCGAAACTGCTACATTTGTACCATCGGCAGAGGTCAATGCCCACTTCGAGGGGCGCGGTTACAGCCTCATGGCCAGCCCGGCGCTCTCTCCGGGGCAGACGATCCGCGCTCGCGTCCTGGCGGGTGACGGCAATGCCAGCGCCGTTGATGTCGCGCTGTATATCCAGCATTACAACCGCGAAGACGGGCTCGACCTACTGGAAGGCGCGGGCGCGAACTTGGCGGCTGGGCAAGCGGCGGAGCTGGAATGGCAGGTGCCTGACCTGGAGGGCTACCCAATCGCCAAGGTCGGGCTGCAAATCAGCGGGGCGGGCAGCGCCAGTGGTCGCATCTATCTCGATTGGCTGACTTGGGACGGCGCGCCCAATGTGCGCCTGAAACGCCCGCACAGCCATGATTTCACCCGTTGGGACCGCAAGCTCAGCGGCATCATGTGGCGGCGCGCCTGGGTGAATGGGCTGGACGCGGCGCGTGGCAGCATGGTCTTCATGGACTTTTATCCCGAAACTTACCGGCTGATACAGAACGAAGGACGCGGGCTGATGATCCATGGCTGCCGCGAATGGACGGATTACCAGGTCAGCGCCACTATGACGCCGCATATGTGCAAAGCCGGCGGCTTGGGCGCGCGCGTCCAAGGCATGCAGCGCCACTACGCTTTGCTCTGCGATGAAGACAGCACCCGCCTGGTGGCCACGCTGGAAGGCGAGGACACTGTGCTGGCGCAGGCGGCGGGCGGCTGGCAATTTGGCGAGGCTTGCGCGCTGCGGCTCAAGGTGCAGGGACAGACCCTGTCCGGCTATGTCAATGACAAGCTGGTCGTTAAAGCCGAAGACCCGCAAATGCGCCTGACTGGCGGCGGCATCGCGCTCATCGCCGAAGAAGGGCGCATCGGCGTCGAGGACGTGGCGGTCGTGCCGGTGTAGTATGCGCAGGGTGGGAGGCTGCTGATATGACCGAAACCCGCATCCTCTGCTACGGCGAAATCGACCTGGATATCTACCTGGCTTTGGATCGCTTGCCGACGCGCGAGCTATCCGCCTGGACCCTCGACGAATTCGAAAATGTGGGTGGCGCGGCTGCCAACAGCGCCTTGTGGCTGGCGAATTGGGGCTTGCCGGTTCGCTTGGCTGGGCATGACCTGGGCGCGGATGCCCCGGGCGCGGCGGTGCGCGAAGTCTTTGCCCGCTACCCGCTGCTGGACGCGCGCTTTGTCGCCACGCACGAAGGCTATCGCACCCCCCGCTGCCAATGCCTTGTCTTGCCCGATGGCGAGCGCAGCTTCATCTCACACTGGCTGGACGACATGCGCATGACAGCGGTTACAGATGCGATGCTGGACGGCATCGACTGGATCAACCTGGATATGTCGGGCCCCGACGAAGCCCGCGTGCAGGCGGCCCAACTGGCGAAATCCAAAGCTGCCTCGGTGCTGGTCAATGATATTTATCGCGCTGACCATGCCATGCTGCCCTACGTCGATGTCCTGGTGATGTCGGCGGCGGTCGCGCGCAGCAAAGCGTCTGCCCATGACCCGCTGGACTTGGCGCTGGACTTGGGCGCGGCGGGCGATTGCGCCGTGATTGTAACCGACAGCAGCGCCCCTGTGACCATAGTCGAGCGCGATGGCAAGCGCAGCTGCATCCTGCCGCCGACAGTCAACGCGCTCGATACCACCGGCGCTGGCGATATCTTTAAATCGGGTTTGCTCTATGGTTTGCTGGCTGGCTTGCCTTTGCCCGAGGCGGCGCGTTGGGGCGTGGCGGCGGGCAGTGTCTGCTGCCAATACGCAGGCACAACCCAGACACTCGCGCCCTTGGCTGAGGTGCGCGCGATGCTGGCTCATTTTTAGATTCACCACAGAAGTAAGTTCAGGCAAGTCTTGCGACTACAGCCCCCATCCCCCGGCCCCTTTCCCCCAGAACGAGGGAAGGGGAGTTTTTCCAGCGATTCCGTAGTATTAAAGCCCCTCTCTCATTTTGCGCCGCGTAGACACTGGCGGTCGGGGAGGGGTTTGGGGTGGGGGCA
>VXNO01000161.1 GCA_009840575.1 Chloroflexota bacterium | reverse complement strand
GAGCAAGCAGCAGGATATGACAAGAAAGACGTCAACTGAATCGGGGGAAGATCAGTAGGGGACAGACGGTGACTCGCCCGTTTCAACTCCCCTCGCCCTGAATCAGCGCCTGCGACGGGCTGTTGCTTGGCCGAAAATCCAGTAAAATCTAGGCAGGGGATAGACAGACGGTGACATAGGCAGTCGCTTGGGCAAGCATATCGAGCGCATCAGCCGCTCTGGACTCACTTACTACCGTAGCGTTGCCTGGGGCGGCTTGCGGCATGGCATATTCACGCGGAGTGGCGGCGTCAGCCAGGGTGCCTGGTCGTCGCTGAACCTGGGCGCTTCTATTGGTGATGTCCCCCAGGCTGTGCGAGAGAATCATGCGCGCATATATGCGGCTTTGGGCGTCAATGCGGGGCGCGCCACGAGCTGCTGGCTGGTGCATAGCACCGATGTCCTGGTCGTTGACGAGGCAAAAAATGGGCGGCAACTGCCCAAAGCCGATTGCTTGATAACCAACCGTCCCGATACGCCGCTGGTGATGCGCTTTGCCGATTGTGTACCGCTAATCGCCTACGACCCGGTCAAACGCGCTATCGGGCTGGCCCACGCGGGCTGGCGCGGTACCGTGGCCGGCATGGCTGCCAGGCTGGTCATGGCGCTGCAGCAGTCCTACTCCAGCCGCCCCGCCGATATGGAAGTCCTCATCGGTCCTGCCATCTCGCGGCGCAACTACCCGGTCGGCGAAGCCGTCGCGCAGCAAGCGCAGGCTTATTTTGGCGAGTCGACAAAAGTCATCTGGCGCGACCCCGTTAGTGGCGCGGCGCATTTTGACTTGTGGCGCGCCAACCGGCTGGATTTGCAGCGGCAAGGCGTGGGCAAGGTGCAAGTGCTCGACATCTGCACGCATGACAACACAAAGGAATTTTACTCGCATCGGGCGGAAGCCGGGCGCACTGGCCGCTTCGGCGTGGTGGTATCGCTATGAGCATCGCCGACAACATCCAGCGCGTCCAGGAGCGCATCGCCGCCGCCTGCGCTCGCTCGGGGCGCAACCCCCGCGAGGTCACTTTGGTCGTGGTAACCAAGCAGCAGCCGGTCGATGCGATGCTGGCGGTTGTCGCGGCGGGGCTGCAACATTTGGGCGAAAATCGCGTAAAAGAAGCAGCCGTCAAGATACCGCAGGTGGCTGCGGCAGCCACGCAGCCGATAACCTGGCACATGATCGGGCATATCCAGAGCCGCAAAGCCAAGCAAGTCGCGCCGCTGTTTGACCTCGTGCAATCGGTCGACAGCTTGCGTCTGGCGCAGCGACTATCCCGCCTGGCGCAGGCAAGCGAGCGAGAGTTGCCGATTTTGCTGGAAATCAACGTATCGGGCGAAGCATCCAAATACGGCTTGACGGGTTACAATTGGTACAAGGACGCGGCGCTTCGGGAGCAATTGTGGCGGGAAGTTGCGGCGATTATGGCGCTGCCCAGCCTGGAAGTGCGCGGTTTGATGACCATGGCACCCTTCGGCGCGGAAGAACAGGCCATCCGCCGTGTCTTTGCCGACTTAAGCGCGCTGCGCGATTCGCTGGATGCGGACTTGCCCGAGCTGAGCATGGGCATGACGGACGACTTTCCTATCGCCATAGAAGAAGGCGCGACGATGATCCGCGTTGGGCGCGCTATTTTTGGCGAGCGCAAGTAAAGCAGGCACAGAGACGAAAGGCACAACACCATGAGCGAGATATTTGTCCTATTGATTTGGGCGCTGCAAGCCTATCAGCTGATTCTGTTGGCGCGCGTATTGATGAGCTGGATACCCAACCTCGACCCCAATAACCCGATCGCCCGCTTTTTGTATCAGGCGACCGAGCCGGTGCTGGCACCTATTCGCAATGCGCTGCCGCCGCTGGGTGGCATCGACCTCAGCCCGCTGGTCGTCTTCTTGGGCATCAGCGTCTTGATGCAGTTGGTGCTCTAGCGCCGTCGCTCACAGGCGCAGCAATATCCGGCCGCAATTCTGGCAGTGCACGATGCCATCGCCGCGGTTGATGGCGTTGATGACAACGACATTCTGTTCGATACCGCAACTGGTGCAGGCTTTGTCTTGCAGCGCTGCCAGTGGACGATTGGCTTTGGGCTTGCGCATGCGGATGTAAGCCTGGAATAAGTCGGGGCTGACCTCCGTGACCTGGCTCTTGCGCTCCGCCAGCAACTCGTTGACCGCCGCGGTCAGTTCATCTTTCTCTTCTTGCAGATCGATGTTGGCTTCTTCGCGCGCCGCAGTCATTTCGTCCAAGCCGGCTTGTATTTCCGCCAGCTTCTCGCCCAGGTCGTCCCGCTCCAGGATCAGATGCAGCATTTCGTCATCCAGCGTGAGCTTGCGCCGACTCAATGCCTCGAACTCCATTTGCAGGTCTTGCAGCTCTTTGGGGTTGGTCACCGCGCCGCCGTAGAGCGTGGCTTCGGAGTTGGCGCGTTTTTCAACCACCGCGCGGATTTCATGTTCATGCTCCGTCGCCCGTTTGACCGCGTCTTGATGGGTGGCCTGCGCCGTCTCAAAGCTGGCGCGCGCTTCTACCAAGGCGGCATCACCCGCCATCTCGACATTGATCGATTTGATGCGCTCGGTGCGCGCGATGATATCCAGCTCCAACTCCTGGATGCGGTACAGCGCGAGAAGGTCAGACATCGATTGATTCCCTTCGGCTTCCATAGGCAAATGCACAAGCTCAATCATACCCCAAGTTGCCGCCGCTGGGCTATACACCGTCCAGGCTGGCGCAAGGCGGTATGCTAGCCAACAGTCGGCAGCCATAGGGCAGGGCAGGAGAACAAATGAAACGCGCCTACCGTTTGCGCGCGCTGGAAAGCCTGTATGCTGACTTGCGCAGCGACGACTTTGACCACCGCGAACACGCGCTTTTCCAACTGGCGCTGCTGCTGCGCCGCAATCGCAACGCTGCCGACATTGACAAACAGCCCGATTATGTAGTCGGCAACCTGCCGCGCGATTTGCTGCGCCTGCGCTTATCCGCCGAGGAAAAGCGGCAAGCTATCGAGCAATTGACGCGGGTCATCCATGCGCACCCAGCCAGCCGCGCCACAGCCATTTGGGCGCTGGGCGAGGCAGAAGCAGCCTTCGCGCTGGAACCGCTGCTGGGCCGCATCATTGAGCTTGACAACCAGCTCCGCAACGAAGCGGCTTTTCAGACTTGTGTGGCCTTGGCGAGATGGCTGTCGCCGCCAGCAGCGCAGGGGCTGAACCTGGCGGGCTTGCGGGTTATATTAAAAAAGTGGGCAGGCTCGAAGGACGCGCGACTGGCAAACGCGGCTGGAGACCTGCTGGCGCAACTGCCTGCGCTGTGACTGCGCTATAATGAAAGGCGATGCGACGCACAGGAAGGCGCTGCCATGTCCAGTTTCATTGACAAACTCTCGGTCTTGCTGAATGCCCAGGTCAACGAGCTGCTGGGGCGCAATTCGAATTCGCCATTGGCGCGCATTCGTTTGAACGCCAACGAACCAGCGACGAACCCGCGCCGTTCGGCACAGCAACTGCGCGCGCGCCTGGAAGAAGCCGTTGGCTACGAAGATAAGCTGCAAGCCAGGATCGACAAGCTGATGGACGAAGCGCTTGACCTGGACGAGCAGGTGGATGCGGCGCTGGGCGCAGGCGACAGTTATAACTCGCGGCGGCTGCAAACACAGCTAAACCTGAAGCAGCAGCAGCTTGCCATCGCTGAATCGGAATTGCGCGAACACAGACTGGTAACGCGCCACCTGATGAAAGAATTGGTCGCCTTGGAAGCAACGCTCGGCGAGCAGGAAATGCAAAGCGCGCGCGTCACGGTCGAGGAGGCGGGGCGCAGCGCCAGCCAAAGCGCCAAAGCAATCGCCCGCGACGCCGCCGACAAGTTTAATGAAACGTTGGGCGCGCTGGGTACCCGCCTGCCCAGTGCCAAATCAGCCCAGCCGCGCCCGACTCGGTATCAAATCATCGAAGAAGCGCCCGACCCGAATTCACCCAAACCACAAGGCAAAGACGCCAAAGTAATGAATAAGCGCCTTTCGCGCCTCAGTCGTCCTGATGACAAGGAAGATCGGGCGGATTAGCCTCCAACTGCCTAGCGATATCGTGCATGGAGCGCTCCAGGTGCGGGAAGCCCAGCCAGGCGCACATCAAACCGAAGAACCCGCCCGTAACAATGCGTAGGAACGGCGCGCTCTCCCGCGGGCGCCACAGCTCAAAGGGCGGATAGCTGAGCAATTGACTGCCGCCATCCAGCGCGATGGGCAGCAGCCCCGCCAGCACAAAGAGCCATAGCGGCAAGGGTCGGATGCGCCAGCGATAGCGCCGATACACCAGCCCGCCGATGAACAGCAACGTATAAATCGCTAAATCGCGCGCGCACAAGCTGGTCTTGTAGCCGAAGCTCGCATCGCCGATGAAATGCCGCGCCGCCAATTGCTGTATCGCGCTGAACCGCGCCAGGTCAGTCGCGCTGGCAAGCTGATCCTGCGCGCCAAAGCGACTCGCCCAATAGCGATATTGCTCCTGAAATGCCGCGGATTCCGCCGCGAATTCTTCAAATGATGCCAAGCCTGTGCCAGCGGTGGCGCGCGGATAGAAGGCTTGCTGACCGAAGACAAAGACCGAGCGAAACGCGAATTGGTGGCAGAAGGGGCTGTAGATGGTATAGATGGCGTCGGCGGCGCTGTGCATACCTAACTGAGCCAAAGTCGGTGCCAGCCAGGGCAAGCTGATATACAGCGCCAAAATCGTCAATGCCATGCGCAGCCAATTCCGCGCCACACACAGCAGAATCCACCGGGCAAAGCGCTTGACCCCGCGCAGCGCCCTAGCCATGCCGCGCATAGCCAGCCATATCCCGCCGCAGTTGCTGGATGCGGACAGGACCATAATACACAGCAACAATGCGGTAGTCGGCGGCGAGCAAGAACGCGCTGGGCAGCCCGCGGATATGGTAGGCGCGCGCCACCGCCAACGCCGGGTCGAGCAGGACAGTGTAGCTCAAGCCCAGTTGGTCGACCCAGTCGCGCACGAGATTTGCGTTTTCCCCCATGTTGACCGCCAGGATGCGCAGCGGCTGGCTAGTTTGTAGCCCCCCCAGCGCGGGCATTTCCTGCCGGCACGGCGCGCAACCGGTAGACCAAAAGTACAGCAAGGTGAAAGCAGCGTCTCCCTGTGTTAGCGTGACTGCCTCGCCGGACACGTCCGGCAGCCGAAAGATCGGTGCCGGGTGGCCAACCGCGGGCGCAACCTGTTGGGGCAAGTCGCCTGTAGATTCCACCCGTTCCGGCAAGCCCGCGCGAAGAATAATCGCCAGCGCCAAGCCGAAGCAAAGCAGCGCCGCCAGCCAATGCGCGAGCCAAATGCGGATGGGCAGGCGAGTCACCGCCTCGCCCCTATAGGACTTGTCAGGTAGAAATTCTTTCGCCCTAGCCATCAGCGAGGGCAGCCGCCAGCAGGTCATCCAACTGCGCCTGCGTCAGCACGCCGAAGTGCCGCGCCAGGATGACGCCGTCTTTGCCCAGCAGGTAGGAGCTGGGTCGCGTCTGGATGGCATAGAGATCGTTAATCGCGCCTGTCTCGTCCAGCGCCATCGGGAAGCTCAGTTCGAATTCATCGCGGAACTCGGACATGGCGGCTTCGCTGTCATTGTAGGCGATGGCAAGGATTTCAAAGCCACGTCCCGTCCACTCATCGTAAGCGCGTTGGAACTCAGGCATCTCGCGGCGGCAAGGACCGCACCAGGTGCCCCAAAAGTTTAACAGGGTCACTTTACCGCGCAAGTCTGCCAAGCTCAGTTGCTGTCCGTCCAACGTGGTGGTGCTGAATGCAGGCGCGCGTTTGCCTTCTTCCAAGCCGATTGCGCCGATTTCGCTGACCAAGGCGCTTAGATCGCTGATTAAGTTGTTGGTCTGCGCGGGCGGGTTGCTTGCTGCTTGGATGGGCAGAGCCTCGCGTACTTTGACGCGGATGCGCGCATCGCCAGTCAAGCCTTCCGCGCGCAGGCTGAGCCGATACAAACCATCCTGCGCCAACTCAAGCGCCAACATAGGATACAGCTTGTCGTCGACCTGGCGGCTATCGGCGGTATTGGCGCGCGCCAGGACCGTGTCGTCCGGCGCGGATAGTGCGATAGCCAGTTCAAGCTCGCCCCCCGCCAAGCCACGCGCTTCCACATCAATTTGCTCGCCGGCTTCGGCATGGAATAGCAGTTGACGCATCTGCGCTTCGGATGTGAAATGCAGGCTGGCGCTTTGATTGATCGCCACCGGCAGCAATACGCCCGCCAGACAATCGCCCAGATGCTGTAGATGCAGGTCGCCCTCAAATATGCCTAGCCCACATTCTTCGACGCGGAAGGTGAAATCGGCAAATTCCCCGCGTGAGAAAGTCTGGCTGAGGCTCTGCAAGCGACCGCTGGCCACCAGCAAGCCGATGAGGATCATCAAGCAGCCGCTGAAGAGCTCGATTAGCCGCATGTGCCGCTGCAAGCGCCGCAAGAGGCCACGCGCGCCATCCATGAGCATGGCGGTTATCAAGAAGGGGATGCCCAAGCCGATGCTGTACGCGCCGAGCAGCAGCATGCCCTGGGTGATATCGCCGCTGGTCGCCCCGGCGGTGGCGGCAACTGTGAGGATGGTGCCCAATAGCGGACCGATGCAGGGCGTCCAGCCGGCGGAAAAAACCATGCCCATAAATGCCGAGCCAAGCAAACCCTCGCGCCCGCCACCGATATCCGCCCGCGTATCGGAATAGAGCGCGCCCTGCAGCCGATCCATCAGCGCCAGCCAAAAGCGCGCCGGCTGTGCAAATGCGCCGCCCATATACATACCCAGGAGCAGCGCGGCGATGACCGGCAGCGTCAAAACAAGTTCTCCCAGCAAAGCCCAATAAATCAAGGCGCTGGCAGCGATGGCGGCGCAAAGGCTAAACAGGCGGCTGTCCAAAATCGGCGCGCGATCTTTGCTGCGCAGCCAGCGAAACAGGCGTGGCATCAGCCCCATGAATTGCAAGCCAAAAAAGATGATGACGATGCCGCCCACCCGCCCCAATATCTCCGTGAAAGCGCCGACATATTGCCCCGCCACGCTGGAGAGCGCCGTCGTCAACAAGCCGATTAGCACGAATACAAATGTAAAACCCGAAACGAAGGCAGCGCCGTGCATCAGCATCTGCAAACGCATGGTTGCGCTGATTGCTGGCGGCGCGCCGGCTGCCTGCTGGCGGCTCACCTGGTGCGTCAGACGCCCGCCCATATAGCCGATGTAAGCGGGCACCAATGGCAGCACGCAGGGCGAAATAAACGAAAGCAAACCTGCCACCAGCGCCAAGCCAATTGTTACATTATCCATTTCCATTTTTCTCCGATTCTGCTGGCAGCCGACCCTTGCCAATAACCTGCCAGATAATCCTTACAGGAGCCTTGCACCAGGCGGATTTCCCTGCGCATATTCGCCGCTTTCCAGCAATTGCCGCAGCAGCGCCCGTTCCGCCGCGCATGATTGCACATCGCCATCAAGCCATGCGCCACGCAGTCGCTCCAGGATCCGCTTGTAGCTCGGACCTGGCGACAAGCCCAGCGCGCGCAGGTCATGCCCGCTTGTGCAGGGTTGGATGCTTCGCCAGCGCTGTATGGTCAAGCGCAATCGCTCTTGGGCAATTGGCGAGTCGCGCAGCAGCAGCCAGCCAACGTACAGGGCGGCGGGCGGCAATTTTTCCAGGCGCGGCGCGATCTGGCTGGGGCGGCGCTGGGGGTTGGCTAGTTCATCAGCCAGCGCCAGGATGCGGCAGGTGGCGCGGATGCTATCGGTCAGTCGGCGGCTCAGGTCCAGGCGCTTGGCGATTGCGCGCGCGAAGGGCTCTTCAAGGCGAGCGAGCAGCAGGCACCAGCGCAATTCCCGCGCGGCAATTTTCTCCGCGAGCCAGGCTGGCTCTGGCTGGGACGCGCGTTTGAGCTCGTCGGCGAGGCGGCTTGCTACGTGAAACCCGGGCTGAATCTCGCTCAATGCGCCCAAGCCTTGCAAGCGCAGTACAATCTCGCCAGCCTGTTCTTCCGCCAGGATTAAATCGAATTCATTGCGCAGGCGCGTGCCGGAAACCCGCCCCAGCACGGGCAGCGCCGCCCGCAGCCAGCCCGCCGTCTGCACATGAATCGTGAAGTTAAGCCGAGCCGCAAAACGCAGCGCGCGCAAAATCCGCGTGGGATCATCAATGAAGCTGCGCGCATGCAAAACGCGAATCTGGCGATCGCGCAGGTCATTCATCCCGCCGCAGGGATCCAGCAATTGCCCACAGCCCGCTTTCGGGCTTAGGCGCAGCGCCAGCGCATTGATCGAAAAGTCGCGCCGGTGCAGGTCGTCTGCGATGCTGCCCGGTCTTGTATTTGGCAGGATGGCTGGCTCGGCATAGGTCTCTTTCCGCGCCCGGGCAAAGTCGATAGGCTGCGGCAGATGCCCCGGTGGCAGCCCAAGCCGCTTGGCAGCATCGGCATCCAGCGACCATTTCGCCGTGCCAAACGGTGTATGCGCCTGCACACGCCCGCCAAATCGCTTTCGCAAGCCGCGCGCGAAAAGCTGGGCATCGCTCTCAAGCACAAAGTCCAGGTCGGCGCTGCCGCGTCCCAGCAGCAAATCCCGCAGCACACCGCCAACCAGATAGAGGCTGAGACCCTGGACTTGCGCCTGCCGGGACACAATGTCGGTGAGGCGCGCCGCTGTATCATCCAGCCCGCGCAACAACGCAGGATATCTGGGGGAGTCTGCTTTGATGATAGCGCTGTCTGGCGGCGTCATGGGTGCCAGCTGAATCTACTAAGTGACCAGCCAAGGACCGATCAGCTCGCGCTGAACCATGCTTAGCGAGGTGCTGAAGTTGAAGAAAGCCAGCAGGGCATAGGCAAGCGCCGCCTGCCGATCATCGCGCCCGCTCATCAGGCTGAACAAGCCGGGCATGATGATAGCCAGCCACAGCATATACAGCACATAGACGACAGTCCGCCCCGAGCGCAGCTCAAAGCCGGTCAATAGCAGCGCGACCCCGACCAGCAAGGTGATACCCGCGAGCAGCGCATAAACAACCACCGCGCCCCAGTAATTCCCGCTCAGCGACTCCTTGCCGCGCGCGTTTACAGCCGCGAAAGCCGCCCACAAGCCCAATGCCAGCGAGTAGAATATGTGCATGTTGAAGAGGATTTGGTGGAAATCTACCATGCGACTGTTCTCATTTTGCCTGTGCCTATACTAGCACAAGCATGGAAATCAGTCAGGCGTAATACACTAAAGCTCTGTGCCCTCTGCGCCTCAGTAGAATCAATCAGGCGATGGCTAGAAGCCCCAGATTGTCCGTCAGCCACAGCAGGCTGGTCAGGTTGGCGATGAGCAAGCCGGGCCGCTGTACATTCGCGCCGGCGCTCGCCCGGTTGCCGCGCATATCCAGCTCCCAAGGGAAGACGCTGCAAGCCAGACCGCCGACGATGACGATGATGCCCAGCCAATCCGGGAACAGTCCCTGCACAATGGCCGCGCCGCCACAGACCAGCGCGCCGACGAATGACAGATGCCCCAGCCAGGTGGTCACGCTTTTGCCCAGCAGGACGGCTGTATTTCGCAAGCCAGCCGACTTGTCGACGACGTAATCTTCGACCTGGTTATAGAATTGTCCATAGGCGGAAAACAAGCTGGCTGCCATAACGACCAGCCACGCGCCGCCGGGCTCGCTGCTATAGGTGGCGTAGCCAGCCGCCACCAGCAAGCCGCTCAACATCAGCGCATGCGCCAGCACATCGGTCAGTGGGCGCGCTTTGAAGCGAAAAGGATGCGCCGAATACAGATAACACAGCGCCAAGGTGATGCCGCCCAAGACCAGCGCCCAGCCACCCGCAAGCAGATACAGCAACAGAGCCAGCGCAAAGGTCATGGCGCTGATGACGATGCCTTCGCGGCGGCTGAGCAAACCCGCGCTGATGACATTGTGGGCGCGCTTGGCGACGTCCAGCGCATCGTCCGGCGCATCTTCCACATCGTTGAGCATGAAGGCGAAGCACATCGCCAGCACATTGGCAGCCAGCACAGCAAATAACCGCCAGTCGACCATTGCGCCCAGCGGCTCAACCGCCAGCAAGCCGCCGACCAGCGTCAAGGGAATGGTGAAAGGCACATGCTCTCTCCAGCGTGACAAACGCAGGCAGGCGGAGAGTTTTCTGTGAGTCGCGGGCTGGGCTGCTTGGCTCATGCCGATACCAGAAAATGTCCGATGCGATAACGCGAAAAAGCATAACACAGAGGATAAAAAGGACACAGAGCGCGCATAGAGAATCAAAGAATAACCCTCTGTGTTCTCGACGTCCTCTGTGCAAATTGCGTTGCCCCACCTTGCCCAAGCCCAACCCTGCATTGTCGGCGCGGCGCGCGGGCAGTATGATGCCGCCTATGATTCGCGCCTGCCTTTTTACGTTGCTCTGGGGTTTTCTGCTGGTCGGTTGCAACTTGAGCCGCGCCACTTCCGCCACGGACGCCACGCCCGTCGGCAAAAGCAGCCTGCGCCTGGAAGCCCTGCAGCAGCAAGCCACGCCCCTGACTGTGCCCAGCGAGGACAAGCCCACTCAGCCGCCGCCCGACCCCAAACCTGATTTCTGCCCGCAAGCCCTTCCCGAGATGGCGCGCCGCATACAAGCCGAGGTCCGTGTGGATTTTGCCGCGCGCGAGGCTGAGGTCTCCCAGGTCATCACCTATCACAACTTGGAAGCAGCGCCGCTGCATACGCTGATCCTGGATGTGCAAGCCAATCAGTGGGAAGGCAGCTTTGCCTTGCTGAGCCTGCGCGTCAATGGCGAGAGCGCCGAGTACCAACTGGAGCTCAACCGCCTCGATATTCAGCTAGCGACTGCGCTACAGCCGGGCTGCTGGCTGGAGCTCGCGCTGACTTTTCAGTTGCGTCCCAGCGCCATCCGCGAAGGGCTGCGCGCCTACCGCGGCTTCTTTGGACATAGCCCGCGCCAGCTTAATCTGAGCCACTTCTTGCCGACCGTTGCCGCGCGGCTGAGTGGCGAATGGCGCATACATCAGCCCAGCGGCATCGGCGAGCAAATCGTCTATGCGCAAGCCGACTGGCGCGTACACATCACGGCGATAAATGCGTCTGAATCCTTGCAATTGGCAGCGCCCGGGCTTGTAACGCGCTTGGGAACGGGGCAATGGCTGGTCGAGCTGCCGGCATCGCGCGACTTCGCCATCAGCCTCAGCGAAGAATTCACGCTCGTCGAGCGGGAAGTCGCGCCCGGGCTGACGGTGGCGGTTTATCATTTCGCCGATGCACAGGTTTACGCGGGCGGCTCGAGCCTGGATAGCATCTCGCATCTAATGGCGGAAGCGGGCAAGGCGCTTGAGCTATTTGCCGGCGCATTCGGCGCCTACCCCTATGAGCGCTTCGTGATTGTGCAGGGCGACTTCCCCGATGGCATGGAATTCACGGGGCTGGTTTTTGTCGGCAGCGCCTGGTTCTATGGCTATGATGGGGGACCCAAGAATTACCTGACGCTGATCGCTGTACACGAGATCGCGCATCAATGGTGGTATGCCCGCGTCGGCAGCGACTCGGCGCTTAACCCCTGGCTGGACGAGGCGCTGGCTACCTACAGCGAATACCTGTATATCGAGGCGTTTTATCCCGCCGAGCGCAATTGGTGGTGGAGCTTCCGCGTGGCGGGTTTCTTCCCGCAGGGCAAGGTCGATAGCGCCGTCTACGAATTCACAAGCTCGCGCGCCTACATAAACGCCATCTACCTGCGCGGCGTGCAGATGCTGCAGAACCTGCGCGATGATATTGGGGATGCCGCTTTCATGCGGCTACTCGGGCAGTACAGCCAGGCTGCGGCCGGCAAAATTGTCGACCCCGCCTATTTTTGGAGCCTGCTGCCAGCCGAGGCGCAACCTTTGACCCAATCCACGCGCGCTGAGTTTTTGCGCCAGCCGGATCTCGCCGGGCAGTAGGCTGCGCTCTATCGCTAGCCGGTTGTCTTCATGCCCGCGGCGATACCATTGATGGTCGCCAAGGTGGCATCCAGCACGGCTCCCCAGCTTGGGTCGTCTTCATCCAGCCCGCGCAGCTCCCGCAGGAGCGCTACCTGCATAAAGTTGAGCGGGTCCACATAGGGGTTGCGGCGCTGGATGGAAGTCTGGATGGCGGGCATATTCGCCAGCAGGGTATCTTGCTGGGTTACGCGCATGATCATGTCGCTGCTGCGGGCGTGCTCGGCTTTGATCCTGCCGAAGAATCGCTCGCGCAGTTCGGGCGGCTCGACCAGTGAGGCATAGAGCGCGGCGATGCCCATATCGGCTTTGGCGACATCCAGTTGGGCGTTATCGATAACCGCCTGAAAGAATGCCCAGCCGCGATACATCTTTTGCAGCAGCGGCAGCCCGGCATCGTCTTGCTCGGCGAATGCCTCGAAAGCGCTGCCCACGCCGAACCAACTAGGCACGATGGCGCGGCTTTGCATCCAACTGAACATCCAGGGGATGGCGCGCATGGCGGAGAAGCCGGCGCGTTCGGCGCGTTTGGCGGGGCGCGAGCTAATCTGCATGCGGCTTAACTCGCGGATGGGCGTAGCTTGCTGCCAATAGTCGATGAAGCCTTCGCTTGCGTAGACGAACTGCTGATAACAGGCGCGGCTCAACTCGGACAACTGCTGCATCGCTTCGAAGTAATGCGCTGGCACATGGCGCTGTTCTTGCGTGCCCATGCCAATCAGCACGGCGTTAAGCACTTGCTGCAAGTGGCGCTGGCCGATGCCGCGGTTGCTGTAGCGATAGGCGATGACTTCACCCTGCTCGGTGATTTTCACGCCGCCGCGCAAGGACTCAGGCGGCTGCGACAAGATAGCGCGGTTGGTGGGTCCGCCGCCGCGGCCGATGCTGCCGCCCCGCCCATGAAACAGCTCCAGCGAAATGCCATGCGCCACGCAGGTTTCCGTGAGCAGTTGCTGCGCGTGATACAAGTTCCAGTTGGATGCCAGGTAGCCGCCGTCTTTGCTGCTGTCGGAGTAGCCGATCATGATCTGCTGGCGCAAGCCGCGCTTGCCCGCCCGCGCCTGGAGATAAGCTTGGTATTCGGCATTTGTGAATAGCTGCTGCATGATCTGCGGCGCGCGGAAGAGGTCGTCTATCGTCTCAAAGAGCGGCACAATGGTGATGTCGCGGTCGATGCCGACTTCGTTGGCGAAGAGCAGCATCGCCAAAACATCGCTGGGCTGCTGGGACATGCTGGCGATGACTGTGTCGATGACGATGGCGTCATAACGGTCATGCGCCGCGCTAATCATGCGCCAGGTGCGGATGATGCTCTGCGTGCCATCGCTGAAGCTGTCGATTTCTTGCGGGAAGAGCGGACGCCGGCTGCGGATTTCGGCTGACAGCAGCGCCTGCTTCTCGGCTTCTGGCAGCGCCTGGTAATTCTCGCAGATGGCGTAGCGGGCGAAAATCTCATCCAGCGCCGCGCTGTGTAATTCGGCATTTTCGCGCACTTCCAACGGTGCCAGGTGCAAGCCAAATAGCCGCAGCTTGCGCACCAGCCGTTGGACTGCGCCCAGCGCCGCCCGCATCCCGCCGTGCGCCTTTAAGCTGTCTTGCACTTGCAGCAGGTCGCGCAGGAATCCACGGCTGGATTGATACTCGTCAGCCGCGAGCCTTTGTTGGATTTGAGCCAGCTTTTGTCGGTACAGCTCGCCCGGATAGCGCTTCGCCAAGCCAGCATCACCGGCGGCAGCGCGGATCTCCTCCGAAGCGCCGAAGCGCTGCGTATCTTGCGTCAGGTGCTGCGCCAGCAGCTCAATTTCCTCCAGGTAGATTTGCCGCGCCGTGTCATGCAGGGTCGCCAGCGTCTGCAAGGTAACATCGGTGGTAACATTGGGGTTGCCATCGCGGTCGCCGCCTATCCACGAGGCATAGCGCAGCACCGGCGGCAGCTCTGACCAGTCTGCCTCGGGGTAGCTGTCTTCCAGCGCCATCTGCAAATCCTCGTAAATATCGATGACGACATCGACGATGACCGAGCGGATGAAATAGATGCCGAAGTCGACTTCGTCAGCGACTTCTTTTTTGGAGGCGCGCACCTGGCGGGTCTGCCACAATTCTTCGACCTCTTCCGCCAGCGCGCTTTCCAGCTTGCGCAGCTCTCTGGGCAGCAGGTTGTGGCGGTCGCGGCGCTCCATCATGCTAGCGATGCGTCGCAGCTTGACCAACGTTTCCTGGCGTTTTGCCTCCGATGGGTGGGCGGTCAGCACGAGGCGCAGGCGGGTTTGCTCCAGCAGGGCGCGCATATCGGCGGCGGTCTTGCCACTCTGCTTCAAGGCGCGGACTGCCTCAAATATCGATTCTTTCAGCCGCCCATCAGCTTCGCGCTGGCGAATAACGCGGATGCGCTGCAAGTCTTCGGCGATGTTGATGAGCTGAAAATAGTTGGAAAACGCCTTGATGAGCACTTGCTTGGAGTCCAGCGGCAGGTTCTCCAGGCGGTCGGCAAGCTGGAAAGCGGCTGTGGCATCGCCATCGCGGCGCGCTTTGGACATGGCGCGGATCTCCTCGACCAGGTCGTAGGCTTCCATGCCCGATTGCTCCTGGATGATGACGCCCAGCCAACTGCCCAGCAGGTGAATATCCTGGCTCAATATCGTGGAGCCAGCTTTGCGCGCATCGCTCATTTTCCGCTCCCCAAAATATCACAATCAGCCCGCCAGTGACTGTGAATATAGTGCAATTCGGGGCGCGATTCCAGTGCGACGCCTGGCTCAGCGGCGCATCCCGCCCGTTGGCCTGTTGTCAAACTTGGGGCGGTACTGCAGCGCCTCTGTAATATGCGCTACTTCGATTGTTGGCGATGCGGCGAGGTCGGCGATTGTGCGGCTGAGCTTGATGACGCGATGATAACTCCTCGCGCTGAGGTTCAGCTTGCGCGCCGCCGCCGCCAGTATCTGCTGGGCATCCGTCCGCAGCGAGCAGAATTCATCAATATCACTGACGGTCATATCCGAATTGGCATGCAGCCCGGCCGAGCTTTCAAAACGCTGCATCTGCCAGTTGCGCGCTGCTTCGACGCGGGCGCGGATATCCGCCGAGCTGGCGGCTTTTTTCTCGCCCAGTAGCTTGTCATAGTCGACGCGCGGCACATCGACATGAATATCGATGCGGTCGAGCAAGGGTCCCGAAAGGCGCGACTGGTAGCGTTGAATCTGGTTGGGGCTGCAAGTGCAACGGCGCTGTGGCGAGCCATAAAAACCACAGGGGCAGGGGTTGCGCGCGCCCACCAGTTGGAAGTTGGCGGGGAAGGTGATCCGTCCCTTGGCGCGGCTTATGGTTACGGTCTTGTCTTCAATTGGCTGGCGCATGACTTCCAGCACGCGCGTTGGCAATTCGTTGATTTCGTCCAGAAAGAGCACGCCGCGATGCGCTAGGCTGATCTCGCCCGGCATAGGCGCAGAGCCGCCGCCGACCAGCCCATTCTGTGAGATGGTGAAGTGGGGCGCGCGGAAGGGCCGCTGGCGGATGAGCGGCGCATCCTGCGCAAGCATATCCACGATCGAATAAATGCGCGTTACCTCCAGCGCCTCCTCGAGCGAAAGCGCCGGCAATATGCCCGCCAGCGCCCCAGCCAGCAAGCTCTTGCCAGCGCCGGGCGGCCCCGACATCAGGACGTTGTGGTTGCCAGCCGCCGCTACTTCTAGCGCGCGTTTGACATGTTCTTGCCCGCGTATATCGGCAAAGTCGACCGCTCCGTCGCCCGTGGCGCTCGACTGCCGCTGTGCCGCCGAGTTGGATTGATATGCCGCGATTGGGTTCAGTTGGTACAGGTGCTCGACCAATTGACCGAGCGAGCGCACCGGGATGATTTCGATGCCCGGCACCAAGGCGGCTTCGGCGGCATCTTCTTGTGGCACAAAGACGGTCGCCAATTCACGCTGGCGGGCGGTGTAGACCATGGGCAGCACGCCTTTGACATGGCGGATGCCCCCGTCCAGCGATAGCTCGCCGATGAACATGGCATCGTCCAGCGCGTGCAGGGGGATCTGGTCGGTGGCAGCCAGCGCGCCGATAGCGATGGCTAAATCATAAGAAGGACCATGCTTGGGGATATCAGCCGGCGATAAATTGACGACATAGGCTTTGTTGGGGAAGCGCAAGCCGCTATTGCGGATGGCGGAGCGAGCGCGCTCGGCGCTTTCGCGGACTGACTTTCCAGGCAGCCCCACGAGTTTGAAGCTGGGCAAATGGGCGCGGGGGTTGAAGTCCGTCTGTACCTCGACCAGGTGACCGTCCAAGCCGATGACTTCACAAGTATTCACGATGGCTAACATGTGCTGACCTCAAAATGTGTCAAAGTCCAACGAAACTGTCATGGAACACATTTTCACGAGGGTGATGATAACACATTTTTTTCAGAGCAGCGAACACAAAGAGCAAAATCCCTCCGCGCTCTTGGTGCCTCTGTGGTGAATATGGTTTGCGGAATGCCCGCTAAAATTGCGCTGTCAACCAGGGGATGATGCCGCCGGCAGTCAGGATGGCGCGTAC
>VXNO01000111.1 GCA_009840575.1 Chloroflexota bacterium | reverse complement strand
GGGGGTAAAATGGGCATTCTAGAGTCTCATTACTTACCTGCACTTACTTCTGTGTCCTCGTGCAGGGCAATCGCGCCAAAGCTCTGTACCCGCCGCGCCCTCTGTGGTCTAATAGGCAGGGACAAAGCAAACCGAAAGCGGAGCAGCGATGCGAAACATCCTCCTGGTCTTCTTACTTTTCGCAGCGATGGGCAGCGCAACTCTGGCGCAATCGGATGCCCTAAACCTGGTCTGGAGCCCGGTCTATAACACCGTGCGCGGCATAGTCGACTTGCGCGGCACCGCCAACATCGCCGACCAGCAGTGGTATCTCTTCGAAGCCGCGCCCTATGAAGCCGACCAGGACGCGATGTGGATGCCCGTGGTCAGCCCCAGCTTCGCGCCGGCCATTGATGCCGAGCTGGGCAAATGGAATACCAGCATCCTGGCAGATGGCTTTTATCAACTGCGGCTGCATGCGGTGGATAGCGCGCAAACCAGCCACTTCTACACGTTGGGCCCTATCTTGGTCAACAACAACCACAGCAACCTCGTCAACCTCGAGCCTGTCGAGCCAATCCTGCCCGCGCTTGAGCCGCAAGCCGCGCCAGAAATAGTCAACCGCCTGCCGCTGCCAGTCGGCGGGCATGTGCTGCGCTTCGGCGAATCGACCATTGAAGCCATGCACAGCGCCGGCATGACCTGGGTGAAGTGGCAGATTCCTTTTATCCCCGGCGAAGACCTGACCGTCGCCCGCCACCGTATCAAGGTGACGCACGAAGCCGGCTTCCGCATCCTGCTCAGCGTGACCGGGCATGTGCATGACCTCAGCGAAGGCGGAGATGAATACCTGCTTGCCTATGCCGATTTCCTGGGCGAAGTCGCCGCCCTGGGCGCGGACGCCATCGAAGTCTGGAACGAGATGAACCTCGACCGCGAATGGACGCAAGGGGAGATTCATCCGCGCAACTACGCCAAGATGCTGCGCCCCGCCTATGCTGCTATCAAAGCCGCCAACCCCGATACGTTTGTCATCACCGGCGCGCTTTCCCCCACGGGCGCGGAAGGCGTCTTTGGTCCCGCCAAGGTCTGGAATGACGATAACTATTATCGCGGCATGGCGAACGAAGGCATCGCCGATTACGCCGATTGCATTGGCGTGCACTACAACGAAGGCGTGCTGCCGCCTTCACAGTTGGGCGGCGACCCCCGCGACCACGACTACCCCACCCGCTACTTCATCTCGCAACTGGATCGCGCGGGCTACTACTTCCAAAACTACAATATCCCTCTGTGCATCACCGAGCTGGGCTACCTGTCGCCCGAAGGTTACGGGCCGCTGCCGGGCGGTTTTACCTGGGCCGCCAATACATCCGTCGTCGAACAAGCCGCCTGGCTGGCGCAAGCCATTGAAATCGCCGCTGACTACACCAGGTCGCCGGTCGACTTGCTCATCGTGTGGAATATGGACTTCGAGCAGTACGAGCCCGATCCACAAGCCGGCTATGCCATCATCAGGCGCGATGGCAATTGCCCCGCCTGCCAGACAATCGGGGCATTGATACGCTAGCGAGGGAATTGGTGCGGCGCTTCCTGCTCTCTTTGACCCTGGGGCTGCTGCTGGGCATCGTGGCTGGCGCGGTGATTGGCTGGCTGAACCCACCGGCAGCGGCGCGCAACAGCCGTTTGGGCGACCTGGCACAGCCGCATCGCGACGACTACGCTATCATGATCGCCGCCGGTTATGCCCATGATGGCGACCTGGCGGGCGCGCTGGAACGGCTGCGACACTTGGAAGTCGGCGACCTGGCGGGCACTCTGCGCGCGACCACCGAACGCATCATCAACAGCGGCTCACGCGAATTGGGTGATATCCGTGTGCTGGCGCGGCTGGCGGCTGATTTGGGCGGCGCAACACCCATCATGGCACCTTTCCTGGTCGGCGAGGGTGGCTGATGCGCGCGCCGGCAGTCATCTCCAAGGGGCTATTCGCGCTGGGGCTGGTGGTTGGCATCGCGCTGGGGCTGGCGATTACGCGGCTCGCGGGCCCGTTGCAGCGCGACAATGCCGAGCCCTGGCAACTGCGCCACGAGCACCGGGATTATTATGGGGTGGCGGTCGCGCTGGAACATGCGCACCGCGGCGACCTGACTGTGGCGCTGGCCAAGCTCATCAGCCTGCGCCCAGCCACCGACCCCGTGACGGCGCTGGCGGAAAGCGCCTGCCGACTGGGCGGCAGCGGCTACCTGGCCAGCACGAGCGGCATCCAGGCGCTGCGCACCGTAACGCAATTCACCCGCGAGCAGGGACGCGCTGGCTGCGCTGAAGAGCTGCTGCCACCCATCACTACGCCAAAGCCTGCCACCAATGAAGAGGGCAAGGCTTACGCAGAGGCGCAAGGAACCCTCGTGCCAACCAAGCCGCCGCTGGCAGAAGCCATCCAGTCGACGCGCTTCGTCGCCCCCACCCAGTCTGCGCAGCGTCGCTTCGAAGCCATCTCGCTGCGATCCTTCTGCGCCGTCGACCGCCCAGCCATCATCGAAGTGTCTGTGGTCGATTACCTGGGGCGCGGCTTGCCCGGGCAGCCAATCCGCGCGCGCTGGGGGGCGCAGGAAGATACCTTCATCAGCGGCTTAAAGGGCGAACGCGGCCTCGCCTATGCCGACTTCCAAATGGACCCCGACACCGACTACAGCCTGGATATGCCTGCCGCCGCCGAGCCAGTCGCTACCAGCCTGCGCACCGGGATTTGCTACGAAGGCAACCGCGAATCACTGAAGTCCTATCGCGTGGTCTTCGCCGAACGGTGAGCGTCTGACAGATCGGCGCATCCGCATTGCCGTTTCTGCGTATATACTATTAACAAGGCAGACAGAAGGAGCAGCACAGTGCGCGAACTAAACCACAGCCAGGTAGCCAGTGGCGTATTTTTCATTGGCTTGGGCTTGTTATTTGTGTCGGACTATTGGTTTCCGGGCATATTTTTTGTCATCGCCGCCTCGAAGTTGGCTGGCGCTTATGCCAAAGGCGAGCGCTGGCAAGCACAGGGCAGCGCCTTTTGGATGATCGCCATCGGCTTGGCATTTGCGCTGCCGCCGGTCATCAGCTCCGTGCTCGGCATCAAGGCCAGCTTCGTGGCGCTGTTGTGCATCGGCTTGGGACTGCTGATGATCTTCTCCAAAGATTGCCGCCCGCAGATGCCCAACAAGCGCAAAGTCGATGACGGAATTATCGATGTCTAGCCAGAGGCTTTTCACGCGGTTAGACTCGGCGCGCGGCGGGATGGTGGAATGGCAGACACGGGTGCCTTAAAAGCACCTGCCCGATTGGGCGTGAGGGTTCGAGCCCCTCTCCCGCTACATGTTCACCTCTGCCTTGCCGGCTGCATGTGGGCGAGTTCGCTAATTTGACGCCTGCAAAACGTGCAGCCGCGCATAAGCCCCGCCCCGCGCCAGCAATTGCGCATGGCTGCCTTGCTCAATGATGCCGCCATCGCCCAGCACCAGGATGCGGTCGGCATTGCGGATCGTCGATAGCCGATGCGCGATCACCAGGGTGGTGCGGTTTTCAATCAGCCGCTCCAGCGACTGCTGCACGACCCGTTCGCTTTCGTTATCCAAGGCGCTGGTGGCTTCATCCAGGATCAACAGGGGCGGGTCTTTCAAAAAAACGCGGGCGATGCTGAGTCGCTGGCGTTGCCCCGCCGATAGCTTGATGCCGCGTTGCCCGATTTCTGTGGCATAGCCCTGTGGCAGCGCCATGATGAAGTCATGCGCATTGGCTTGTTTTGCCGCCGCGACCACCTCGGCTTGGCTGGCATCCGGCTTGCCATAGCGGATATTCTCGGCGACTGTCGCCGCGAACAAGTAGACATCCTGGTCGACTGTGCCGATGCTGCGCCGCAGTGTCGCCAGGCTGTAGTCGCGGATATCCACGCCATCCAGCCAGATGCCGCCGCCGCTGACCTCATAAAAGCGCGGGATTAACGCGCCCAAGGTCGTCTTGCCGATGCCGCTCGCCCCCACCACGGCCACATACTCGCCAGCTTTGATGCGCAGGGACAAATCGCTGAAGACCGCGCCATGTTCATCGCTGTAGCGGAAGCAGACGTCGCGCAGTTCCAACTGGCAGCTTCTTGGCGCAGCGCCATTGGCGGGCTCGCTGCTTTGGATGGCGGGCGGCAGTTCGATCAAGTCCATGAAGCGCTGGAAGCCGGTGATGCCTTCTTGGTACCAGCGCGCGAAATTGACCAGCCGCTGGATAGGCTCAATCAAGATGCCGACATACAGCAAAAATGTAATCAAATCGGGCAAGTCCAGCGACTCGCCGGCAATCGCCAGCGCGCCAAAGACAACCACCACAATCGTCATTAGCTGGCTAAAGGCTTCCATGCCGCCATAGAACAAGCCCTCGGCGCGATATTCCTGGCGGCGGCTCTGCACAAAGCGTTGGTTGGCGGCATCAAACTTGGCTTGCTCGAGGTCTTCGTTGGCGAAGGACTGCACCACGCGGATGCCAGCCAGGCTGTCTTCGACCTGTTCGTTAATCTCGGCGATGCGCTCTTTGCTGCGGCGCAAGGCGCGGTTCATGCGGCGGTTGAAATGCAGCGAATAGACAAACATCAGCGGCAGAAACAAGACAATCACCACGCTCAGCGCGGGATTGATGCTCAACGTAATCAAAAAGACGCCGCTGAACTTAATCAGCCCGATAGCTACATCTTCCGGTCCGTGATGATACAACTCCGACAAGGCGAAGAGGTCGCTGGTGATGCGCGACATCAGCTCGCCGGTCTTGCGCTCGTCATAAAAGCTGAAAGGCAGCCTCTGTAGATGCGCGAATAGCTCGCGGCGCATATCGCTTTCCATGCGCGCGCCCATCATGTGCCCCTGATAATCAACGAAGAGGTTGCACAGGGTGTGCGCGACGACCAGCGCCAGCATCAGCCCGGCTATCAGCCCGATATCGCGCAACTGGTTGGGCGCGCCCGGCAGCAGCAGATTCTGCGTGATATGCCGCACGCACAAAGGCAGCGCCAGGGTAATCGCCGAGATGGCGAAGGCGCAGAGCAAATCCAGCGCCAGCAAGCCGACATAGGGGCGATAAAAGGACAGGAACTTGGCTACGCGGGGATTGATGCTGTGTCCTTTGTGCTTCAGGTTGTTCAGCCCGCCACAGCAGCCATCTCATCCAGGCGCGTGTACTGGCTGTGGTAGAGCTGCGCGTAGAAACCGCCCATCGCCAGCAGTTCTTCATGCGTGCCGCGTTCGATGATGCGCTGGTCATTAATCACCAGAACCTGGTCGGCATTGCGAATCGTGCTTAAGCGATGCGCGATGACAAAAGCCGTCCGCCCTTCCAGCAAGCGCAGCAAAGCCTGCTGAATGTGAATCTCCGTGCGTGTATCCACACTGCTGGTCGCTTCGTCCAGGATCAATATACGCGGGTCAGCCAATATCGCCCGCGCTATCGCCAGCAATTGCCGTTGCCCCTGGCTGAAATTATGCCCTTTTTCCGATACCTGTGTCTGATAATCACGCGGCAGCAGGTGGATGAAGCCATCGGCATTGGCAAGGCGCGCCGCCTCGATCACTTCCGCGTCCGTCGCGTCCAGCCGCCCATAACGGATATTTTCCATCACTGTGCCGCTGAACAAAAAAGTGTCTTGCAGCACGATGCCCAACTGCGCGCGGATGGAAACTTGCGTTAAATCGCGGATGTCTTGCCCGTCGATGCGAATGCTGCCGGCGCTGACATCATAGAAGCGGCTCAGCAGGCTGATGATAGTCGTCTTGCCCGCGCCGGTTGGTCCCACCAGGGCGATTGTTTGCCCGGGCTGCACAGCCAGGTTGATATCGCGCAGCACCCATTCGCCCGGCTGATAAGCAAAGCTGACCGAATCGAAATTGACCGCGCCGCGAATATCCCGCAACGGCTGGGCAGCCGGCGCATCGACCACGCTGGGGCTTTCATCCAGCACGGCGAAGATGCGCTCAGCGCCCGCCAAAGCCGACTGTAACTGGTTGTAGACCATGGCGATGCCGCGCATAGGGCGGAAGAAGTTCATGATATAGACGACGAATGCCGCGATCACCCCCACCGACACGGCATCTTGCAGCGCCAGCCAACCACCCAGCAGCGCTGTTGCCGCCACAGTCAAGATCATCATGGTGGTGAACATTGGTCCCAAAGCCGCCGTGATGAAATCGGCGCGGATGCCGACCCGGCGATAGGCTTGGCTGGCGCGCTGAAATTGGGCGATGGCGGCTCCCTCTTGGGCATAAGCCTGCACGGCGCGGATGCCAGTGATGTTCTCTTCCATCACCGCGTTCAGCCAGCCCAGGTTCTTCTGCATACCGCGGAATGCCCGCCGCGTGCGCTCTGTTACCAGCTTGGTGATGAAGAGCATGATAGGCAAAATGACCAACGTGCCAGCCGCCAGCGGCAGATTCAGCAGCAGCATCGCGACCATAATCCCGCCCAGGGACAAAATGTTGGTCGTGAATTGAATCAGCCCGTTGGACAAAATCTGGTTGATGGTCTCGCTGTCGTTGGAGATGCGGCTCATCAAATCGCCCACGCGGTGCCGGTCGTGATAATCCATAGACAGCGCTTGAAAATGGCGGAATAGCGCCGCGCGAATATCAGCGACAAAATGTTGCCCGACGCGGATCATGATGATGCCATGCGCGGCTGTGAAAAGGCCTTGCAGCAGGTACACCGCCGCCATCAGCGCCACCATCAATGCCAGCCCCTCGACATCGCCATGCAGGACATAAGCATCGATCGCCCGCCCCAGCAGCGCGGGGCCAGCCAGCCCTAGCGCCGTCGCCACCACGACCAGCCCCGCCACCAGCAGCAAACGCCGATGATAAGGCTGTAAATAATCCGCCAGCCGCCGCAATGTGCCGCGCCGATCTTTGGCTTTCTCGCCCGTGGGCCGCCCGCCGCCACTCCCGCCGACAAAACGGGGACGATTTGTGGATGCGTTACTCATTTACTATCAAGGCTCCACATTTTTTACCACCGAGTACACCGAGTTTATTTGAGGACACAGAGAAATTCCTATACGCTAATTCGTTTTATACCAGTCTTCAGCCGGGTTACATTGAAGTTTATCAGTGGCCCTCGCTTGAGATTGGATGCCCTCAGGTAGGCAATGACCTAAGCCTCATGCAGAGGCAACAGTTCATTGACCGCTTTTAGCTCGACAATCGCTTTTGTCGCTCAAATAGAATTCCGCGACGCCGCAATTCCAGGCAGAGCGCATTTTCGTAAACTTTCTCGACTAAACCTGGCCCTAATTCGCTATGCACCGCCAGCGCCGCGCCGATGATACGATATGTCAAATCGTCTCGCTCGAAGGTGTGCTTTGCGGGCTTGCCATCAACGAAAGTCGCTCGATTCTCTCGAAAAAAATTCTCGGTGTCCTCGTTCAAACTCGGTGTCCTCGGTGGTAAAAGCGTAGAGTCTCCTTCAAGAAACTTTACTTGGTGGTCCCGTTTTTTCCCAGTTGCGACTCGTATATCTCGCGGTAGATAGGTCCTGCTGCCAGCAGTTCATGGTGCGTGCCGCGCTCGACGATGCGCCCTTTATCCAGCACGAAGATTTGGTCTGCGCCGAGCACGCTGGTGATACGCTGCGCAATGATGAATGTCGTGCGGGTGGCGGCGAGCTCTGCCAGCGCGGACTGGATTTTGTATTCTGTTTCCATATCGACGGCGCTGGTACTGTCGTCAAATACCAGGATGCCGGGCTGGATGAGCAGGGCGCGGGCGATGGCGATGCGCTGCTTCTGCCCGCCGCTGAGGTTAGCGCCGCCGGCTTCGATCACGCTGTCATAACCTTGTGGCATCGCGGTGATGAAGTCGTGCGCTTGCGCCGCCCGTGCCGCCGCGACCACCTCGTCAAATATCGCATCCGGCGCGCCATAAGCGATATTCTCGCGCACGGTGCCGCTGAAGAGAATCGTCTCTTGCAAGACCATGCCTATCTGTCCACGCAGCGATTGCGCGCCCCACTCGCGCACATTCACGCCATCCACCAGCACCGCGCCAGCGTGGACATCGTAGAAGCGCGGTATCAAGTTCACCAGGCTACTCTTGCCCGCGCCCGTCGCCCCCAGCAGGGCGATTTGCTGGCCCGGCTGCACAGTGAAACTGATGCCCTGCAGCACATCGTCGCCGCTGACCGGTCCCGCGCCATTCGCGGAGTCAGTTGCGCGCCGGCTGTAATGAAAAGATACATTTTCGAAGGCAACCAGCCCGCGGATACGCTCGGCGCGGTGTGGGCGGGCGGGGGCTTGCAAGCGCGGCGGCGTATCCAGCACATCCAATACGCGCTCGGCAGAGGCTTCCGCGCGCGCCGCCATCATCAGCAGGTTGCCCAAAAACAGCAGCGGGCTCATGCCGATCATCAGGTAATTGTTAAAGGCGATGAGTTCGCCAATCGTCAGCCTGTCGCCCAGCACCGACAAGCCGCCAAACCACACTACGGCGACTGTGCCTACATTGGTCAGCGCTTGCAACACGGGCATCGCCACCGCCATCAGCACTCCCACTTCGATATTGCGCTCACGGTAATCGCTATTGCTGGCGTCAAACTGCTCAATCTCGAAGCGACTGCGCACGAAAGCCTTGACCACCTGGATGCCCGCTAGATTTTCTTGCACCAAGGTATTGAGCGCGCCCAGCTTCTGCTGCACCGCGCCGAAGAGCCGCGTCGCCTGCAGCATCAAGTAGCGGATGAAGAGCGCCGATAGGCCCGTCACCGCGAACATGATCAGGGACAACTGCCAATCGGTGAGCAAAAGCATGAATATGCTGCCTATGATCATCAGCAGTACGCGCAGCAACAGCGCCAAGCCCGCGCTGGAAAACATGCGCACGACATCGACATCGCTGGAAACGCGCGTCATCAAGCGCCCGGTCTGCATTTGGTCGAGGTTGGCGAAAGACAGCGATTGAATATGCCCGAAGACGGCGCGGCGAATATCAAATGCCAAGCCCTGCGAGACCACCGCCCGGCACCAGCCCTGCCCCAAAGTGCTCAATGCGCCGATGACCGCCGCCACAAACATCCAAAATACGCCCAGCAAGATTACGTCCATTTCGCGCGGGCGGATGCCTTCGTCGATGATGAATTGCAGCAGGCGCGGCACGCTCAACTCCATGGCGACCGGCAGCACAGTCGCCCAGAAGCCAAAGAAAAGATACCAGCCATAGGGGCGCATGAAGCGGAAGATGCGACGCAACGAGGGCATAGCGCAAGTCTAGCCGCGCAAGACCGCTATGCCAAGTCGGGAACGGAATAAGAATCGCCACAGAGGCAAGGTGACTCGCCCGCAGCGCAGAAGGTCACTGAAGGCGCAAGACCAACATTGCGAAGCTGTGTGGCGGCAGCGCCAGCTCATCCAGGCGGACGCGGCGCTCTTCAATTGTCACAGTCTGCGGCGCGGCAAAACTGTTGGTGGAAAGCGGGCTCTCGCCAGCGACCAGGAACATTCGCGCGGCTTCGGCAAAATCCAGCCCCGCCAGTTGAATGCGCATGGCTTGGTCAACGGCGCAATTTACAATTGAAATGTAGATACAATCACCGCCCGGGTCGGCCGTGGCGGCCGCGCTGACTAGGGGCACAACGTCAAAAGCCGGCATATTGCCCGCAGCCGGACTGGCAAAGCTGCCGCATTCCACCTGACAGCCGATTGAATGCGAGCCGCGATAGCGCGTCAGCAGCTCCAGCGCCAGCGTGGACGGCATCTTGATGGTAGCTGGCGCAGCGGGCGCATCGCCGTAATCGACCGCGACCCAGCCGCCGCCGCGCGAGAAATTGATGGCTTCCCAGCGATACAAGGGCGCTGATAAATAACAGCCCATCACATTGACCAGGTGATAGATGGCGCTGTAGTGGATGCGGTCGGCGCGTTGCAAGCAGGCATTCATCAGCCAACCCGTATACAGCGCATCCGCCAGGTTGTAGTCTTCAATATAATCGGGCGGCTTCGCCCCGACATAGGTATTCCATTCGTCAAATGCCAGCGGCAGTTGCGGCTGATGGCGGTCGATGACAGCCAAGGTCTCATCCAGCATCTGCGTAACTTCATGCGCAGCCGCCATCTTGGGCAGGTAGATTTGCTCTGGTGGCGGTGGCTGCTGCCATTTTTCGGTGCGCAGCGAATAATAATGCAGGCTCAGCTGGTCCATTTCCGCGCCGGCGATTTTGAGCACTTCTTCGTTCCAGCCACCGTAGAGATCGCCCGGCGCTCCTACGCCGATCAGAGTCAAGTTGGGGTCGACCGCTCGCATAGCGCGGGCGAAGTCCAGGTAGCGGCGCGCGTAGGTCTGCGCATCGCAATGCCCGACCTGCCAGTTGCCAAATTGCTCGTTGCCGACGAACCACAGCCGCACATCATGCGCGGAGGGATGTCCATTCGCCGCCCGCAAGCCGCCAAAATGCGTATCGACGCCGCCATTGCAATACTCGACCCACGCCGCCGCTTCGTCCGCATCGCCATCGCCCAGGTTCGCCGTCAGCACCGGCTCGGCGTCAATCAGCCGGCAGAGCGCGATGAATTCGTCTGTGCCGACATCGTTGGGTTCCCACTGCCACCAGGCGGGGTCGAGGTAGGAAGGGCGCTTGTCGCGGTCGCCGATGCCAGCCTGCCAGTGATAAGCCGAGACAAAGTTGCCGCCGGGCCAACGCAGCTGCCGCGGCGACCAATCGCGCAGCGCCACCACTACATCGGAGCGAAATCCGGCTAGATTGTCGGCAGGCATCAAGGAAGCGCAGCCCACCCAAGCCGTGCCAGTCTGTATGGCGATGCTCAGCTGCCCCTGCGGGTCTTCGCCAGCCGCCGTGAAGCTATGCTCAAATGTCGTCCAGTCGCCGGGCAGGTGGTCGATCGTCCAGCTTTCATCACCCAGCCGCACTTGCATGGCTTGCCCCTCGCCACGCAGAACCAGCCGCAGTTGATAATCGCGCGCCGCTTGCAGATACAAGCTGCCTTGGGCGATGCCGCGCCATTCGCCATCCACGCGCCGGATTGATATGCGCTGCGATTGCCGCCCCGTATAAAAGACGCTGTTGTCGTGCACATAGCGAATCGTGCCGGGGCACGGATTGTAGACCTGCCAGGGCACAACCACGCCCGCGCCTTCGTGCGCATTGTGCAAGCCTTCGCTCATGCCGGCGTACATACGGTCGTTGCCAGCGAACTTGCGGTCGCGCAGCATCTCCGCCCAGACGCCGCCATAAATCGCCTGGCCGATATGCTCCAGGTTCGCGCCGTACAGGTGGTCGCGCGCCTCGCCAATGAGGCAGAGCGGATCCAAAGTGATGGTAGCTTGATGCGTCATGCCCATAGTATAGCCAGCCAGCATGCAGCCGCAAACGCTTTTGCGACAGAGACACAAGTAAGTTCTTAAACTCAACTGACGTTGCGCAGAAGTAAGCGCAGGTAAGTCGTGCAACAAACCAACCACAAAGACGCAAAGAACACAAAGGGCGCAAAGACTCATGGTTAAGGGAGTTGCAGGGGCTTGCCTTGGCAAGCCCGCTCTGTGCCCTCTGCGCCTCTACAATGAATTAAGTTTAAGGACTTACTTGCGCTTACTGGTCAAGCGCATCCAATTAAACTATTTTGTGCGATTGCACAGCAACCTCCGCGCTGAAGTGAGCAATAGCGCGAGTGATGGGGTAAATACAAGCGCGCTTTCCTATTCTAGGCAGCAATGTGTAGCGCAGGTTGAAAAACTGGGGTAAACGTTGAATTATGTATCACATATTCTCAGGAGGACTGAATTATGATCTCCCCCCCCGCGCGTGCATTGACTCGTGTCGATGGTGTGAGGATTTTTGTTGTTTTGACGCTCTTCATAGCGGCTATCCCGCTGGTGAATGCCGCTGACATCCGCGTGGCGGGCGATTGCGGCTTTTCATCGGCGATAAAATCCGCCAACGAAGACAAAGCCCGCGGCGGCTGCAAGGCGGGGGACGGCGCGGACAAGATCATCCTAACGCGCCATGTCCGCCCTGATGGCGAGCTGCCCTCGATCAAATCCCGCATCGTCATCCACGGCAACAACTTCCAATACCGCATCAACAAAGGCGACCCCGCCTTCGAGGTCAAGAAAGGTGGCGCGCTGACCATCATCAACCTGCACATGAAGTATCTGACCCCTCGCAAACGCCGGGCAATCCGCGTTACGGATGGAGAGCTGCTGATTCAGGATAGCCGCATCAGCAATTGCCGCATCGGCGTAGAGCAAATTCGCAGCCACAGCACCCTCTTGGGCGATTGGGATATCTGTGGTTTGCCCGACGACCAGATCATCAAAGGCTCGCACACCGCCACATACCGAACCCCGCCGCCGCCAGAAACTTGTCGGGAACTGCCGCCGGGCAGCGCGACGGTGACAGCGCCAAGCGGCTTGGGCGCGGGCATCCAGTGCCGGCGCTTGGATGCCATGGGCGTGGGCAATGCAGCTGTGATAGATGCTGGCTTGGTGGACGCGGTCGATATCTGGGGGACTGTCGAGCCAGGCACGCAGGTCTGCTTCCCGCATTTGGGCGCGGTCATGTTCCTGGATGCCGCCACGTCTCCGCGTTCGCTGAGCGTTTTGGAATCCACGGCAATGGACAACGGCGTCTGCGTCTCGATTGCGTCGGCAGGCACAGTCGCCCTGGTGCAAGGACAACCCACGCGCGCCGCTCCCCAGCCTGAGCCTGAGCCTGAGCCCGAAGCGATGCCCGAGCAGCCGATGGGCTGTACCATCATCACGACCGGGCACCTGTTCTTGCGCGACAGTCCTTCGCTATCCGGCGAGAAGCTGGGCCATGTGCTGCGCGGCACGCAATTAACCCGACTGGCTCGCCAAGGGAATTGGCATCAGGTCAACCATCACGGACAGGTCGGCTGGCTGGGCGGCAGGTATGTGGACGAGGTCGCTGGCTGCGGCTGATAGCCCAAACCGGGGGCGGCGCCTCACGCTGCCCCCAGAAGCGCCTCAACGAAATTTTGCTCTTGCATGTCGTGGCCGGTGCAGTTGGCTCCTCCGATGTAGTCGCCGCGCTGGAAGCCGCCACAGCCGAAAGCCCTCGTCAATTGGCTGGGGTTCTTCGCTTTTGGCGCTAGGTCAAGGCGCTGTGCAGCAATTCGGCGATGTGCAGCACGGGGGGAGCGCCTTCATGCCGCGCCAACTGCTGGCGGATCTGTGTGATGCAGCCGATATTGCCCGAAACCACGACATCGGGCTGCGCCGACAGGATGGCTTCGGCTTTGCGCGCGCCCAACTGACTGGCGATTTCGGGATGGTCGATGTTGTAGGTGCCCGCCGAGCCACAGCACATATCCGCATTGGCGATCTCCACCAGTTGCAAGTTGCCCACTTCTCGCAGCAGCGCGCGCGGCTCTGCCCGCTGTCCCTGCGCATGCAGCAGGTGGCAGGCATCTTGATAGACGACGCGGGTCGCTGCGGGAAGCTGCATTGGTGCTCGTAGCCCGATGCCAGCCAAATAGGCGCTGAAGTCCATCGTCTTGGCCGCAAAAGCCTGCGCAGCCGCGGCATCCCGCTGGCTTTTGAAGAGCAGCGGATAATCCTTTATGCCACTGCCACAACCAGCCGCCGTGGTGAGGATGGCATCGACATCGTCCGCGATGGCAGCGAAATTGCGGCGCGCCAAAGCCTGCGCTTCTTGCTCCGCGCCGATGTGCAGCAAGATTGAGCCACAGCAGCCAGCCGCCCGCGGCAAATGCACTTCAAGACCATTCGCCGCCAACAGGCGCGCCGCCGCGAAATTGATGCCCGGCGCCAGGACCTGCTGCGCGCAGCCCGGTAGCAGCGCCACGGCACCACGCCGCTCCCCCCGCGCTGGCAGCATTTCGGGCAGCGGCTGTGGCGGTGGCAAATTAGCTGGCAGCAAATCAAGCATGGCGGCAAATGCGGGTGGCAAGGCGGGTATCAGCCACTTTCCCAGCTTGCCAGCGCGCGCAGCCAGCCGAAAACGGCGCGGATAGGGCAAGGTCTCGATCATCATTTTTCGGGTCGCGGCTTCCAGCGGCGGGCGTTCACGTTCCTGCTCTTGCCAGGCGCGATAGCCCACCAGCAAGTCGCCATAAGCCACCTCGGATGGGCAAGCCGGCACGCAGGCCATGCAGCCCAGGCAACGGTCGATATACGGTTGGGCATCGGCGGGGTCAATGCGCCCTTCCAGCGCGGTCTTCATCAGGTAGATGCGTCCGCGCGGCGAATCCATCTCTTCGCCTAGCAGCTTGTAGGTGGGGCAAGCCGCCAGACAAAAGCCACAATGCACACATTTTTCGACCGCTTCCGCCATCTCTGGCGCGCGCAGGTCGTCGAGTTTGATATCGTGTCGCATAGTGTAGATTGTGCCACAAACAGGGCAATCCCATCAAATGATTCACCATAGAGACACAGAGCGCGCAGAGGTTTGGCGTAGGGGACAGGCGGTGACTCGCCCGTTTCAATCTCCCTAAGCCACTCCCGATAGTCCGAGAAAGCAAAGTGCGCGCGAGAATTCTGGTTTTATCTGGCGAGTGGTTTGACAGATTGCCTATAAAATCGGCGATTTCGCTTTGTTGCTGGCGTAGCGCTTGCTTAATTCTGGCTCAGCCATTTGCAAGCGCCGCGGCGGCAAGCCCCGCACAATCGCCTCCAGGTCATCAATCACCATCTCGCCCATCTCGGTCAGCGCTTCAGCGACAGAACCTGCTCGATGCGCGGATAGCAGCGCGCCGTCGGCTTGGCGGATGGCATGATCGGCTGGCAGCGGCTCGATCGGGAAGACATCAGTGGCGACCTTGAAACGTCCCGCCAGCGCCATCTCGGTCAGCGCGTCAAAATCGACCACATGGGCGCGGCTGGCAAGCACAAAGACGGCATTGCGCGGGATTAGCTCAAGCAGCTCGCGGGAGATCATCGCCTGGTTTTCTTTTGTAGGCGCAGCCATGACGAAGATGAATCGCGAGCTTGCCAGCAAGTCTGCCAGCGGCATGGGCGTCACCCCTTGTCGGCGCAAGTAGCCATCGCTCAGCCAGGGATCATAAGCGGCAATCGTCACATTGAATGGCTGCAAAAGCGGTTGCAGGGCGCGCGCCAGGCTGCCATAACCGATGATGCCCACCGGCTTGTCATAGAGCATGAAGGTGCCGTGATTGCCCTGCCACAAGTATTTCTCGTCGCCGCGCCGCATCAAGCGATCGCCCAAGGCGATATCGCGGGCGGAGGCAATCGCCAAGCCCAGCGAGAACTCGGCAACTTGCCGCGCGAAAGCTGGTGCCGCGCTCAGGACGCGGATGCGCCGAGTGTAGCAGGCATCATAATCGAGCGTGAGCGGGAAGCTGCCAGAAACATCCAAAATCGCCCGCAAGTTGGGCGCGCTGCCCAGCACATCGCCATAACGCCAGCCCGTGCAGATTACGGCTTCCACGCTTGGCAGGGCGCGCAGGAAGTCTGCCTGGGGCATGGGTTCGTCATGTCCCCAGACGACATCGACCAAGTCCGCCAGGCGCTGCTTGTCGGCTGGCGAAAAAATCTCGCCCATGCGCCGAAAATGCGGGTCAACAATTACTTTGCTTTTCATGGCTGCCTCGTCCTCGGCGCAGGCGCTGCTGATTATTTGTGGCGGCGGTCGTACCACACCGGCAAATCACCCAAGCTGCGTGCGATATGCAGCGCCGCCATCTGCAGCGCGGAGCCAGCTTCACTCGCTTCCAAAGCGCTGACGCCCTCTTCGCGGTCTGTTGCCAGCGCGTCCGGCAACAGGGGGTAGGGCCGCTTGGCTTGATCCAGCAGCAGGGTGACATAGCCGCCATCCAGCAAGTGCAAGTTGAGTTCGCCATGATGAAAGACGTTGCGCGCGCTGCCGGTGAATGGCAGGCGGCCTCGCCCAGCCGGCTTGACGACCTCGCTTACATACAGCGATTGCAAGCCACCAGCATTGATTTGCCAGCGTTGCGACCTGCCACGCAGCCCGCGGATCGTTTTATTGTGGGGGTTGAAGACGATGGTATTGGGCTGGCGCAAGCCACTCCATATTTGGCGCAAAATCTGCAAGAGCAGCAGCGCCGCCACCACCAGCGCCAGATAGGGCAGCCAGTCGGGATTGGGGATGAGCGTGCCGGCCTTCGGCAAGCCCAGCTCGCTGTTTAATGTCGCCAGCGCCACCCAGATGTAGATGACCATCCACAGCGCGTACCAGGCAACTTGACGTCGCCGCGCCCATTGCCAGCGCGCCTGTCGCCGCAATTGCAGCTCGCCTTGCGTTTGCGCGCGCTCCAGCCGCCACATGCCGAGGTCCAGCGGCAGTTCAGCCAGCGGGACGGGCTCTGGCGCTGTTGCTGCTTGCTCTTTGGCGCGATCTTTGGCGATGAAGGGGATGCCCATCGTCGCTGCCAGCGCCTCACCCAGTTGCCGAGCCTCGGCTGCGTGCCGGTCTGGGTCCTCAGCGGTGAAGCGCAGCACCTCAAACCAGCGGCTGTTGCGCGCCAGCGAGATGCCTTCGGACACGGTGATGCCCAACTGCCAGGATGTCGATTGCTGCGACCAGCCCAGCAAGACCTGCCCCAGGTCGTCGACTATGATCTCGCCGGTTTCGGGCAAGTCACGGCTGACAGCGAATGCGCCGCTATACCGCAGGGGGGTGCCGCTTTTAGCTTCCAGCAGCAGCTTGGGTTCGGCGCGATTGTCAAGCTGGATCAGCCGCCAGGCCTCGGCGCTGTAATCGACAAGCGAATTGGGCGAGATAGCGATTCGGGGCATACGGAACTCTGGCTGGACGGACACGGACTGTATTATGCCAGATGCCGCATGGATTCAGTAGGGTCGCGCCGACTAGGTCTGGGGGGGGGGGGGGGGGGGGGGGGGGGGGGGGGGGGGGGGGGGGGGGGGG
>VXNO01000035.1 GCA_009840575.1 Chloroflexota bacterium | reverse complement strand
AGCTCCCTTCTCGTGATACGGTAATTGAGGCAGTAGACCGGGTGGGACGCCCCTACTTGCCCTCGCCCTGCTAGAATCGGCAAAACACAAGCGGCTGGGGAGGGCTATTATGATTCAAGAATTCAAGAAGTTCATCATGCGCGGCAATGTCGTCGACCTCGCGGTGGGCATCATCATCGGCGCGGCATTCAAGGGCGTCACGACCTCGTTGGTCAAGGACGTCATCACGCCGCCTATCGGGTTGGTCCTCAATAACTTCAACTTTGATGACCTCTTCATCAGCTTGAATGGGCAATTTTATCCGACGCTCAAAGACGCGCTGGATGCCTCCGCGCCGATCATCAAAGTGGGCAGCTTCATCAATGTCTGCATCGACTTTCTCATCACGGCGGTGGCGATCTTCTTCCTCATCAAGTTTGTCAACCGCATGGAAGATGTCATCGAAGACTTGACCGACGATGATGCCGATGAAGAGGTCGTCGAAGCCACGCCCGAACCCGAGCCAGTACCCGAGCCAGAGCCGACAACTGAAGAGCGCCTGCTCGAAGTGTTGGAGAAACTCTCGGCGCAGTTGGACAAGGCATGACAGTGGCGACTCTATGCGCTATAGTTGGCAATACAAACGACAGCAGGTAAGGAGAAGCGAAACATGGCGGAAGACAAAATCAAAGCGGCTTTGAAGATGATGCCTTATGGCTTCTACGCCTTCACCACCAAAGACGGCGGTGATGTCAATGCCATGGTGGTCAACTGGGTATCGCAGATGTCCTACGCGCCGCGGCTGGTGGCGGTCGGCATCCAGAAAAGCTGTTATTCGCGCGGCTTGGTTGAGGCGGGTGGCGTCTTTGGCTTGAACCTGTTCTTGCAGGCGGATTCCGATGCCATCATGGGCGTAACCAGCGGGCGGGCGCGCAAGCCGGACAAGATGGAAAATGCCGACTACAGCGCCGCGCCAGAAACCGGCGTGCCCGTGCTGGCGGGGGCGGCGGCCTACATCGAGTGCAAGCTCACGCAGATTGTCGATGTTGGCGGCGACCACGATATCGTCGTTGGCGAAGCCATTCATGCCGATGTGATGAAAGAAGGCGCGCCGCCCGATGTGCTGTCCTTGACCGAGCTAGGCTGGAGCTATGCCGGCTAAGCTGGCAGCTCGCCCGTTTGCAGCACCGACATCAAGCGATCAATCAGACGCGGCAGGCTGTGCTCGCGGACGACATTCGCGCGCAGTTGCCTGCCAATAGCGGCTCTTTCGTGCCTGGAAAGTCCGCAGATATGCGCTATTCGCTTGCGCAGTCCCGGGGCATCGCTTGGCGAATCAGTCAGCAGCAAGTCGGGGTGCTCGCCCAATAGCGGCGCAAAGGCGGGGTTGGCCACGATGGTGGGGACGCCGCAAGCCATGCTCTCCAGAGCGGCTTTGTCGAACAAGCCCGGCGGGCTCATGTTGACGGCTATCCAAGCGCGCTGATACCAAGCCAACGTTTCGCCGCGGCTTTGATCACCCACCAGTTGACAGCGCGCGGACAAGCCCAGGTCAGCAATCAAGCTTTGCAGCTCGGCTCGGTAAGCTTCGGGGAAGCCCGGCTGCACACCGCCGATCAATGCCAGGCGCGCCGGCAAATCGTTGACCGCCTGGATGGTGGTCGCCTGGTTTTTTATAGCGGAAAGGCGCGCGACCTGCACGACCAGCGGGCTATCTTCATCACTAGGGGGCTGCAAAAGCGGGCTGTGATAGTCGGTATCGATGCCATGCCCAAGCACGCGCAGGCGCTCGCTGGGATAAGGATAGCTGGAGGCGTCGGCGCTGACGATGCGCTGCGCAAAGGCTTGCCCCAGCCGCAACTGCCAGGAGCGCTGGCGATGCGTGTACCACAAAGTGATGGGGATGCCGCGCGCCCGCAGGATGGGACCGCCCAGCCCGGCGAATAGCGGCATCATATGCGCGAAGCAAGCATCATAGCGCTGATGCCTCAACAAGCGCAGCAACTGAAGATAGAAATTGCCCGTCCGCCGCGCTTTGCTCCAGCCGCGTTCACGCCCCACGGAGAACACGCGCGCATTGTCCGGCAACTGGTAGCTGCCGCGCCGCATGGTCAGCACATCGATCGTGTCACAGTGGTCCGCCAAGTGGCTAATCCAGTCGCAGGCGAATGCCAGGACGGGGTCGGTCTCGTCTGTAGCCAGGTTGAAGAGCAGCAGGCGCATCCGCGAGCCAGGGGCTATTTGGGGTAGCCGAGCGCGTCAATGCCAGCCGCCGCCGCGAAGTCTTTGGCGCTCAAGCGGTTGCCAGCATCGTGCGTGGTGAAAGATACTTGCACGCGCCGCCAGCCAATCGTCATATCGGGATGATGGTTTGCGCCCTCGCAGACTACGCCGACCGCCGAGGCAAATGCCAAGCCAGCCAGGTAATTATCAAAGCGGAATTGCTTGACCAAGCACTCGCCTTCCCGCCGCCAGCCGTCCAGTTCGCCCAACCCGGCGGTGATTTCCGCTTCTGTCAGTGGCATCGCCATGCTGCCCTCCTGCATGATCCTGTGAATTGTGTGCTTAGAGCATAGTCTAGTCTAGGCGCAAAAGGGATGCGAATCCGCAGAAAGCCCTGCCCTGTTCAGTCGCTTGTCGCGGGCAATCGCAAACGCTATGCTTGAGTGTATGTCATATTTCATCGTCATCGAGGGTATAGACGGCGCGGGCAAGTCCAGCATCGCCCACGGCCTGCGCGATGTCCTGGAGCAAACACAGGGCAATGCGGTTTTGCTGACCCAAGAGCCACATGCTGATTGCCTGGTTGGCGCAGAGATCCGCGCGGCGCTGGCTGGGGGACGGTCGATGAGCCCGCAATCGCTGGCGCTGGCATTTGCGCTGAATCGCAGCGATCACCTCCAGCGCATCGTCGAGCCCTTTCTGCGCAAGGCGGGGCGCATCGTCATCTGCGACCGCTATGTGCTGTCTTCGCTGGTCTACCAGGCGCGCGACGAGATCAGCATGGCGGATGTCCTCAGCTTGAATAGCTGGGCGCGCCCGCCCGACCTGACAATCCTGCTGACAGTCAGCCCCATAAAAGCCTACGAGCGCATGCGTCGGCGCGAAGACAAACGCGAGATATTCGAGAACAACCTGCCCGCCCGCGCAGAAAAATACCGCAGAGCCAGCAAATTGCTGCAAGATGAAGGGCAGCAAATTGTCGAAGTCAATGGCGATGGCGAGTTTGCGGAAGTCTTTGCGGCTGTCCTGGCAGCGCTCAAACAGCACAAACCCGACTGGCTTCGCTTGCAGCCGCCTTTGCTTTTGTGACAATTTCCGCAAATCCAGGCTTGACAAGCAAACAAATGTTCTATATCATGGGAGTATGGCTGGAAAAATTGTCTCCGAAACACTCAGCAAGCTGGCACGGATGGGCGATGTAACCCTGTATGAGCCAGCTGGCGATAGCCCGCACAACGAGCGCGTCCGCCGCAAGCGCAAGCAAGAATTCAACTTCAGCGACTGCATCGCCAACTTGCAGACGCCGCGCGGACCCAAACCCGTGCTGAAAACCATGCTAACCACCGCCTGTGAGCGCAACTGCCATTATTGCGTCTTCCGCGCCGGGCGCACAAAGACGAAGCGCATGACCTTCTCGCCCGATGCGATGGCGGGCGCATTCGACACCTTGCAGCGTGCCAAACAGGTCGACGGTCTCTTTTTGTCCAGTGGCATCATCAAAGGCTCGGTCACCACCCAAGACAAGATCATCGACACTGCCGATATCATCCGCAGCAAGCAGCGCTACCGCGGCTACATTCACCTCAAGATCATGCCCGGCATCGAATACGACCAGCTCTACCGCGCCATGCAGCTTGCCGACCGCATCTCCGTCAACCTGGAGGCGCCGACCAGCGCGCGCCTGCACAAGCTCGCGCCCAAGAAAATCTTCGTGCAAGAGCTGCTGTGCATGCTGCAATGGGCGGAGCAAATACGCCGCGATCATCCGCAGGAACGGTTAGCGAGCAGCGTAACCCAGTTTGTCGTGGGCGCGGTTGGCGATACCGACCTGGAGCTGATGAGCATGAGCGACAAGCTCTATGCCCAAGCCCGCCTGGCGCGGGTCTATTATTCGTCTTTTTCGCCCGTGCCCGGCACACCATTCGAGGACCTGCCCGCCAGCGACCTGCTGCGCGAGTTTCGGCTGTATCAATCGAGTTTTCTGCTGCGCGATTATCAGTGGGATGTAGAAGAATTGCCTTTCCAGCGCGATGGCAACCTGCGCACCGATATCGACCCCAAGCAAGCCTGGGCGGATGAACACCTGGTACATGCGCCTATCGAGATTATGCGCGCCGAACGCGAAGAACTGCTGCGCATCCCCGGCGTAGGACGGATCGGCGTCGAGGCAATCCTGCGGGCGCGGCGACGCGGGGCGCTGAGAGACTTGGCGCAGCTCAAGCAGATCGGCATCCGCAGTCCGCAGAAGCTGGCGAATTATGTGTTGCTGGATGGGGCGCAGCCAGCGCGGCAAAATCGTCTTTTCTAGCGCGCGCTGCAAAGCTGCTTGACTCCAGCGCGCCAGGACTCTTACACTTGACTCAGGTGCAGGATTGGCTGGCGGTAGAGAAAGACGCGCTATGAAAACTTGGCTGATGGTTGGCTTGGCTGGTGTGTTGGCATTGGCGATAAGTGGTTTGGGCAGCGCGCAAGCAACCTATCCCGATGGCACGGAATTGCGCTTGCTGCAATGGAGTCACTTTGTGCCGCGTTACGATGACTGGTTCGATACCTACGCAGCTGAATGGGGCGCAGCCAACAATGTGCGCGTCACAGTTGACCATGTCAACATCACCGAAATCGCCGCGACCATGGCGGCTGAGCTGGACGCGGGCAGCGGGCATAGCTTGATCGAAGCGACGACTTCGCCAGCCGTCTTCATCGCCAATTTGCACGACCTGAGTGACATCAACGCAGAAGCCGCCCAACGCTTTGGTGAGCAGCATGGCTTCTGCCAGCGCAACTCCTATCTGCCCGCGGCCGACAAGTATTACGGCTTCGTCAACACGCAGGTCGCCAACGCCGGCATTTACGATATCGCGCTGTGGACTGAAGCGGGCTATCCCAATGGTCCCGCTAGCTGGGCAGAGCTGCTGGAAGGCGGACGCGCTATCTATGAAAATACGGGCGTACCGGTGGGCATCGGCTTAAGCCCCGAGCCGGACAGCGAAATGGCGGTGCGCTCGGCGCTGTGGAGCTTTGGCGGCAGCGTGCAAGACGAAAATGGCCAGGTGGTTTTGAATAGTCCGCAGACGATTGCGGCGGTCGAGTACCTGGCGCAGCTGCAGAACGAAGCCATGACAGCCGAGGTCTTTGGCTGGGGCGTGCCCAGCAACAACCAGGCGCTGATAGCCGGCGATGTCAGCTTCATCTTGAACCCCGCCTCGGCCTATCGCAGTTTGCAAACGGTGGATGAAATGGCAGCGGCGGGCATCGGCTTCACGGCGGCTTTGGCGGGCCCAGCCGCGGCGCTTACTGGCACACAGGCGCTCACCTTCGTCATCCCCAAGTATGTCGAAGGCGATGAGCTGGCGGTGGCAAAGCAATTCATCCTCGACCACACCGCCAATTACAGCGATGCGCATTACTACAGCGAGTTATACAACCTGCCTTGCTTCCCCGCGATGGTGCCGCAGATGGCTGACTGGCTGGACGATGATCCCTTTGGTTCGCAGCCGGCGGACAAACTGGCGGCATTCCAAACAGTCGGCGAATGGTCGGCGAATCTGGGTTATCCCGGCTATAACAACCCCGCCACAGCCCAAATCTATTCTGAAAATATCTTGCCCAACATGGTGGCAAGGGTGGCGCTGGGCGAGCTTTCGGTGGCGGATGCGGTAGCGCAGGCGCATGAGCGCATTGAAGCGATCTTCGCGCATTGGCGTGGGCTGGGCATGATCAGCGGCTGAGCGCGCGCCAGTTTCAATCCAACAAAGAGGGTTGTTGCAGGGGTGAGGCGGTGACTCGCCTATTTGCTTGCGTTGGCGGGCGAGGCGATGACTCGCTCCTGCGCTATGATACGCGCTTGATTCGGAATACAGTCTCCCAATGAAAGCGGGCAGGTATGAAAGCAATCGGCAAGTTGGCAGTCGTTTTCCTCTTCATGACATTGACCATAGCCAGCAGCGCACAGAGCGCCTTCCCGGACGGCACAGCAATCAGCCTCTTGCAGTGGCGGCATTTTGTGCCGCGGCATGACGAGTGGTTTGATGGCTATGCTGCCGAATGGGGCGCTGTCAATAATGTCGCCGTGCAGATTGACCGCGTGAACTTCGCCGAATTGCCGGCGACGTTGGCTGCGGAGCTCGAAGCTGGCGCAGGCCACACAATCATTGAATTGATTTCTTCGTCCGCGGCTTTTGTTGAAGGCTTGCATGACCTCAGCGACATCAACCAGCGCGCCTTGGATTTGTATGGCGAGCAACTCCAACATTGCCGCAACGGGTCCTACTTGCCCGCGCTGGGTGTCTATTTCAGCTTTGCCCATGGGTATTTTTTCAACCACGGCAACTATGATATTGCCTTGTGGACGCAGGCTGGTTTTCCCAAGGGGCCGCAGACCTACGCCGACTTGCTCGCAGGCGGGCGCGCCATTTACGAAGTGACCGGCATCCCGCTGGGGATTGGCTTGAGCCCGGAGATCGACAGCGAAATGGCGCTCCGCGAACTGCTTTGGAGCTTCGGCGGCAGCATCCAGGACGAAAATGAAAATGTGACGCTCGACAGCGCCGCCACCATCGCCGCCGTCAGCTATATGGCGCAGCTGCAACAGCAGGCAATGACAGCAGAAGTCTTTGGATGGACGGGCGCAAGCAACAACCAGGCGCTCATCGCTGGCGAAGTCAGTTTTATCTTGAATCCCGATTCAGCCTATCGCAGCCTGCAAAATGTGGATGAAGCCGGCGCAGCCAACATCGGTTTCACGCCCGGGCTGGCTGGTCCTGCGGGCGCAATCGCCGGCAGCTTCATCAATAGCAGCGTCATCCCCGCCTATGTCAGCGGCGATGAGCTACGGGCTGCCAAGCAATTCATCCTTGACCTCAGCGCTGATTATAGCGATGCGACTTACCACAGCGAATTATTCAACCTGCCCTGCTTCCCCGCTGCCGTCAGCGAACTCGACACTTGGCTGGAGAGCGATCCCTTTGGGTCTGTGCCCGCCGACAAGTTCGCGGTCTTAAAGCCAGCCCTGGAGGGACTGGCAACGCTGGGTTATCCGGGACCCAGCAACCCAGCCATCGGTCAAGCCTATGGCGAGCACATCATCCCCAATATGTTTGCCCAGGTGGCGCTGGGCGCGACCAACGCGGAAGAGGCGGTCGCCCAGGCTGCGCAGCGCGTCGAAGAGATTTTCACGCGCTGGCGAGAGAAAGGCTTAATCGGCGGCGGACAATAAGCGGAGAGCAACGCGCAGTCCAACAGACACATTCCACAAATCATTGCCAATAGCGCGCCAAATCGCTAGAATAGAACAGGAAGCAAAGTAGCAAAACCGTGTCGGGTGATCGCGTTAAGGAGAGAGATACAATGAAAAACTTGATAAGAATGTTGATGATGCTCAGCATATTGGGGGCGCTTGCGCTCGGCAGCAGCGCCCAGGACACCGAAATCAGCCTGCTGCAGTGGAGCCACTTCGTGCCGCGCTACGATGAATGGTTCGATGCCTACGCGGCTGAATGGGGCGAGGCAAACGGCATCGGCGTCACTGTCGACCATGTCAATTTTACGGAGCTGTTTTCGACGCTGGCGGCGGAGATTGACGCGGGCGATGGGCACAGCATCGTCGAAGTGCTGTTCTCGCCGGCTTCTTTCATTGATGGCTTGCATGACCTGCGCGACATCAACGAAGCCGCAGCCGCAGCCCATGGCGAGCGCGCCAGCACCTGCGGAGCCGCCTCCTACCTGCCCGTAAACGATACCTGGTATGCCTATACCCATGGCTATGTGCCTGACCCCGGCGACTATGACATCGCTTTGTGGACGGAAGTTGGCTACCCCGAGGGTCCCAAGACGTATGATGACCTGCTGGAAGGCGGACGCGCCATCTATGAAGCGACTGGCATTCCGGTCGGCATCGGCATGAGCCCGGAACTGGACAGCCGCATGGCGAACCGCGCCGCTATTTGGAGCTTCGGCGGCAGCATCCAGGACGAAAATGAAAATGTCGTGCTCAACAGCGAAGAGACCATCGCCGCTGTCAAGTACCTGGCGCAGCTGCAAAACGAAGCGATGACCGATGAAGTCTTTGGCTGGACAGCCGCCAGCAACAACCAGGCTTTGATCGCCGGCGAGGTCAGCTACATCCTCAATTCCAACTCGGCTTACCGCAGCTTGCAGAAGATCGACGAAGCGGCGGCCGCCAACATCGGCTTCACCCCGGCGCTGGAAGGACCCGCCGGCGCCTATGCCTCATCACATGTCTGGCAAATCTATGTCATCCCCAAGTATGTCGAAGGCGCTGAGCTGGAAGCCGCCAAGAAGTTCATCCTCGACCACACTGCCAATTACAGCGATGTAACCTACCACAGCGAGCTGTACAACTTCCCCTGCTATGCCAGCACCGTGCCCGAGCTGGACGGCTGGCTGGAAGCCGACCCCTGGGGCAGCGAGCCGCCCAACAAGTTCGAGGTGCTGAAGACGGTCAACGACTGGTCGGTGCATCTGGGCTTCCCGGGCGTTACCAACCCGGCCATCAGCCAGGTCTTCGCCGAGAGCATCATCCCCAATATGGTCGCGCAAGTGGCATTGGGCGAGATGAGCGCGGAAGATGCCGTGGCGCAGGCGCAGGAACGGATTGAAGAAATCTTCGGCGAGTGGCGCGCCAGGGGGCTGGTCGGCGGCGGCTGACCCTGTAGTGACTCCAAGACTCCCCTTCCCTAGCTTGCTGGGGAAGGGGCTGGGGGATGAGGTAACAGCTTGTCCATCGTCGAAATCAGCGGGCTGAAGAAATACTTTGATGCCGTGCGCGCGGTGGATGGTGTCGATTTGGCGATCCAACCGGGCGAGTTCCTGGTCATCTTGGGTCCCTCCGGCTGTGGCAAGACGACGTTGATGCGCATGATCGCCGGCTTGGAGAAGCCGACAGCGGGCTCCATACAGATTAATGGGGCGGATGTAACCGAGCTGCCGCCGCGCAAACGGGGCGTTTCTATGGTATTCCAGAGTTACGCCCTCTACCCGCACATGAATGTCTATAACAATATCGCCTTCCCGCTCAAGGCGCAGCGCCGCGAGAAAAAGTTCGACAAAGCTACTATGCGCGGCAAAGTTGAGAGTATCGCCAAGCTGCTGGAGATTGACGAGTTGCTTGACCGGCGTCCGCGCCAGTTGAGCGGGGGGCAGCGCCAGCGGGTCGCCATCGCCCGCGCCATGGTGACGCAGCCAGCGGTGCTGCTGCTGGACGAGCCGCTGAGCAACCTGGATGCCAAGCTGCGCGCTAACGCTCGCGATGAACTGAAGGACTTCCAGCGCTCCTCCGATATTACCGCCGTCTTCGTCACGCACGACCAGATCGAAGCCATGGGCTTGGGCGACCGCATCGTCGTCATGGAGAAAGGCAAAATCCAGCAAATTGGCAGCCCCCAACACATCTATGACGAGCCCGCCAATGAATTCGTCGCCACCTTCCTCGGCTCACCCAGCATGAACATCCTGCGCGGCGAGCGGCACAACTTCGGCTTTCGTCCCGAGCACTTCTTGCCCAAGACGTTGCAAGACAATCCCGAAAACTCAGTGAGCTTTGTTTATTTCGTCAAGCGCGTCGAATATCTGGGCTCAGACCGCCTGGTCTATGGTTATATCGGCGGGCATGAAAACAAACTGACCTTGGCGAAAGTGCCTTCGAATGTGCGCGTCTCGTTGGCGATTGAAGATGAATATGAATTTGCCGTGCAGTACGACAACATAAAATACTTTGATGAGGCATCGGGTGAGCGCATCAAAGCGCCAGCGGACTTCGCCAGGTGATGAATTTGCTGGGGCTGGGCAAGTACCCGCTGGATAATCGGCGCTTGATCGGCGCGCTGTTCTTGACGCCGGCGCTGCTCTACATCCTGCTGCTGGTGGGCTTTCCATTTGTGCTTTCGATCGCCTTCGGGTTCTCGGATGTGACGGTCGGCAATACTGACCTCAGCTATGTGGGTTTTCGCAACTTTCTGAATGTTTGGGAAAATGACATATTTCGCCAGGTCTTTGAAACGACCATCCGCTTCACCCTGCTTTCGCAGATATTCATCCTCATCTTCGCCAACATCCTGGCGGTCATCTTCACGCAGGATTTCACTGGCAAGTGGTTTGCGCGCTTCATCTTCATCCTGCCTTGGGCGACGCCGGTCTCGCTGGCGATGATCGGCTGGCTGTGGATGCTGGATACGAAATACAGCCCCATCGATTACCTGCTGCTGCAGATGGGTTTGCTGGGGCGGGGCGGCTTGCTGAGCGACAATCGCAATTTGTTTTGGCTGGCTGCGCCCGACCTGGCGCAAATCAGCGTCATCTTCGTGCAGGTCTGGCGCATGACTCCGCTGGCGACGGTCATTTTGATGGCGGGCTTGTCGTCTATCCCCACTGACATCCTCGACCAGGCAGAAGTCGATGGCTCGCGTTTCATGCGTACCTTGCTGCAGATCAAGCTGCCGTTGATTTTGCCGATTATGGTCATCGCCCTGCTCTTCAGCATGATTACGATGTTCGGCGATATGACCGTGGTCTATGTGCTGACTCGCGGCGGACCGGTCGACTACACGCGCGTGCTGGGATTATATTCTTTCCAGGTGGGCATCGAAGGCGGCAACCTGGCGCAAGGGGCGGCGATTTCGTTGTTTGCCTTCCCGCTGCTGCTGGCGATGGCGATCTTCATGCTGCGCACCGCCAGCCGAGCCGAGGTGCGATAAAGATGAACGCGCTGAACTTCCTGCTGACGAACTTTTGGTCGCTGTTGGTCTTGGCCTTTCTGGGGCTGGTGGCGCTGCGCATCGTCTGGCGCGTTTGGCGCTATGGAGCGACCCGCGCGGAGCTGCGGCATGTGCTGCGGCGCTCGCCATTTTATTTTGTGGTGCTGGTCTTTTGCTTCTTCGCCGCCGCGCCTTTTATGATTATGTTCCTGCATACTTTTAAGACCGACAGCGATTTGTATCGCCGTCCACAGCCCTTTGTGTATCGGGATGAGCCGACGCTGGAGCACCTGGACGCGCTCTTCAACAACACCGCCTATCTGGATTTCATCCGCAATTCGGTGCTGGTGGGGGTGGCGGTGGTCATCATCACGCTTGTGCTAGCGTTGCCGGCTGCGTATGCGCTGGCGCGGCTGACGGGGCGTTGGGGCGAACGGGCTGGCATCCTGATGTTTCTGGTTTATCTGGTGCCGCCCACCCTGCTCTTCATCCCCATGTTCCGCATCGTGGTGCTGCTGGGCTTGAAGGACAGCCCGCTGGCGCTGATTGTGGTGTATCCATCCTTCACTGTGCCATTCAGCATGTGGCTCTTGCAGGGCTTCTTCAAAGCCGTCCCGCCCGAGCTGGAAGAGGCGGCGCTGGTCGATGGCTACAACCGCGTAGAAGCCTTCTTGCGGGTTGTTCTGCCGTTGTCGCTGCCGGGTATCATATCGACGGTCGTCTTCGCCTTCACGTTGACCCTGCACGAGTTCATCTATGGGCTGGTCTTCATCGCCGATACTTCGCAGCGAACCTTGAGCGTGGGCGTGCCGACCGAGCTGATTTTGGGCGATGTCTATTTTTGGCAGCCGCTGCTGGCCGCCGCGCTCATCATCGCCATCCCGGTGGGTCTCGCCTACAATCTCTTCCTGGACAGCCTGGTGCAAGGCTTCACCATGGGCGCTGTCAAAGGCTGAGTGCCTACCCCCTCGGTCCCCCCGAAGCATCTGGGGGCAAAGCCCGAGCAGAATCTGTATGGGCTAGCCGGTGGCTCGCCCTTGTTCAAGAAAGGAAACGACATGCCCACCATCACAGTCAAGCTCAAGCAAGTAAATGACGCCACCAGCGTCGCGCATATCCGCAGTCACGCTATTGATATCGACCGTCCAGCGGCAAAGGGCGGGCATGACAACGGCGCCATGGGTGGCGAGCTGCTGCTGGCATCGCTGGGCGGCTGCTTCAACAGCAATTTGCTGGCGGCAATCAAAGCGCGCGACCTGCCCATAGACGATGTTGAAATCACAGTAAGTGGTGAACTGGCGGCGACACCCGCGCGATTCAGCTCTGTGGACATGGTGGTACATTCAGCATACGCCGATCGCGAGGCGCTGGGCAAGCTGGTGACCATGAGCGAGCGCGCCTGCATCGTGGCCAACACGCTCAAGCACGCGGTCGATCTGTCGGTGCGACTGAGCTAGGGACGCGCCGCTATGCCGATATCGGACTACATCAAGCAGATACGCGCAAAGGTGGGCAAGGATTTGCTGCTCGTGCCGGGCGTGACGGCTGTCGTTATCAACAAGCGCGACGAAATCTTGCTGCAGTTGCGGCGTGATACGGGCACATGGGCACCACCGAGCGGCAGCGCCGAACCAGGTGAGACCGTCGCCGAATGCGCCGTCCGGGAAGTCCGGGAAGAGAGCGGCGTCACAATCGTGCCAGAAGCTGTCGTCGCCGTGCTTTCTGGAAAAGAATACAATGTTGTCTATCCAAACGGCGACAAGCTCGCGACGGTGACGACGGTTTTTCGCTGTCGTCCTGTTGGCGACATTACGCCGCGGGTCAACGACGACGAGTCACAAGATTTCCGTTATTTCCCCGGCAACGCGCGGCCAGAAAATATGTTGCCGCGCCATCGCTGGATAATTGGCTTGGCGCTGAGTAAGGCACCAGGCGCTTATTTTGACCCGCCATCAGCGTAGACCGCGTGAAACTCAGCGCGGTTGAACTGGCTCCGCCATTCGCCAGTCGCGCAGAGCATCGCCCCCAGCCGCCCAATCGCATCGGAGGACTTGGCAGCAGCGCCATTGCCGCCGGTCGCCACATACATGCGCCCCGCGTCCAGCGCATCGATATAGGGATTGCCATGCGCTGTATGCGTAATCAGGCAAGGCACCGAGTGATATGAAAGCGCGTTTAAGCCTGGCAGCATCCTGTGCAGCGCTTCTTTCAGCGCCTCGGCGAGGTCTTGGCGGCCATCGGTGTGGAACCAATCCAGCAATTCGCGGTCGTCTTGAACTGCGTTGAAGTAGGGTTCGGGCAGCGGCAGCGCATCGGCGTCACCGAAGCCCAGTTTGATATAGGTCTTGCCATCGGGATAAGGCACGGGCGGCAGCATGTACAGCGAACTGACATCCTTGTGGGCGAAGGCGCTGATTACCGCTGGCATTGCGCGCAGCCGCTCGACTTCCCCCACGGGCACTTCCGCAAGCAAGATAGTGTGGCCTTTCGTGCGCAGGGACAACTTTCTATCTAGCAACGTATTGCTGTAGCCGCCAGCGCAGAGCAAGATTTTCCGCGCGCGAATTGCTTCCCCCTGACCGGGGACTGAGGGGGGTTTCCGCGTATAGATAGTCACGCCGCCCTGCTCGCAGCGAATTGCATCAACAATCTCACGGATGACCTGCGCGCCATTATTTTGCGCTGCTGCCAGTTGCGCCGCCGCCAGTTGACGAGGGTTGATGTAGCCGGCTTCGCCGACCTCGTCCCAAGCCACAAATGAATCCGAAAAGCGCAGGTAGGGGTGGGCAGCGCGACAACCCGCGTCATCCAGGCGGCTGTGTGGTGACGAAAGCTGCTCGGCGCAAGCATCCATCTGGACAATGCGCTCGGGCAAGTCGGTTGCGCGCAGGCAGCCGGCGCGATGATGAAAGACAATGCCGCTGGCTGCTTCGATTTTTGCGTACTCGGCGATCGATTCACGAGCCAGCCGCCCCCAAAGCGGACTGGGATCCAGCACGCGCGTGATACGCCCCTGGTCATAGTGGCTGGCGAAGACGCCTTGGTGCATCTTGCGATTTTTCGGCTCGGCGGGACCAATGGCGCAGACGCGCAGTTCCGGAAAACTCACGGTCAGATGCCGCAGCGCCGCGCTGCCGAGCAAACCCGCGCCAATAACGGCGATATCAAACATAAGCCAGCACCTCCGATTTCCATGAGACAGCTATAATTAGAACACGCTATGGACTTGACTTTCCAACTTGGAGGCAGACGAATGCCAAGTATCACAGTAGAAGCGCATGATGATCGCTTTACAGACCTTTTGCAGCCCACCGCCCAGCTTGAAACAGTGGCGGGTGGTTTGCGCTTCCTGGAAGGCCCCGTCTGGCATCCGACCGAGCAGCACCTGCGCTTCAGCGACATCCTGGCGAATTGCACCTGGCAATGGTCGGCGAGCGCCGGGCTGAGCCTGTATCGCGGCAACAGCCACATGGCAAATGGCAATACCTACGACCGGCAGGGACGTCTGCTGAGCTGCCACCACGCCAGCAGCCGGGTTACACGCATGGACGGCGAGCAGATGAATGTGCTGGCGGCGCAGTATCAAGGCGCGCAGCTCAACAGCCCCAACGACCTGGTCGTCAAGCGCGATGGCAGTGTCTACTTCACCGACCCGCCCTATGGACGCGAGCCCAAAGTCGGCATTCCGCGCCCCTGCGATCTCGACTTCAATGGCGTCTACCGCTGGCGAGAGACGGACGCTGCGCTGACCTTGCTGACTACCGAGTTAGACCGCCCCAACGGTCTCTGTTTCTCGGCGGATGAATCGCTGCTGTATATCAACGACAGCCCGCGCTTCCGCATCCTGGTTTTTGATGTGCGCGCTGATGGCAGCCTGGCGGGCGGCAGGCTCTTCGCTGAGACCGTGGGCGATGAAGATGGCGTGCCCGATGGCATGAAGATCGATAGCCAGGGCAATGTGTGGTGCGTGGCGCAGGGCGGGCTGCATGTCTTCGCGGCGGACGGGTCTTTGCTGGGAAGGCTGCTGCTTCCCGAGCGCATCACCAATTTTGCCTTTGGCGATGAAGACTTGCGCGGACTGTATATCACGGGCATCACGACATTGTATCGCTTGCGCGTCCGTGTGCGGGGCACCTCTTTATTTTGAGGCGGCGCTCAGCAATCGCCTTCGGGGCGGACATAATGGGCGCTAACCCAGCCTTGCTGCCCATGGAAGTCCACTTTGTACCAGTCCGCGGTTTTATCCAACACGGTGAGTTTGGCAAAGGCTGGCAAGCTCCGCAAGATCCTACCTGCCGACTCAGCGCGGAACCAGAAAAGCGGCAGGCAGCCTGTTGTAGGCTCGGCACATTTCAGAATCTTTAGCAATGATCCCCCGCCGCTAATCACACTATAACAGAAAATTGTAATAAAATACAACAACTTCGCATGGGCCGAGAGGGAAGTGATTTAGGCGGATTAAAACGGGCGAGTCGGTGCCTCGCCCCTACACCAAAGCCCTGTGTGCTCTGTGTCTCTGTGGCAAATTGTTTTGATGCGATTGCCCGGCGCGGCGTGTCGGGCAACCAGGTTCAGGCTTGCGAAATCACCTGGCTGGACTATGCTTGCCGCTCTAGCGCAGCGAGTGGAGAAAAACATGGCAAAGTTTGCGTTGTTTTATGTGGGCGAGCCGCAATTTGGCAGCCCGGAAGCGGCAAAGGCGCATCAGCAGGAATGGATGGCTTGGGCGCAGGACTTGGGCGAGGCAGCTATCGAACTGGGCATGCCCTTCAGCGCGCCAACCCGCGTCAAGCCCGACGGCAGCAGCCAGACGCAGCCCAAAGAACTTTCGGGTATGAGCATCGTGCAGGCTGCGGACATGGACGCGGCTGTTGAGATTGCCAAAGGCTGTCCTTTTGTACAATTCGCGCCGGTGGATGTCGTGCAGATCTATGCGATGGGCGGCTGAAGCAGGCAAGCGGCGCGCGCCCAAGCCCGCTCTCCCAATGCCGCTTTGTATGCGCTATATGCGGCTGGGTGATATCCCGGCGGTGGTCGCCATCGATCGCCTGTCTTTTGAGCCAGCTTGGAATTACGCATCCTACCGCTTTGAATTGATTGAATCCCAAGTCAGTCACATGGTCGTCCTGGAGAGGCAGGCTGCGCCAAGGGAATCGGCGCGGACGAGCTGGCTGGAGAAGCTGCGCGGGCGGCTAAACGGCGCGTCAGCAAGCTGCGCAGTTGGCGACATCCTCGGCTATGGCTGTATCTGGCGCATCGCCGACGAAGCGCATATCAGCACGATCGCTACCCATCCAAGCCGGCGCGGCAATGGCTATGGAGAGATATTGCTGGCGGGCATGGTGGGCAAGGCGCTGCAGTTGGGCGCGGGTTACATCGTGCTGGAAGTGCGCGTCAGCAACCAGGTGGCGCAGAATCTGTATAGCAAATATGGCTTCAGTCGCTACGGGCGGCGACGGCGCTATTACACCAACAACAACGAAGACGCCTGGGATATGCGCCTGAGGCTGGATGGGGTGGCGAGGCGGCGATTCGCGCAGCTATCCGAGCGCATGCAAGCTCGGTATGAGCTAGCTGATGACTTCAGCAGCGCTCGGCATCCGCGGCGGGTGAGGATGCCTCGGGATCATCTTGCCGTGGGGTAGGTTGCGCGGGATCTCTATTATATCGGTCATTCTACGCAAATTATAGATGCTGTATGATGCGCTCTTGATTGTCGAAATTATTTTCTCAGGCAAACGATGGATAAACTAAAGTCAGTCGCAGGCACTCCGTTTGAGTATTACGAGAGCATTGATGGTCGATTGTCAGAACTAGATGCACGAGTGACAGAAATGCGACGGGCAGGAAAACTTAGCCCCAGCGCTTTGGAACACATTCACAACTATTTCAAAATAAAGGGGATATACCACTCCAATGCGATAGAGGGAAATGCGCTCACCATCGGGGAAACACAATTGGTGGTCGAAATGGGCATGACGATTACTGGAAAAAGCCTGCGTGACCAAGCAGAAGCAAAGAACTTGTCGCAAGCCAATGACTACATGAGATACCTAGCTACCCGACAAGAGCAACCGATCACAATGAGCGACATAAGGCAAGTGCACAAACTAATTCT
>VXNO01000096.1 GCA_009840575.1 Chloroflexota bacterium | reverse complement strand
GCAAGGGGCCGGGGGATGGGGGCTGTTTTCGCACGACTCACTTGGTCTTACTTCTGCGGTGAATCAGTTCCGAATTGCCGCGACAATCTGCTCAGTCAGTTCACGCGCTGCCGCCAGGCTCTCGCCACCCGCGCGCACCAAGGCTGAGCCGACGATGAAGCCGTCTGTAAGCTGGCTGACCTGGGCGGCATGTTGGGCGGTGCTGATGCCAAAGCCCAGCACCAGCGGCATATCCGTCCGCGCCCGCAAGCGACCGATGAATTCATGCAAGTCGGCTGGCAGGTCAGCTCGCGCGCCAGTGATGCCGGTCAGCGAAACGACATAGATGAAGCCGCTGGCTCGTTCCGCCACCAGCTTGATGCGGGCGGCGTTGCTGGTCGGCGCCAGCATGAATATCAGCGCCAAGCCAGTACGGGCGCAGCTTTCGGCGAAGTAATGGGCTTCTTCAGGCGGCAGGTCGGGTACGATCAAGCCATCCGCACCGGCCGCGCAGGCGTCTTGCACGAAGCGGTCCGTCCCATAGGCGAGCAATGGATTGGCGTAACCCATCATCAGCATGGGCTGGTCGATGCCGCGCGCGCGCAATGTCCGCACCGCAGCCAAGCAGTCGCGCACGGTCGCGCCGTTTTCCAGGGCGCGCTGGGTGGCTGCCTGGATGGTGGAGCCATCGGCGATAGGGTCGCTGAAGGGAATGCCGATTTCGAAGCCGTCCACGCCAGCCGCCGCCATCGCCGTGATAGCCGCCAGCGAGTCAGCATAAGTCGGGTAGCCAATCGGGAAATAGGGCAAAAACGCCGCGCGGTTTTCTGCCCCTGCCCGCGTGAACATGGCGCTCAAAGCGGCTGTGCCTTGCATTTTTTCCGTCATATCAGCCACCTTCCAGAATACCGATGACGGTATCGAGGTCTTTGTCGCCGCGCCCGCTCAGGTTGACCAGCAGCACGGAATCACGCGGCATGGTCGGCGCGCGTTTGATGGCTTCGGCGACAGCATGCGCGCTCTCCAGCGCCGGGATGATGCCCTCGAGCTTGCTGAGCAGTTGGAATGCTTCCAGCGCTTCGTCATCGGTGGCCATTGTATAAAAAGCGCGTTCCAACTGGCGCAGGTGAGCGTGTTCTGGTCCCACCGATGGATAATCCAGCCCAGCCGAGACGCTATGCGTTTCCATGATTTGCCCATCGGCGTCCTGCATGACATAGGAGCGCGTGCCATGCAGAATGCCCGGTCGGCTGATAGTCGGGTCGGCAAAGCGCGCCGCGTGCTGCTGGCTGGCGATGCCGCGCCCGCCCGCCTCCACGCCAATCAGCTCGGTGTCTGCATCGTGCCGGAAAGCGTGAAACAAGCCGATGGCGTTGCTGCCGCCGCCCACGCAAGCCACACAGACATCAGGCAGTTGCCCGGTCATTTCCTGGATTTGTTCGCGCGCTTCCGTGCCGATGACACTCTGAAAGTCGCGCACCATCATCGGGTAGGGGTGTGGACCCAGCGCCGAGCCCAGCAAATAAAAGGTCGTTTGTACATTCGTAACCCAATCGCGCATGGCTTCGTTGATGGCGTCTTTGAGCGTGCGGCTGCCGCTCTCTACGGGGATGACCTGCGCGCCCAGCAATTTCATGCGGAAGACATTCGGCTGCTGCCGCTGGATATCGACTGTGCCCATGTAGACATGGCAGTCCAAGCCCAACAGCGCCATGGCCGTGGCGGTGCCCACACCATGCTGTCCGGCACCCGTCTCAGCGATGATGCGGCGCTTGCCCATGCGCTGCGCCAGCAAGCCCTGCCCCAGGGCGTTGTTAATCTTGTGCGCGCCCGTGTGCGCCAGGTCTTCGCGCTTGAGATAAATCTGCGCGCCACCCAATTCTTCACTCAAACGCCGCGCATGGCTGACCGGCGTAGGGCGACCCGTGTAGGTGCGCTGCAAATACCGCAACTGCGCATGAAAGTCGGGGTCGGCGAGAGCCTCGACATAAGCCGCTTCGAGCTCGTCCAGCGCCGGCATGATCGTCTCAGGCACGAAGCGCCCGCCAAACTCGCCAAAATAGCCGCGCGCATCGGGCAAGTCGCTACTGTCGGCGCGGATGCTTGCGTTGGTCATAATTTGCCTCGTCAACTAGATTTGCAGCTGGGTCTCGCCCGCGAAATAGCGCTTTGCCACTAGCAGCGCTTTGTAGACATAGTTGTCGATGCTATCAATAAAATCATCGCGGGTGATGATGATTGCTTCCGCGCCCAGCCCGTGCGCCTCTGCGGTTACGCAATCGACTTCGCCAGCCAGCAAGCGCAAGCCATCCGCCAGGCGCAGCTTCAGCAAGCCGTCAATCTCGGTAGCGGCATAAATATAGTCCGGCAGCGGCTGGCTGCATTCATAGAGGAAGACATGGCAGATTTGGCGATCGAGGAGGCCATGCTCGCGGGCGATGCCCACCCGCCTGCCCAGCGCAATCAAGTCCTCAAAGTCGACGCGCAAGCCCAATTCTTCGTGCAGCTCGCGGAGGCCATCACGCACAGTTTCGCCTGCGACCAGGTGCCCGGCCGCGCTGATATCGAGCTTGCCAGGGTAGGCATCCTGGGCGGGTCCGCGCTTCTGCAAGATGACAAATTCGCCCTCCGCATCGCGCCCGACCACCCAGCAATGAAAGACCTGATGCCAGTCGCCATCGCGGTGCACAGCGGCGCGCGGCTTGACGCCAATGTGATTCAATGCCTCGTCATAAATATCGAAGTGTTCGCTCATGCTGACGCCCGCGCCGCTTGAATGAATGCCCGCAGCTTGCGCTCGTCTTTGACGCCCGGCTGCCCCGCCTCGACGCCACTGGCCACATCCACGCCCCAGGGGCGGATGGCTCGCAGACGTTCGGCGACATTGTTCGCGCTCAATCCACCCGCCAGCAGCAAACGCGGTGCTCGGCGCTGGATTTCCTGCGCGACTGCCAGGCTGGCTGTCTCGCCGCTGCCGCCATAAAGCTGCGGATGGTAGGCATCAACCAGGATGCTAGGCGCGCGTTCATCGGCTGGGAAGCTCGCTGCATAGCCTGCGACCGCCTTGACAGCTTCGTGCAAAGCGCGCGGGCGAATCGACTTGAATGCCAGTCCGTCCAATTCTGCGACAGTCTCCGGCGTTTCGTCGCCGCTGAGCTGGGCGAAATCCAGGTCGACAGCAGCCATAATTTTTCTTACATCGGCGGCGGATTCATTCACAAAGACGCCAACCAGTGTCGGACAATCCGTACCCAGCGCCAGCCGCAAGCCAGCCACAATGTCGCGGGCGGTCGCCAGTTCCAGGCTGCGTGGCGAAAGCGGATAAAAGTTCAGCCCGATCATATCCGCGCCAGCTTCCGCGACAAGCAGCGCATTTTGCAAGCAGCGGACGCCGCAAATTTTGATTTTCGTCATGGCGCAAGTCGCTCCACAGCGCTTAGTTCGCGCGTTAGAGAGGCGAGGTCGGGCGCGCGTATCAGCGACTCGCCCACGAGAATCGCATCCGCGCCAGCCGCCGCCATCTCCCGCACATGACCACGAGTAAAAATGCCGCTCTCCGCGACCAGCAGCGCAGCATCGCCGACCTGCTCCGCCAGCCGCGCCGTGGTAGTTAAGTCGACATGGAAGGTCTTCAAATCGCGGTTGTTAATGCCAATCAGCGTCGCGCCCAGCCGCAGCGCCCGCTCCATTTCGCGCTCGTTATGCACTTCGACCAGCGCCACCATGCCCAGCGATTGGATCAATTCGTGCAGGTCGCGCAGCTGCGCATCGCCCAGCGCCGCCACAATCAGCAGGATCGCATCCGACCCAGCCGCGCGCCCGGCATAGACCTGGTAGGCGTCAATAATGAAATCTTTACGCAGGATGGGCAGCGCGACTGCCTGACGGATCGCCGTCAGGTAATGCAGGCTGCCGCGGAAGAAGTCTTCATCCGTCAGCACCGAGACCGCCGCTGCGCCATTATTAGCATACGCGCCGGCCAGCAACACGGGCGCGAAGTCCCTGGTCAAGAGGCCCTTGCTGGGCGATGCGCGTTTGACCTCGGCAATCAGCGCGATGCAGTCGCCCCGCAGCCCCGCCAGGAAATCCCTTGGCGGGTATTGGCTGGCTTCCGCCCGCGCGCGCAGTTGCGAAAGCGACACTTGCCCGCGCCGCTCGGCGACTTCTTCCAGCTTGCGCGCGAGGATGCGGTCGAGGATGGTGTTGGTGCTGACGAAAGACATCAGTCGACGCTTTGGCTGTACTCAATGAGCTCGTCCAGCTTCCGCAATGCCGCGCCACTATTGATCGTATCCCGCGCCATACGCACGCCATCGGCGATCGAATGCGCCGCGTCAGCCGCCATCAATGCCGCGCCGGCATTCAGCAGCACTACATCGCGCTTGGCACCACGCTCGCTGCCCGCCAGCACGCCGCGCAGGATTGCCGCGTTGGTCGAGGCGTCATCGCCGCGCAAATCCACGATGCTGGCGCGATGAAAGCCCAGGCTGGTCGGGTCGAGGTCGAGGTGACTCACTTTGCCATCTTCTTGCAGGTAGCTGATGCGGTTGGGTCCGGTCGTGGTCAGTTCGTCCAGCCCGCCGTAGCCATTGACGACCAGCGCCGACTTCGTGCCTAGCTCCGCCAGCACATGCGCCAGCAAGTCGGTCAGCTCGGCCGCGAAGACGCCCAGCAACTGTCTTTGCGCGCCGGCCGGGTTGGTCAATGGTCCTAGGATATTGAATATGGTGCGGATGCCCAGTTGCCGCCGCGGACCAATCGCGTGGCGCATGGCGGGATGCAACTTGACCGCGAACAAGAAGCCGATGCCAATTTCGTCGATGCACTGCCCGACCTGCTCTGGCGTCAGCTCCAGGTTGACCCCCAGCTCCGCCAGCACATCGGCGCTGCCACACTTGCTGGAGGCGGCGCGGTTGCCATGTTTCGCCACCGGGATGCCCGCCCCAGCCGCGACAAAAGCCACCGTCGTGCTGATGTTGAAGCTGCCCGATTTGTCGCCGCCCGTGCCACAAGTATCCAGCAGGTCGCGGGAGGTTGTGGTGGGGACTGTGCTGGCGGCTGCGCGCATGGCTCGGGCGCTGCCAGTGATTTCGTCGGTGGATTCACCTTTCATACGCAGCGCCATCAGATACGCGCCAATCTGCGCTTCGCTTGCGCCGCCGGTCATGATCTGGCGCATCACCGACTCAGCTTCGTCAGTATTCAGATGCCCATAGCGACTCAAGCCATCAATCGCTTGCTGGATGTCCATTATCGATTCCTTTTCTCATTGACAGACTGTTCATATTCCAAGAAGTTGCCGAGGATCTGCATGCCATAGCGCGTGAGGATGCTCTCGGGGTGAAATTGCAAGCCGATGACCGGATGCGTCTTGTGGCGCAGGCCCATAATCTCGCCATTGGCTGCCCGCGCGGTGATTTGCAGGCAATCGGGCAGGCTGGCTTCCTCGACAATCAGGCTGTGATAGCGCGTGGCTTCGAATGGGTCGGGGATGTCGTGCAGGATGGTATCGCCGCTGTGCTCGATCATACTGGTCTTGCCGTGCATCAATTCCGGCGCATGAACCACCAGCCCGCCATAAGCCTCGCCGATGGCTTGATGCCCCAGGCAGATGCCCAGCAGCGGTATCTCCGCGCCCAGCTGGCGGATAACATCCAGCGAGACGCCGGCATCAATCGGGAAGCCGGGACCCGGCGAGATGACGATGCGCTCGGGAGCCAGCGCGCGGATTTCATCCACGGTGATTTTGTCGTTGCGGCGCACTTGCAGGTCCGCGCCCAGCTCGCCCAATTCTTGCACGATGTTGTAGGTGAAGCTGTCGTAATTGTCGATGACCAGGATCATGCCCTGCCCCCTGCCACTCACAGCAAGCCGCTTTCGGCATATTGCACCGCTTCAAAGACGGCTTTGGCTTTGTTTATTGTCTCGAAGTATTCTTCTCGCGGGTCGCTATCCGCCACGATGCCGCCGCCCGCCTGCACACTGATGCGCTTGCCCTGCATAAGCAACGTGCGGATGGTGATGCACATATCCATCGAGCCATCAAAACTGAAATAGCCGACCGCCCCGCCATAGGGGCCGCGCCGCGTCTCTTCGAGCTCTTCAATAATTTCCATCGCCCGTACCTTGGGCGCGCCGCTGAGCGTGCCAGCCGGGAAGGTCGCGCGCACCAGGTCAAAGGCGTCCATGCCCTTGCGCAGTTGCCCTTCAATCTGACTGACGATGTGCATGACATGCGAATACCGTTCGATGTACATCATGCGCTTGACCTGCACCGTGCCATAATCACAGACGCGCCCCAGGTCGTTGCGCCCCAAGTCGACCAGCATGACATGCTCAGCCCGTTCTTTGGGGTCGCTTAGCAGCTCTGCTTCCAGCGCCAGGTCTTCGGCTTCGTCTTTGCCGCGGCGGCGCGTACCCGCCAAAGGCCGATTGTAGGCGATGCCATCTTCCAGGCGCACCAACATCTCTGGCGACGCGCCGACCAGGGTCAGCTCATCGTTGAATTCCAGCAAGAACATATACGGCGATGGGTTGGTCGCCCGCAAGGCGCGATAAATCTGCAAGGGGCTGGCGTCGGTTTCGCGGCTGAAGCGCTGCGCCAGCACAATCTGAAAGGCATCGCCATCGCGGATGTAGTCTTTCGCCAGGCGAACGCGGTCTTCATGCACTTCCTGCTCGACATTAGAGACGGGGTCGCCGAGCTCACGGCTGGGTGGCTGGGCATAGCCAGGCTGCGCCAGCGGTTTGGCTAGCTGGGCAACGATGGCGTCAATGCTGGAGACGGCTGCATCATACGCGGCATCCGGGTCATCGCCGGTGTTGTGCGCGTTCGCCAGCACGATGAGCCTGTGCATGGCGTGGTCGAAGATAACCAGCGTATCCGGCAGCATGAAAGCGACAGTCGGCACATCCAGGTCATCGCTGGCGGTGGCGGGCAGGTCTTCAAAATAGCGCACGATATCGTAGGACATATAGCCGACAGCGCCGCCAACCAGCCGCGGCAAGCCATCCAGCGCGACGGGATTGACGATTTGAAAATGCCGCTTGATAACATGCAGCGGGTCTTGGCCTTCGGGGATGGCGAACTTGGCCTGCTCGCCATCGCGCGCGAAACTAGCGATATTGTCCTTGACGGTGAGTACGCCTTTGGGCTTGACGCCGATGAAAGAATAACGCCCGACTTGCTCGCCGCCTTCCACGCTCTCCAGCAAAAATGCCGGCTGCCCCGCCTGCTTCAGCTTCATATAGACCGAAACCGGCGTTTCCAGGTCGCCCAGCAAGGTGCGGTAGACAGGTACATGATCACCCTGCGCGAAGTAGCTATGCACCTGGGCGCGCGTGGGCTGGATGTCGCTGCGCTGTGCTTGTCCGCTCGTTAGCATCGCCCCTGCCCCCACAAATACAAAAGAACCCAAATCATCCAGTCAAGGACGAGAAGGGTTCCCGCGGTGCCACCTTGATTACCCGCGTCGGCGGGTCGCTCATTGGGTACAGACTGCTGGTCGATACCCTGCGCAGTTAACGGTGCGCGCGCCGTCGCAAGCTAGTCGGATGACCTTTCACCTGCGCAACTCCCCAGCCCATTCCACATCCCTGCGTGTCTCGCATTCTCAGCCGCTAGCGATTCTCTGAACTGCACGGCGATGTGTACTCTTCTGGTTCACAGTCTTTGCTGTATTCGCTTGCGCGGATGCTACTCGGTCATTTTGCTCGTGTCAAGCGTGATTTCAAAGAGGATGAGGGAAAATCTTCATATTGGGGATGGCATCCGCTGGGCACTGTGCTCGACATATTTTGCGCTGGCATTCGTATCTCTCCCTCACTTGCGCAATCTGCACTTAATATACCCCGTATGCCCGAGAATATAACCGTCCAGCGGAGCCGCATATCCAGCGTCGGTCAATGTAATGATGCCCAAGTCTGTATTCCGTTGCGGGATTCTGCTATACTATAGCCGAATATTCGTTCTATTCCAAACACAGTCAAGGAAAAATCTGTGAGTCTGAGCAACCGTGAAATCGCCGATATTTTTGCGCGCTGCGCGGATATGCTGCAGATCCGCGGCGACAATATCCACCGCGTCCTGTCGTATCGGCGGGCGGCGGAAACCATCCGCGCCCTGCCCAGGGACCTGCGTGTCATCGCCGACGAAGGCGGGCTGACCAAGCTCAAATACATCGGCAGGACCATCGCCGCGAAGATCGAAGAAATGCTGGCGACCGGCGACCTGGACTTTTACCAGCGCCTGCGCGCCGAAGTGCCCGAAGGCTTGGTCGATATCATGCACATCAATGGCGTAGGCCCCAAAAAAGCCAAGTTGTTTTGGCAGCGGCTGGGCATCACCACCATCGCGCAATTGCAGGCAGCGGCGCAGGTGGACGAACTGGTGGCGCTGCCGGGCATGGGCGCGAAGAGCCAGGCAAAAATCCTGGCCGGCATCGAGGCGCTGTCTCGCCGGACCGGGCGCGCATCCATCGGCGCTGCCTTACCCGCTGCCCAAGCTATCCTCACGCAGCTCCTGCAACTGCCCGAAGCCCAACAAGGTGAACTGGCGGGCAGCATCCGCCGCGGCCGCGAAACCATCGGCGATGTCGATATTTTGATCGCCAGCGCCGCCGCCGCGCCCATTATGCGGAAGTTCGTAACGATGGAGACTGTCGCCCGCGTGCTGGGGCATGGCCCCAGCAAAAGCTCCGTCGAGCTGCTGTCTGGCTTGCAAGTTGACCTGCGCGTGCTGGAGAAAGCCCGCTGGGGCACGGCGCTCCAGTATTTCACCGGCAGCCTGACTCACAATGTGAAGCTGCGTCAAATCGCGCTGGAACATGGCTACAGCCTCAACGAACACGCGCTCAGCCCGGTCGATGAAGACAAGCAAATCATCGAAGATGCTGAGAAAATCTTGTGCGACAGCGAAGAAAAAGTCTACGCGGCGCTGGGCATGCAATATGTGCCGCCCGAACTGCGCGAAGACAGCGGCGAGATCGAAGCGGCGCGGACGCAGACATTGCCGCAACTGATTACGCGCGCGGATATCGCCGCTGACCTGCACATGCACACCACCTGGAGCGACGGAAAGCAGGGCATCCGTGAGATGGCCGAAGCCTGCATCAAGCGCGGGCACCACAGCATCGCTATCACCGACCACTCGCGCAGCCTGGGCATCGCCAACGGCTTGAGCATCGAGCGGCTGCTGGCGCAAGTGGAAGAAGTGCGGCGGGTCAATGCGGAATACGGCGATCGGCTGACTGTGCTGGCTGGCACAGAAATGGATATCAAAGCCGATGGCGCAATGGATTATCCGGATGAAGTGCTGGCGCAACTGGACTTTGTCATCGCCTCGCTACATTCAGGCTTGGGGCAAGGGCGCGAGCAAATCACGCAGCGGCTGCTGAATGCCATCCGCAACCCATTCGTGCGCATGGTCGGACACCCGACGGCGCGGCAATACCCCAAGCGCGGAGAAGTCGCCGCCGATTGGGATGCCGTCATCGCCGCCGCCCGGCAACACAATACCATCCTCGAGATCAACGCCAATCCGCTGCGCCTGGACCTCAAGCCGGAGCTGGCGCGCCTGGCAAAAGACAACGGAGCGCTGCTGGCAATCAACACCGACGCCCACCGCATTGAACACCTGGATTTGATGGACTTCGGTGTAGTCACCGCGCGGCGGGGCTGGGTAGAAGCGCGGCATGTCGTCAATACCTGGAGCAGCGAGCGACTGCGACAATGGCTATCGAACCGCCATCCTTAGCCAAGCCGCCGACGCGTGAGCAACTGCGGGCGCGCCGTGAGTACCGCCGCGCTTTGCGCCGCGCGCGCAATCCCCTGCATTTTTCGTTGCGCTCGCTGACCTTGGCGCTGACCTTGGCGCTCTTGGCTGCGCTGGCTATCGCCGGGCTGGCGCTCTCCCTGCGCAGTGAATCGTCCCCGCCCGCCGCTGAGCCAATCATCGACATTTCCCCTTTGCCGGCCGCCAGTTTCGCTGCGCCGCCGACGGAAAGGGCTGCTGAGGGCGAGCAAATCATCCTGGCTGCGCAGACGCCCGCCAACCTGGCTTTGACAGGACCCCCCGTGCCCACCGTCATCTTGACCGATACGCCCCTGCCCCTGGCTGTCGGCTTGCTGGCGGAAGTCGTCAACGTCGGGGTTGAAGAACTGAATGTGCGCAACCTGCCCAACCGCAGCAGCAGCAAGGTCTTGTTTCGGGCGGCGGCTGGAGCGCAGCTGCAGCTCATCGGCGGACCGCTGGAAGCCGAGGGATTTATCTGGTGGCGCGTGCGCGATGCCCAATTCGCTGTCGAAGGCTGGGCGGCAGGCAGGTATTTACAAGCCATATCAACACAGAATGGAGGCTGAAACCGTGACTGACGCCATTGCCGCGCGCATCGCTGAGCTAAGCCAGCAGCTGCACTCGCACATCTACCACTACCATGTGCGCAGCCAGCCGCTAATCACCGATGCCGAATACGACCGGCTCATGCAGGAATTGCTGGCGCTGGAAGCCGCGCATCCGCAGTACCGCCGCGCTGATTCGCCGACGCAGCGGGTTGGCTCGGACTTGTCGGGTGACTTCCCCAAACTGCGGCACCCCGCCCCAATTTTGAGCCTGGCGAACGCCTTTGATGAAGCCGACCTGCTGGCTTGGCAAGAGCGCAACCTGCGCCTGCTGCCGGCGGGCTCGCAGCTTTCCTATGTCTTGCAGCCCAAGCTGGACGGCTTGTCCATCGTCATCACCTACGAGAATGGCAGCCTGGCGCGGGCGGCGACGCGCGGCAATGGCGAGACGGGCGATGATGTAAGCGCCAATGTCAAGACGATTCGCTCCTTGCCCCTGCGCATCCCGGTCGACCCATCCAGTGGCGCTGCGCCGGCACGGCTGGTGGTGCGCGGCGAGATCCTCTTTCACAAAGCCGACTTCCTGGCGCTGAACGAAGAGCAAGCGGCGCAAGGCTTGCCTGCCTATATCAATGCGCGCAACACCGCCTCGGGTTCGCTCAAGCAAAAAGACAGCCGCGAAACCGCCAAACGCAAGCTCAGCGCCTATATGTATGCAATTGTCGACAGCGATGGACTACAGCTTGCCAGCGAATGGGAAACTTTAGACACCTTGCGGTGGCTGGGCTTCCCCGTCATCAGCGATGCCCAGCGCTTTGCGAGCCTGGGCGAAGCGCGGGCGGCGCTACCCGGCTGGGAGGCGCGGCGCGATAGCCTGCCCTATGAAATCGATGGCTTGGTGCTGAAAGTGGATGATTTGGCGCTGGCGCGGGAATTGGGCGTCGTCGGCAAAGACCCGCGCGGCGCAATCGCCTACAAGTTCCCCGCCGAAGAAGCCACCACCACCTTACTGGGCCTTACTATCGGCGTCGGGCGCACCGGCAAATTGACACCCACCGCCCAGCTTGAGCCAGTGTTCATCGGCGGCGTGACAGTGTCCAGCGCCAGCCTGCATAATTACGACCAGGTCAAAGCGCTGGATATCCGCCTGGGCGACCGCGTCATCGTCAAGCGCTCCGGCGATGTGATTCCTTATGTCATCGGTCCCGTGATTGCCGCGCGGGGTGGGGGCGAAACGGCTATCCGACCGCCCGATTGCTGTCCATTTTGCCAATCAAAACTCGTGCAGCCCGATGGCGCGGTCGATTGGTTCTGCGAAAATGCCAACTGCCCGGAGCGGGTCGCGCGTTCGCTGGAGTTTTTTGTCTCACGCGGGGCGATGGACATTGAAGGCATGGGCGAAAAAACGATTGAAACCTTGATTGAAGCGCAATTGATAGCCGACATCGCCGATATTTTTACGCTGCAAGCCGAGCCGCTGTTGGCACTGGAAGGCTTCGCCGAAAAGAAGGTCGAGAACCTGCTGCGGTCGATTTCGCTGGCGAAAGCGCGCCCTTTCGCGCAGGTATTGACCTCGCTGGGCATCGACGGCGTCGGCAGCACAGTCGCGGCGCTGCTCACCGACAACTTCGCATCCCTGCAAGACCTACTCGATACAGCGGACGCTATCCGAGCGGCGGAAGCGGATTTCGTCCAGGTCGTCCAGCCTATTTGTGAGGCGGCAAACAGCGCCGATGAGGACGCCCAGCGACAGCTCGCGCGCTTGCGGCAGCCCATGACAAACCTTGCCCCGCAATATATGGATGCCGCCGACCTCGAACAACGAATGGCGCGCCGCTTAAAAGCGCTGCATTTGCCCGCATCGGAGGTCAGGCGCATCAGTCAAGCGCTGGCGGCGCTCATCGCGGTCTCGCGCTCTTTGCATTCCATCGAAGGCTTGGGGCCCGTGCTGGTGGTGAATATCGTTGGCTATTTCAGCGCGGCGCACAATCGCACCGTGCTGGCGAAGATGCAGGCGGCGGGCGTGACCATGCGGGCGGAAGCAAAGTCGCTGGCGGGCGATGCGCTCTCCGGCAAGACCTTCGTGCTGACCGGTACGATGAGTCAGCCGCGCGGCGAACTGAAGGCGCTGATTGAAGCCAATGGCGGCAAAGTAACCAGCAGCGTCAGCAAGCGCACCGATTATGTGGTGGCTGGCGAATCGCCCGGCAGCAAGGTGGAGAAAGCCGCCAAACTGGGGCTACCCATCCTTGACGAAGCCGCGCTGCGGGAGCTGCTGAATGGCTGAGGGCAAGGTCTGGCTGCGAAAAGGGCGCGAGAAACCGCTGCGCCAGCATCATCCCTGGCTCTTCTCAGGCGCGATCGCCCATGCCGAAGCCGCTCAAGATGGCGAATTGGTCGCCGTCTACGACAGCCGAGATCGCTTCCTGGCGCGCGGCTATTGGAACTCCCAATCGCAAATCCAAGCGCGCGTCTTGAGCTGGCGCGACGAGAAAATCGACCTAGCCTGGTGGCGGCGCATGTTGCTTCGTGCCATCCAGCGGCGTGACAATCACCCGGAGGATACGGCTGTCCGCCTCGTCAATGCCGAAAATGACTACCTGCCCGGCTTGATTGTCGACCGTTATGGGGACTGGTTAGTCCTGCAAGCCTTGACACGCGCCATCGACGCCCGCAAGCAATCTATCGCGGTGGCGCTGCGGGAGCTGACCGGCATCCCCAATATCTACGAACGCAGTGATGTGGAGGCACGTCAGCGGGAAGGTTTGGCTGAGTCGGTTGGTGTGCTGCAAGGGGATGAGCCACCCGCTCGGCTGGAGATCATGCAAGGCGGAATCCATTATTGGGTGGATATCCGGCGTGGGCACAAAACCGGTTTTTACCTCGACCAGCGCGACAATCGGCGCATGTTGCGCGAATTGGCTGCGGACTGCAAATCGGAGGCGCGCCTGCTCAACCTCTTCAGTTACACGGGCGGTTTCGCCCTGGCGGCGGGCGGCGGTATCCAGTCGGTCAATGTGGATTCTGCTTACATGGCGCTGGAGCTAGCCGAAGCCAATACGGCGCTGAACAAAATCCCGGCTGCCAGCGCCGAGTTTATCCAGGCGGATGCTTTTGATTATCTGCGGCATTGCGTCGATTCGGGCGAGCAATTCGATATGGTTGTGCTCGACCCGCCCAAGTTCGCGGCGCGCAAAGGGCAAATCCAGCGAGCAGCCCGCGGCTACAAAGACCTGAACCTGAACGCCCTGCGGATCGTCAAACCAGGCGGCTGGCTGATGACTTTCTCTTGCTCGGGCGCAATCAGCCGCGATTTATTCCAGAAGTTCGTCTTTGGCGCGCTGGTGGATTCGCGGCGGAATGCCCAAATCATCCGCCAGCTGGGCGCTGCCAGCGACCATCCCGTGGCGCTGACCTTCCCCGAGGGCGAGTACCTGAAAGGACTGCTGCTGCGGGTGGAATAAACGCCGTTCAGCGCTTGGCAGTGTAGCGCGGATTGCCAAAGCGCTCGGAAATTAATGCCGCCGTCCGCTCTCGCTCGGCAGCCGATAACGAACTTTCCACCAGCGCAAAATCCAAAGCGCGGGCGAATCCCTGCTTGAAAGCCGCCGCCGCTTCGTCCCAGCTGATAGCTCTGCCCAGGACCTCGGACAGGGTTATCGCGCGCTGGCGAACCAGGCGACGTTCTTGTTCGCGCGCGTTGTCACTAGCGAATACCAGCGCATCGCAGATTCGTCCGATATCGCCGCATAAGGGTAGCGAGCCATGCTGCAGGAGCGCGCCGCCCCGCCGCAATTGGGCGCTGCCGATTAGCTTGCGTCCGCCGATAGCAATCTCGTAGTGCGAGGGGCGCAGAAAACAAACCGGACCAGCAATAGCGCCAGGGAGATTGGTATTTTGAGGCTTGGCTCGCGCGGGTATTCCCAAGTGTTGCAGCGCCGCCAGCAAACCCGCGCTGATTCGCCGATAACTTTCGATGACATCGCCCCGTGTCAAATCATGTCCCAGCGGCAGGCATAGGCTGTAGGTGAGCTCTTGCGCGTGCAATATGGCTTTCCCCCCCGAGGGTCTGCGCACCAAGCCCCAGCCGCGCGAGGATAGCGCCGCAGCATCAACTTCCGCCAGCCGTTGCCCATAGCCCAGCGACAAACAAACCGGCTGCCAGCCATAGAGCCGCAGGGTTGGCAGCTGCGCCGCGCCGCCGACCGCCTCGGCAATGGCGCAATCGACCGCCATATTGCGCGCGCCGCTGCTGAGTTTTGATTCTGCTAGCAGGCGCAATTGCCGCATTTGCCGTCCATGCCTATACTGGCGCTTGTTCTGACTGGGCGAACTAGAAAATGAGAGCGCGATGACCCATCGACGAGATGACCGCGCGCGCCGGCGAGCGTCGACCAGGGGGCTGCGCAACCCCGCCAGCCCGCCAGCGCATCAGCCGCCTGCCCCCGTGTATAGTACGGCGCAATATACGCGCAATCAAGCCAATCCACCGCTGGCGACCCATCGCGGTCCCATGCGCCTGCGCCCCAGCAGTTATAAAAGACGCCGCCGCAAAGAATGGCTGTGGGCGACCCTGGCCGGCAGCATGATTGCCATCTTTGGCGTGCTGATTGTGGCGATGTTCGTGATTATACGCGCCCCTCAAGCCGCGCAGGTAGCCATCCCGACAGCCTTTCCCACCGCCAGCCTGCCCACCCCCGTCGATGCCCGCAGCCAGTTCATCGCCGATGGCAGACGTGTCGGCAGTGATGTCGTGCTGGCGATTGATGGCAGCCCGATTGACCTGCGCGCCTGGGATGGCGAGAACCGCTATACCATCGTCATCGGCGGGCTGGACAGGCGCCCGGGACAGACCGACCGCGCCGCGCTGGTTGATTCTATCATCCTGCTGAGCATCGACCCGCAGACGAAGCGCGTCGGCTTGTTGAGCATCCCGCGCGATTTATATGTCACAGTGCCCGGCGAAGACGAACGGCAGCGCATCAACCGCGCGCATCTGCTGGGCGAGTGGCGCAGCCCCAATGGCGGCGGCGCTTTGCTGCTGCAACAGACGCTCTTTCAAAACCTGGGCATGCGCATTCACAATTATGTGCTGATGGATTTCACCGCGTTGATTCAAGCGGTGGATCAGCTAGGCGGCATCGAAGTAACGATTGATTATGACATTGCCGATGAGCGCTATCCGGATATGAACCTCGGCTATGACCCCTTTTATCTGGCGGCGGGCACACACTGGCTGGATGGTTACGATGCCCTGCGCTTCGCCCGCACGCGGCACGGCAACAACGATGTGCGGCGAGCGGAACGCCAGCAGCAGGTCATCTACGCCATCCGTGACCGCGCGCTGAGCCTCAACTTCCTCGACCTGCTGGGCAGGCTGCCGGGCTTGATGGCGACCTTAAACAACAATATCTACACCGGCTTGAGCCTGGAAGAAATCATCCAACTGGCGATCTTCGTCAGAGATATCGAGCTGGAGGACATCACCATGCGGGTGATGAACTTCCAGTATGTGCAGGAACACCTCACCGATGAGCAGTACCCGCAGCAAGTCCTGCTGCCGATAGAAGAGCGGCTGCCGAGCCTGCTAAGCGCTACCTTCGGCGCTGACTATGCCGGTTATTGAGGAAAAAGAAAAACAGCGCACTGTTTTAGCGCGCTGTTGTTGTTGGCAAGCCCACCGTACCGTGTAGCCATAGTGTCTCGAACCCGCGTAAGTGCAGGTTGGGAGCGGACTCCCATTTAGAAACTGTTGGCTCGGCACATATAGTTCTATCACGCATACAGCAGGCAAAGGGTTTATAGCAGGCGGCAGGCGGCTTGTCAACTGCCTGGGAGCTAGGGAGCTCCAGGGCAGTTTTGGCGATTCAAGCAGGCACAACATATACTATGCTCACCGAAGCGAGCAACCGACCGATATAGTAGTTGGAGAGATGGGCGATGGATGACAAGATGATGCGCGAAAGCCTGGCTGAGCTTATCGGCACCTTCGTGTTGGTATTTGTTGGGTCGGCGGCGGTGCTGGTCGCGCCGGTCTTTGGTGTCCTGGTGCCGGCTCTCGCCCATGGTTTGATTCTCTGCGGCTTGATTTATACCTATGGGCACATCTCTGGCGCGCAGGTCAACCCGGCTGTGTCGGTGGCGCTGTTGGTCGGTGGAAAGCAGGATGCGCGCAAGACAGCCATCTTCATCGTGGCGCAGTTCGTCGGCGGCATCATCGCGGCGCTGGCGCTGGTTGTGGTTTTCCCGCAGGACAACGCGGCGGTGGCGGGCTTCTTGGGCGAGAATGCCTACAACTTCGGCCAGACCAAAGGCTTTTTGACTGATGATTCAGCTTGGACAGCTGCGGTCTACGAAGGCATCTTGACCTTCTTCCTGGCGAGCGCGGTCATGCAGGCGGCGGCATTTGGACGGGCGGGCGCATTGGCTGGAGTGGCCATCGGCTTGACATTGGCCGCCAGCATACTTGCCGGCGGACCGGCGACCGGCGCATCGCTCAATCCGGCGCGCACCTTGGGTCCAGCGCTGGCCGCGGGCGAAAGCGCCTACCTGCTGCCCTATATGGTGGGCATCTTCGGCGGCGGCATCTTCGGCGGGCTGCTGCAGGGCTATTTGCTAAACCCTGAATAAGGGTTGCGACTGGGCGCGCTAGTTTGTGACGAGAATAACCCCCCAGAATATCTGTAGGTTTTGAAGCCCCGCCCTCATTTTTTGGGGGAGGGGCTGGGGGTGGG
>VXNO01000017.1 GCA_009840575.1 Chloroflexota bacterium | reverse complement strand
GATGGGCGCCGACGCCCAGCGCCGCGCCCAAATCATGCGCCAGGCTGCGGATATAAGTCCCCGAGCCACAGCGTATTTCCAACTCCAGCAGTGGTGATTGCCAGGCGCGCACTTGCAAGGACTGAATCGTTATCGCGCGCGGCTGCCGTGTGATCGTCTTGCCTTGACGCGCCAGTTCATAGAGTTTTCTGCCTTGCACTTTGATTGCGCTGTGCATGGGCGGCACCTGCTGTATCTCGCCGATGAATTGGGGCAGGGCGGCGCGAATCTCAGCAAGGGTTATTTGGCTGGCGTCAGCGCGCTGGATGACCTCGCCGGCGGCATCGTAGCTGCTGGTGACGATGCCCAGTCGGACTTTGGCGCGATAGCCTTTTTGCCCGCGCATCATATACTCGCTGAGCCGAGTCGCCGCGCCCAGGCAGATGACCAGCACGCCACCTGCCAGCGGATCCAACGTGCCAACGTGCCCAACTTTCAGCGCCTTGCCCTGCTCGCGACTGCGTCGGCGGATGCGCGCCACGACATCATGGCTGGTCATGCGCAAGGGTTTGTTGATATTCAGGAAGCCCGAATAAGCGCCAGGCATCAAAGGCTGTCTCCTGCGGCGATGAGTTCGCGCGCCAGCGGCAAGACCCGTTCTCGCGCCTGTGCCAATGTGCCAGCCAGTGTACAGCCCGCGGCCAGCACATGCCCGCCGCCGCCCAGCGCAGCCCCCAGCCGTCCGACATCATAGCCCGGCTTGGCGCGCAAGCTGACCTTGACCGCCCTGGGCAACTCTTTGAATACCACCGCCACCTTCGCTTCGTCGACTTCGACAAGGTAGTTAACCAGCTCGCCATTGGTCTCTTTGCCCAGGCGCGCCTGCCGCAGGTCGCCCTGGGTGATTGCCGCGCTGATTAAGCCGTCCTCTAGCCGCACCGATGGCAAAGCCTGCCGCCACAAGGTAACTTCGGCAAAGCTGCGGCGGTTCAATGTCCGCGCCATGATCTCCGGCAGCGGCGCGCCAGCCTCCATCAGCGCCTGGGCGATTGCCAGGCAGCGGCTGTTGGTCGCGGGGATGCGGAATCCCAAGGTGTCTGTAACTAACCCCGTCAGCAAGGCGTATGCAACATCGCGGCTGAGCGACCAGCCCGTGTATTGCAGCAGGTCGTAGACGATTTCGGCGGTCGCGACTGCGGCTGGGTTGACCAGTTGGATATGCCCAAAGCGCGTATTGGTCGGATGATGATCCAGGTTGAGCACGTGTCGGCTATGCGCCAGCCCGTATGCGCCAACTGCCCCTAGCCGCTCAATATCGCCGGCATCAAGCGCGACCATCAGGTCGAATTCTCCGCGCGCTAAGCTGGGCAGGATAATCTGGCTCTTGGGCAGGAAAGCCAGTTCTTCCGGCGGGCCCTCGTCTACAGCGGCAGTTACATTTTTGCCCAGCCCGCGCAATAAGCCAGCCATGCCTAGCAGCGAGCCAATGGCATCCCCGTCGGGCGAAACATGGGATAGGACCAGTACAGTCCGGGCGGCGGCGATGGCGTCGGCTGCGGCTTGCCAGTCGCGCTCAGCGGGGAGCATCGCGATCGGCTTCGGTCTCCGCGGGGATGTCCAGCCCGGCGATGAGCTGGTTGATGCGGTCGGCTTGCGCCAGGCTGTGGTCCCAATCAAAGTGCAGTTCGGGCGTATGTCGCAGGCGGATGCGCTTGCCCAGCTCACGGCGCAAGAAACCGCGAGCGCGGCGAAAGCCTTTCATCACTTCTTGCTCGCGGCTTTCATCGCCCATGGCGCTGACATAGACCTTGGCAGCCAGCAACTCAGGGTCCAGTCGCACCTCGGTGATGGTAACGTCGCGCAGGCGTGGGTCGGCAATCTCGCGTTGGAGCAACTGACTCAAAATCTGCTGGATGCGCTCGTTCATGCGCTGCTGTTTGATGGACATGCGCCGACTCAGGGTACGCGCTCGCGCACGAGAAACTCAATCAAGTCACCGATTTCGTAATCGGTGACGCCATCCAAGCCGATGCCACATTCAAAGCCGCTGCGCACCTCGCGCACATCGTCCTGGAAGCGGCGCAGCGATGCGACATTGACGCCATCGATGATGATTTTGTTGCCACGCCGCAGCCGCGCTTTGGCGTTCCGCCGCGCCTCGCCCTCACGGATCATGCTGCCGGCGATGACTCCACTACGCGGGATGCGAAAGGTCTGGCGCACCTCTGCCACGCCGATGACGCGGTTGGCGAACTTCGGCTCAAGCATGCCATGCAGCGCCAGCTCAATATCTTCGAAGAGTTTGTAAATGATGTTGTAACGGCGGATTTCTACGCCTTGCACCTCTGCCGAAGCCAGCGCCGGGTTATCCGCGTTCACATTGAAGCCGACGATGATGGCATTGGAAGCGCTGGCCAGCATGACATCAGATTCCGTGATGCGCCCGACCTCTTGCCGCAGCACGCGCACAGCGATGCCTTCTTCATTGCGCTGCGAGATATTCTGCAGCTCATCTGTGATTGGCTGGAGCGAGCCTTGCACATCCGCCTTGAGCACGATGGCCAACTCTTTGGCGGCACCCGCCTGGAATTGCTGCAAGAAATCTTCCAAGTTCATGGTGACCGGGGCAGAGCCGCTGGCGATGCGCATCCGTTCTTCCAGGCGGCGGTCTTCGGCGATGCTGCGCGCTTCTTTGTCGTTGCTGGTGGCTTCGAACATGACACCAGGCGCGGGCGGGGAATCCAGCCCCAGCACAGCGACCGGCTGCGAGGGCAGAGCGCGTTTGACCGGCTTGCCAGCTGAATCGAACATGGCTTTCACCTTGCCATAAGCCGTACCCGCCACCAAGGAATCGCCGCGTTTCATCGTGCCATTCATCACCAGCAACGTCGCCATGGTGCCGCGGCTGCGGTCGATCTCGGCTTCGACCACCGAGCCGCGCAGATGCCCCTTGGGGTTGGCGACGATCTCGTGCTCATCGGCGACCAAGACCAGCGCTTCCAGTAAGTCGGGGATGCCAGCGCCAGAAAGCGAATCGACCGGCACCATGATGGTCGAGCCATCCCAGTCGTCTGGCACCAGGTCCAACTCAAACAATTGCTGCTTGACGCGCTCCGAGTTGGCATTGTGGCGGTCAATCTTGGTGATAGCGACGACCAGCGGCACATTGGCGGCGCGCGCATGGTCAAGCGCCTCACGGGTGGTTGGCATGACGCCGTCGTCCGCAGCCACCACCAAAATCGCGATGTCCGCGCCTTGCGCCCCGCGAGCGCGCATGGCGGTGAAGGCTTCGTGACCAGGCGTATCCAGGAAGGTCAAGGTCTGACCATCGTGCTGCGCCTGGTACGCGCCGATATGCTGGGTGATGCCGCCAGCTTCGCTTTCGACCACGGCTGTCTTACGAATGGTATCCAGCAGGGTGGTCTTGCCGTGGTCAACATGTCCCAAAATCGTGATGATGGGCGGGCGCGTGACCAGTGAATCGGCCGCTTCGCCCTCGTACATCGCGCTCCATTTTTCTTCCCGTTCTTCGGCGCGCTTTTCTTCTGCTTCCGCCGCGATTTGCTCGCTTTCCGATTGCGCGCTGAAGCCCATTTCTTCCAGCACAATAGCCGCTGTGTCGAAGTCAATCTGCTGGTTGATCGATGCCATGATCCCGTTCGATATCAATTTTTTCATGACATCAATGGGGCTGCTTTTTATCAGTTCAGCGAGTTCGCGAACTGTGATGTAATCGGGTACCAGGACTGCCTTGTTGCTCATGCCTGCCTCCTTCCCATATTGCGATTGTGCGAAGGCAGGCTGCGTATTCCCGCCCCCGTCAGCGCAACGGCTTCATGATGGTGTCATCTGTCGCAGCAGCGCGCAATCGTCTTCATGCAATTCATGCCGCAGCGCCCGGCTCAATGAGGCGCGCCCAGCCGCACTCCAACAAGTTGGCTTTTCGCAGAGATAAGCTCCGCGCCCATTCAGCTTGCCGCTGGGGTCGATTTTTAACCTGTCCCTGACCATAACGAGCCTCGTCAACTGGACTTTATCGCGCTTTTCGCGGCAGACGACGCAAGTCCGCTGCGGACGATGTTTGCTGCGCATGGCGCTTTCCCCGTGGGCTAATAGTCGTAATCTTCCCAGGTTTCTTCGTCCCAGGTGCCGCGGCTGCTCTTGCGGCGGCGCTTGGCGATGACCTCGCCGCTGGCTTCGTCCAGCACCAGTTGCCGGCGCTTTTGACGGTCTTTGCGGCGCTGTGTCTTGCCCTTGCGCAGCTCCAGCTCGAATTCTTTTTCGCCGTCTTCGTCGCCGAATTGCGCTTCGCCCGGTCGCTCATCGCGGGCATCGCGGCGTTGGGCGGCGGCATCGGGGGCTGGCCCCGGCACGGCGATGACCAAGTCCGGCGCGAGGACTTCTTCTTCAACGGGCGCGGGCGCTTCTTCCGGCGCTATTGGCTGCCCAAAGGCATCCAAGACGACATCCGCCATTTCCGCCTCGTCCGCATCCGCTTCTGTGCTTTGCGCCTCAGCTTCGGCTGGCTGCTCGTCCGCCGCTTCAACTGCGGATACCTCTTCTTCATCTTCTTCTATGGAGATGGCTTCCGCCAGCAATTGCTCGAGGTCGGCAGCCATGATAGCATCCAGCGCGGCTTGCAACTCGGCGATCGGCTCACCCTCGATATCGGCGAGCTTGCGCGCAACCAGCGATTCGTCAACCAAGTGCAGCAGCATGACTTCGCCGATATTCTCATAAGGCTCGATCGCGTCCAGCACTTCCTGCGATACATCCAATACATCCAGCGGCAGCTCAAAGAGGGTGGGCGCGAGGGTTTCACGAACGCTAGTGCGGCGGTGGATGAATATCTCATGCTTGGCATCGCGGGCTTCTTGCAAGCGCGCTTCGACCAAGCTGGCGAATCGCTCCAGGGTTTTGAACTCTTCGGGCATCACCGCTAGGTCGAGGCGGCGCTTCTCCATGATGCGCAGCGACTCGGCAACCAGGTCGCTATAGGGGGCGGACCAGCCAGCCAGCGGTGGCGCGTCGAGGTTGTCCAGCGCCGTCTGGACTGTTTCCAGCACGCTCTTGATATCGATGCGCCAGCTTGTCAGCTTGGCAGCCAGGCGCGCATTTTGTCCCTCGCGCCCAATCGCCAGCGAGAGCTGGTCATCGGGCACCAGCACAACAGCCGTCTTGCCCTCGGCGGGGTCATCATCCAAAAAGACGCCGACAACCCGCGCCGGGCTGAGCGCCTTGGTGATGAACTGGACGGCGTCCGGGTTCCACTCGATGACATCAATTTTTTCGTTGTGCAATTCCTTGACGATATTTTGAATGCGGATGCCGCGCATGCCGACGCAAGCGCCGACCGGGTCGATGCCATCTTGCAGGGCAGCCACCGCCACCTTGGAGCGATGCCCAGCCTCGCGCGCGATCTTTTTGACCTCCACTTGCCCGTTATATATCTCCGGGACTTCGTATTCCAGCAGGCGGTGCAGCATCTCACGGTGGGCGCGGCTGACCAGGATTTGTGGGCCACGGCTGCTTTTGGATACTTCCACCACATAGACGCGGATTTTCTCATGCGTGCGATAACGCTCGCCGGGGATCTGCTGGCTGCGCGGCAGGTCGGCTTCGGCGCGCCCCAGGCTGAGCGTAACCTTGCGTGAATTCGTGCCTTGGACTGTGCCGATCATCAAGTCGCCTTCGCGGTTGATGAATTCGTCATACAAGGCGCTGCGCTCGGCTTCGCGGATCTTCTGCAAGATGACTTGCTTGGCTGTCTGCGCCGCGATGCGCCCGAATGTGCTGGTGTTGTGATCGACTTGCACCATGACCACATCATGCAACTCGACGGCTGGGTCAGAAAGCCGCGCCTGCTCCAGCTCGACCTCGGTGGCAGCGCTGTAGACTTCGTCGACGACTTCCTTCTCGACGAAGACCTTGGCGCGCCCGGTAGCTGGGTCGATCTCCGCTTCGATCGCCTGCGCCGCGCTGGCACCCGTGTCCTTGCGATAGGCGGAAACCAGCGCCGTTTGCAGCGCGTCCAGCACAACCTCGGATGGCAGCTCGCGCAATTGGGCGATTTCATTAAAGGCGATCTGCAATTCGTTCGACATACTTCTTCACCCCAAAAAATGGACTTGCTGCGCGCGGGCGCGACAAGTCAGCATGCCCATAAAACAAAAAGTGGGGGCTTCCCACTTTTCCCGAACAGAACAACCAGCCAAAGCCTAGCAGCGATTGCGCCGCTAGTCAAGTGCCAGCCCGGCAAGCCTTTCTCTGTGCGCTCTGTGTTCTCTGTGGAGAATCTGCGAGCCTAGCCGCGCGCAAATGGCGGGAACTTGACGATGCTGCCAGCGCCGGAATCGCTCACATACACGAAGCCGTCGCTATCGACCGCGATGCCGCCAATATCCTGGAATTGCCCGCTGCTGGCGGCATCGCCCTGCTCTCCGAAAGAGCCGACACAGGTGCCTTCCAGGTCATGCACGAGGATGCGGCGGCTGTCCGGGTCAGTGACGTAGAGCAGGTTGCGGCTCTCGTCCAGCGCCAGGTAGGGGCGGTTGAAGCTGTTGTTGTACCAACCACGCACACGAAAGTCCGTCTGATGCGCGCCGCTGGTATGGTAAACGGATATGCGTCGGTTCCAGGTGTTGGCGATGAAGAGCCGCCCGTCGCTGGCTGCCGCTAGCCCAGCCGGCTCGTCCAGTTCGCCGGGCGCGCTGCCGCCGCTGCCGATGTCAAATTGATGCACTGCTGAGCCAGCTTCCAGTGTATAGACGCGGATGCGCTTGTTGCCGGTATCGGCGATGAAGATGCGCCCCGCATCATCGACGACCACATCGCGCGGACCCCAAAAGCCATGGCTGGGGTCGGGGGGCGCGGCAAAGCCATACTCGCCCGGCTCGCCCCAGCTGTAGATATGCTCGCCAGTCTCATCGACATGCTGGATGCGATAATTCCAGGTATCGACCACCAGCAGCTCGCCATTGGGTAACACAGCCACGCTATTGGGGCGGTTGAAGCGGACGCTGGCATCGCTGCCAATCGTGCGCAGGGGAGCGCCATCGTCAGCCGAGAAAATATGCACCTGGTGGGCATTTTCGTCGGCGACATAGACGCGATCATCCATGACCGTCAGCGCTAGCGGATGCTGCATGATCAAGTTGCTAGTATTGAATTCGCCCAGCGGCGCTTGTGGCTGCCAGTTGGCGGCGCATTGATTAATCTCGGTTGGCGCTTCGGCAGGCACCTCGCCATCGCCGACGCCATATTCCCATATCTCGGCGGCGAAGTCTTTGCGGATGAAAACATGCATGCGGTCGGAAACGGGCCAATTCGTCAAGGAGAAGTCCTTGCCGGTGGCGCTGGCGTATTGGTCATAGTCGCGGGACCACCAGATACCAAAGATGCCCCGCCGCAGCGCCGCCGCTTCTGTGTTGCCGGGCGAGAAATCCAGCACATTCAGAAGCCGCTCGGGCGTCAAGCCAAAATACTCCTGCATGGGCCACCACATGCGCATGTAGTCGCGGCGCAGGTAGTGGTCTTCCAGCAGCGCTTCGACATCGCCACGATGCCCGGCGCCGACCACCACAAAGGCGGCTTCTTCGGTATTTTGCAGGGTCGGGTTGCCACCCATGAAAATCGCCTTGGGGTAGTCGCGGAAGTACCAGCTATAGGGCCAGGAGACTTCGTCGTCATAGGCGAATTGCAAATCATTGCCGTCCGTGCTGCGCAGGCTCATTTCATTGATATCCGCCAGCACCCACTTCACGCCGGGCGCGGAATGGGCATAGACCAGCAATTCAGTCGGCAGGTCGTAATTGATGAAAGAGGCTCTCCAGGCGGCGCGGGCAGTCAAGACGCAGAGCAGGGCAACTATCGTCAGCGCGCACAAACGCCGCAGGTGCAGCCAGCCCAGCTCTCGTGCCCACCGCGCCAACAACGCGCCACTGCCAACCGCCGCCAGCAGCGCCGCCAGCCATTGATAAGTGCGCTGAAGCTGCGGCAATGCCAAGCCCGCGAAGGGCGGGTCGCCGATGATGAATGCCCCGACTGCCTGCCCGCCAGCGATGACAAAAATCGGCATCACCAGCAGCGCCAGCCAGCCGCTCCGCCATAATTTGCCTTGGTCGATGCGTGCGAAAACGCCGCCAAAGTACCAGGCACTCAGCAAGATCATCGGCAATACCAGGTGCGTGCCCAGCCAAGGCATCTTTTCGCCCGCCAGCGAGTAGCCGACCAGGTTCAATATCGCCCACCACGCCAGCAGCAAAACAAAGGGCAAGCGCTTTAGTTTGTCGGCTTCTGGGACGGTTTCGCGGACGGGCTGTGCCGAAGGCTCTTGCTCCGCGCCTGGCTCTTGTGATTCGGCTTCGAGCAGTTGCCTCGCCTCACGCTCGATGATTCGCTCGCGGCGCGTTTTCCAATAGCAGGTGATGCCTGCGAACATGGCGGTTACCGAGCCAATGATGGGCAAGAAGGCATAGGTGGGCAGGATGATGAGCAGGTAATAGTATTGGGGCTGGCTACCGCGGCGCACCCCCTGCTGCTCCAGCCAGTAACCCAGGCTGTAGATCATGCCCGTGCCTAGCCCGGCGATATTCGTGAAGACGGTAGTAAAAAAGACGGCGAAGAGCGCATGGAAAATCGCCGCGGAGATGAGCCAGCGCCGCCGGTTCCAGGTCAAGCCGATGACCAGGGACAGCAGCGCCAAAGGCAGGAAGACCGCCGCGCCCGCCAGGAATTGGCCAACGCTGCCGCCCACGCCCGGCACGGCTGATAGCAGGTTATCCAGCCCCGCCGGCAGCGAAGCCGCCAACGCGGAAAATGCCTCGCCCGAGCCGCCCATCATGCGCGTGAACAAGGCGGTCGTCCAAGGCAATATCAAAGTGATGATGAGCACGAGAAAATCGACTTCGGGGAATTGCCTCAGGTAGCCCCAAAATCCGCGCGTGGAATCGTCATCCGCCGGCTCGATATCCCGGTTGCGCCGCTGGTCGCGCAGCAAGAAGGCGCTGACCCCAATGGCGATTGCCCATAGCGCCAAGGCGGGCAACCAGCTAATCTGCGCGAGGGCAGCGCCTTCTTCAGTTGTGTCTGTGGCGATACTGGATTGGGTCCAGTGCGAAAGCTCCTCGATGAATAGCAGCCCGCCCGCGGTCAGCAGCGCGATGAGAAAGATGCCGCCCAGCTCGCGCCAGGGGATGCGCCGCCAGGAATCCCGGAAGGCGTATAGCGCGGTTGTTGCCAAAATAAATCCGCCGCTGCCGATTGCGAGCGCCATCCAGCCGGCAAATGTCGACCGTTGCAATTCGCTCAAAAATTCCCAACTTGTGCCGCGACCGGGGATGATTTGCGCCGGGATGATATCGACGACGATATACATACCCAATGTCATCACCCCGCCCAGCAAAATGCCTAACATAATCTGCTGAAATAGCGTTTTGCCGCGCCAGCTCCAGCGCGCCTGCGCCAGCCGCGCCAGGAAAAAAATCGCCAGGAAGCTGCCAAAAATGCCCAGGTAAATGAAAGCGGTTTCTTTTGAGCCCAGGTTCAATATCATCGCCGCCGCGAAGAGATAGAGCCAATAACCGCGCCGCCTGACCTGTGGCTCGCCATCCAGGTAGTTCAATAGGCAATAGACCATGACCACGCCAAAAAAGATCGACGGCATATCATGGCGGATGTAGCGGCTATAATAGAGCAGCAGCGGCGAGATCAAAATCAGCAGCGCCGCCAGCAGCGAGCCCCAGCGCCCCAGCCAGCGCCGCCACAGCAGGGGAAACATCACCAGCAAGACGCCCAGCGTGGCAGTGTACAGGCGGCCGCTGAAGTCGCTATCGCCGAAGAGATAGAAGGACAGGGCGGTGGCGTGGAAGAGCACGGGACCGTGCATCAGCGGCGTATGCGTGAAGTTGCCATCATTATACAAATTGTAGGAATAGCGGGTGTGCAGGCTCTCGTCGTGGCTCATGACGCGCTCGCCCAACATGTGGAAGCGGCTGAACAGCGCCAGCAGGAAGATGAGAATCCAAGCGGCGAGGTACCAGTTTGCCTCCAGGCGCAGGCTCAAAAGGCGGCTGAGGACATTATCTTCAATTTGATTGGGTGTTGTAATCATTGGCTATAGACCTGCGCGTCAGAAGTGGACAAGCTAGCCAGGCGCGCATCAACGCGGCTCGGGCGTGTTTTGCAGCTGCGGATGGCTGGCATTGGCCGGCGGCGGAGTCACGGCAAGCCATGCCGAGCGATTGAAATTGCCCGCGGTCGGCATGCGCGATACAGACACCAACTGCGGACCCGGACGCATCTCGACGTTGGCGACCGACGCGTGGTAGCCCAACGTAATCGGCAAGAGCGCCGCCAGGCAGATGGCCAAAGCGATCACGCCAGAACTGAAAGACAGGCTGCTGCGGCGCGCAAAGTCGCTTATGCTCTTGGCAGGCTTTTCCGGCGCGGACAGCTCGCTTTGCAGCGCCAGCCACATGCCATCCAGTTGCCGCTTGCTGGGACGTCCCAGTGCCGGCAGCCCGTGCGACAGCTTCTGGTCGAAGGCGCGGTGACGCATATACTCGCGGTAGCAATCCGGGCATTCGTCAATGTATCGGGCGACCCGCCGCCGCGCCGCAGCGGACAAATCGCCGGCGACGAAGCGCACCATGTGAACCTTGCAGTATTGGTATTTGAAGCGAATCAACATTTTTATTATAACCTCAATGTACACGCAGCAATTCTTCGAGCAAACCCATGCCGACCGTCTGTAGCGATTGGCGCAATCGTTGGTGCCCCAGGCGCACGCGGCTTTCGGCTGTTTTCTGTGGGCAGCCCACGACCTCGCCGATTTCGCGGTAGGTCATGCCTTGCCCATAGCGCAGCACGATGGCTTCGCGCAGGCGGGGCGATAATTCTCCCAGCGCGCGCATGATCGAGTCGCTGGCATCGCGGCGCATGAGAGCGACTTCCGGCGCTTCCGCCGCCGGGGCTTTTATCTCCGCGCCAAACCATTGCGATATATCCACGGTCAGAAACCGTTTGCGCCGATAGGTATTGCGGCAGCGGCTGACGGCAATGGTGTAGAGCCAGGTTTTGAGCGCCGCCTTGCGTGAATCATAGCGATGCAGATTCTTGAAGGCGTACAAGAAGGACTCCTGCAAAATGTCTTCGGCGTCTTGCTCATCCATCAGCAAGCTGTAGCAGAGTCGATACAGACCGGCTGCGTACTGGTCATAGAGCGCGGCATAAGCGCTTTGATCGCCATGCAAGGCGCGCGCAATTGCATTGTCAATCTTGGCATTGTACTGTCCGCGGCGAACGGTCATAGTCGAAGCCTCAAGCTGACTGTTGTGCTGGCACTTCTGTTTCTACACAAGATCGCGGCGTTTTCCTCAGTATCCCACAGAATTGCTTTCTCGTGGCGGCGCGCCAGCATACACATCCTGCCGCAGCCAGAGGATGAGCGCTGCTTCGCGCAGGTCGCCTCCCGGTCGACGACGCGTCTGCGTCCACCAGGCGGGTAGATCCCAGAGGCTCTGCTGTGCCCAGGACCAGCTGCGACTCAGCAAGAAGCGCTGCCCGACGTAATCACCGCTTAACTGCGCCGCCTGCGATTCATCGTCCGCGATCAGCAGGACTGGCTCGCCACTGGCTTGTGAGGCGCTGGGCACAAATCGGGCATGGACATAATCGCGCAGCAGCCAGGCGACCCTGCCTGTGCCGCTGATGCCGTTATTGCTGTCTTCGACGATGGTTACAGCGAGATAGGGGAAGCCGCCGCTTTGCTGCATGGCTAGCTCACGCAAGGTAGCTTGCAGCAATTTCACATCGTGGCTGAGCGCCTTTTGACGCCATAATCCATCCGGCTCAGCGGGGTCAGCCGCGGCAATTCCCCAGCCGCCGCCCAGCCCCGAAAGCAGCATCAAACCGAGAAAGCCCAAGCCAATGCCTTGCAAACAAGTGCCTGTGCCCCAGTAATTCGCCAGCAGCAGGCAGGTAGCGATCATCACAATCGCTGCCAGCAGCAACATGCCCAAGGCTTGTAGCAAGCGTAGCTGACTGGAATCCGCGAGCAGCCCCAGCGCCTCGCCCAAACCAGCATCGGCTGGCAACGTCAGCATCAGCCGCGCCACTTGCATGAATTGCACAGACAGGATTAACAGCAATGTCAATACCACCGCGCAGATTAACCACTTCACCCACCAATAGGCGGTGCTGTACAACTCAGCGCCACCAAGCTCGCCGGTGCCCCCCTCCGCGTCATCTTCCGTATCCCACAAGATGACCACGCGTCTGTCGACCATCAGTTGGGCAATGCCATAGCTGGCCAGCAGGGTCAGCGGCAGCACGACCCACATGGCATCGGCGGGTTTCGCGCCGGGATACAGCAGCAATCCAAGCGCGCCGATCAGCGCCCAGGCCGCGGCGAAGCGATCGAGATAAGTTACAGCGCCCTGCCGCCACAGCAGCCAGGCACCGCCCATAGCAAAGACAATCAGCAGCGGCTCATATACCAGCAGCGCCGCCAGCCCCAGCCGTGTGCCGTCAATGCCCGCGCTCTGTGTGAAGCCAGCCAGGGCATCGGCGAGCAACTGGCTGACTGCGCGCAGCCCCGCGGGGTTCAACATGAAGCCTGTGGCCACCAAGCCAACTGTCATAAGCGGCACAAGCGCTGTTTGCCCCAGCGGGAAGGCGCGCAACCGGCGCATCGCCAGCTGCAAAATATCATCGCCGGGCAGGTTGAGGCGCTGGGGAGCGCTGATGGCTGTCCGCCAGACCGCCAGCCAACCCGCCGCCAGCATGATGATCAGCAAGGGAAGCCCGGATGGGCTGGACAACAGTGTCATCAGCGTGACCAAGGCAAATGCCCAGCGCGCGTCCGAAAGTCGCTGTGAATACCAGTAACGGCGCACCATCCAAACCGCCAGCAGCGCGAAAAGCAGCATAAAACTGCTGCCATCGGCTGCGCGCGAAGTGGCGATTGGGATTGCCAATAAGGAAAGCAGCGCCGCCCACACAAAAGCGCGCGTTCGCCCCAGATGCTCGCGGAAGAGCAGCGGCGTCAATGTCAGGGCGCAGCCAGCCAGCATAGACAGGAGGCGCGCGCTGAACTCATTCGCGCCCAGCAGGCTGAAACTGAGCATTTGACTGATATAGGTCAACGGGCTGTTGGCGGGGGTGGCGCTGCCCGGCGCAGCGTCTTCCAGGCTGTGCCAGGCATGCAGGGCATTGCCAACTTCGGCATCGTTCAGAGGCAGGCTGCCCAGCTCGGCGACGCGCAGCAACAGTCCCAGCAGCCCCAGGCACAGGTAAGCCAGCCACTCGACCGAAATAGCCCGCTGCCCGCTGTCATTCGCCGGTACAGATGCCGCGCTCGAGTCCTGTAGCCGCGATGTCGCTGTCAAGCTGCCCAACTCTCTATTCATGTTGACGCCAAGGTGGTCGCGTAGACACGCGATTCGCCGGCTTCGCAGACGACTGGCAGCCGCGCTAGCAAAATCTCTTCGCCCAGGCTGCCATACTGCGCGCGTTCGGTGCTTCCGTAGAGTATATGCGTGATGCCCTGCCGCGCTATGCTGGCTTCGACCGCCGCGAAATCGGCGGCTGTGTAGAGTTGGCGCAGGTCATCGCGCCGCGTGCCAGCGATAGAATCGTAAGTAGCGCCGCGCCATTGCTGTTGGTGATTCTCCCAGCCCAACACGATGGGGATGCCCGCCAAACTGCCGACGCGCCCGTAGCGAATATCATAGGCATCCCGCGCCGCTTCGGCCACGACAGCTTCGCCGCGCCCGACCAACTCGCTCAAACAAGCGATGACGGCTTGCTCATCTCGACTTAGTCCGCCCAGGTCACCCCGCAAAGAAAGCGGCTTCTGTACGATCAGCGCATCTCCGTCCAGCAACGTGATGCCACCGTGCAGCGAAAGCGCAGTCTCGGCGCTAGCGTCCGCTTCTCCGCCGGCGCGGGAAAAAAGCAGCGCCCCGGGCGATACCCTCTCCCCCTCCGCGACGTGGCGGATGCTGTCTTCCCAGTCGGACGGAGCGACATAGCGCGCGGAAATCCGCGCCTGCTGCCGCCCGGTTTCGATCCAGGCGCGGTGATGCGTGGCGGCAATCGTATAGGCGCAGCCAGCGACGACACTGGCAAGAGCCAAACCCAAAATCCCCAAGCGGATTAGCCCATGTGGCTTAGGGTCTGCGCGATCCAGGGTCATGCTGAAGATGGCGTATGCGCCAGCGATGCTCCACAGCGCCCAAGCCTGATAATAGAACTTGAAGATCGTATTGAGGCGCGCGCCAAAATTGTCGCGGAGAAAGAAAAACTCAACCGCGAAAGCCAGCGCCAAACCCATGGCGATCAGCAGCAGGCAAAACCCGCTCGCTGGCGAATAAGTTATCCAGCGAATCGCCACAAAGGCATCGTGGCGCGGGTTATGCCGAGCGGGGAAAATGCGCGCCAGGACAAGTACCATGCCCAGCAGCAGCAGGATCGAAACGGCGCTGTGCGAAAGCCGCCGCTCCCAGACCAGGCTCAGCCATTCCCTTCCTGTGCTGGCCGTCGTTGAGCCGACGCCCGGGAAGAGCGCCTGTGGATACGCCTGCGCTTGCGCCAGCGCCGCCAAAGCCAGCAGCCCCGCGCTGATGCCCAAGACCGCAGCCGCCACCTGCCAGCCCAAGCGCCAGTTGAAGCGAACGCCCCTGCCGCGCCAGGTTTCGACCAGCAGATAAGCCCCTAGTATGAAGATGAACGGACCAAACATAATGAAGAAACGGGGAAAATAGGTCGGGTTGACCAGGTTAGGCAAGATGCCCCCCGCCTGTGAGCGAAAACCCACAAAATAGGGCAGGTAGGCCAAGACAGCGACGATGACCAGCTTCACGGCGAAGCGCGCCAAGCCCAGCCAATCGTAGCGCTCCAGCCGGCCGCGTTCGCTGCTCATCAAGCGGCGCAGCGCCTCGACGCCGATCATGCCAGCCAGATAAATCGGGCTATCCCAGGCATTCAGGAAAGCCAGCCCACCCAGCGCCACGCCATATAGAATCACCTCCCAGCCAGTTGCGCCCCGGCGCAGCAGCAGCAAATTCAGCATCAAGCCCATCATGAGCGCCACGAACGGCAGCGCCAGGACATGGGGATGGTTGTCCGCCAGCACGAAACTGAACGCCGGAAATTCGTCTATGGGCTGGTATGCGGTCAGGTTGCCGTCCAAGGTGTAGTCGCTGAGCACGCGGCTGGCTTGAAACCACCACCAATGCGACCAACGGCTGGTATCCAGGCTCAGCGCACTGGCTTCGGCGGGGGCTTGGCTGCGCTGTTGCAGCCCCCAAAATTCAAAGTATTCGGGTGGCGCTGCGCGGCTTTGATAAGGCGCTTCGATCAGCAAGAACTGGAAGTTGCCCATCAAGGTCAGCATCGCCATAGCCAAGCCGCCTGTCAGCAAGGCGCTGCCGGGCATCGCCGCGTTCCGCCCGCGCGAGCGCACGAGGTTGTAAGCCAGCCCAAAGGCGCAAGCGCCCGTCAGCGCGACCAAGCTGGCATTGGTCAAGGTGAAGGCGATTGCGCTGCCCAACCCATTGAGCAGAGCCAGCCCCGCGGACATTACATAGCCCAGGTAGTAATAACTAATCGCGTAACCCGACATCCAGGGGTCAGCCGGGGGGAAGCTCAGGCTGCGTTGGCTGGCGCTGATGAAAGCCAGTTCCATAGGTTTTTCGGTTGTGTACAATTCCGGTTGAAAAGCGCGATAGAGCGCCCAGGCGACGAATAACGCGGCGAAGATCAATTCGCTGGTCAGGACCAGCGCTCTATGTTCGCGCCACCATGCTCGGACGGAAAAACTACCCGGCAGCAGCCAGCAAAGCAGGCTCGCGCCCATGAGGATCAACAGCCAGCAGAAGACCAGGCTGCCCGCCGAGTTGTCCAGGAAGCCATAACTGCCCAGCAGCCAATGCAAGCTCGCCACCAGCAGCAGTCCCAGGGCGCGCGCCAGTGTATAGCCGCGGTCGGGCAAGCCAGCCAGCAGCCGCCAGCACAAAGGCAGCGCAGCCAAGCCCGCCAGGTTAATCCACAGCCACCAGCCCAGCAGAACATGCCCTTCGCGCGCCAGCCAGTCGCTCAGCAAAGTCATCGGGAACGGTCCGCCAGATAATCAAGCAGGGTGTCTTCACGAACTTTGTAAATCGTGCCGCCGTCCGTCGCAAAGGCAACCACCAGCAAGCCGCGGTCGACCATGCGCTGGAACTTCGCCAAGCCTTCAGGGCTGGCATGAAGCGCCTCGAAATCGCTGACGATGATGTACTTGACGGCGTAGAAGTGCAGCAGGTCGACGGCGATATCGATACTGTCGGTCGTGTAGAACAGGCGGATATTCGCCTCGCGCTGGTTGATCATCTGGTGCATGGGGGAGAGGGTGCGCTGCTGCCGCTGGTGGAAGTTCCAGCCCAGCGCCGAAGGCAAGCCCGTCGCGATCGAGATGCGCCCGTTGTACTGGTATTCGCTGGGGAAGTGACGACCTTCCATGATGGCCGGCGAGCCCTCGACATGTTCTTGCAGCCAGCGGATTAGCGCGTGGTCAGTGCGCAGGGGTATCGCCACGGGTGGCCCGCCCGATTCACTGTACTGGAAATGTGTTGCCTCACGCATATAATCCAAGCCATTGAGCGTCAAGGGGATGGCGGCTGCCATCCTGTCGAAAGATCGTCCCCGCGTCGCCATAATGGGGAAGAGCCCAGCGACGATAAACAGCCCCAGGCAGGGAACCGTCCAGAGCCAGCGCAACCTGGGGCTGAAGGCGTCGCTGGAACGCAGCAGGCAGGCAAAAGCCACGCCGCCAGGGACGCTCAGCAGCAGCCAGGCTTGGATGTAGAATTTGAAGACCGTATTTTGCCGTCCGATATCGCCACCGATGACAACAATTTCTACGCCCAGGGTCATCGCCAGCGCCAAACCAGCCAAGACCAGGCAATAACGCAGCGCCAGCGACTGGCCGGACCGGAAGAAGAGCCAGGCGATCCAGCAAATCAGCGGCAGCGCAATCAGCGCGACCTGGATGTGCGCCAGGCTCATCAACACAGCCAGCAGCAAAATCGCCAGGCTGCCCGCCAATGCCCAGCGCAGCCGCCGCCAGTTGGCTTGCAGGCTAGAAACGCGCGTTGTGCGCAGCCAGTGCGCCGTATCCCAAACCAGCAGCGATACCAGCAGGAACAAGAAAAGCCCATGAATATCCAGGTAAGCCCACAGCGGCGTCTTGCCGCCTTGCCAAAGCGCGATGCTGCCGTAGCTCGCGGCGTACCAGGAGCTATAGGGCAGGGCAAATGCCCAGCTGAGCAGGGCAAAGCCACCCAGGCTCGCCGCTAAATCCAGCGCCGACGCCCGCGTCATCCAGTTGCGCAGTACCAGCCAGCCCAGCGCCATGCCTATACACAGCAGCAAAGCCGTCCGCGCCGCCATGGCGACTTCGGCGAGGCGTAACGATGAATTTAACAAGCTGCCGATGTCATTGCTGGCAAGGACCGACAGCAAAGCCACGATCAGCGCGCCGACGCCCAGCAGCGCCGCATAGAAACGGGCATCGGGCACCGGGCGGAAGCTCGCCCCCCAGCGCAAATACCAAGCATAAGCCAAGCCCACCAGCGCGAAGAGCAGCATAGACGGATAATCCCAGGTGTTGGTTGCCTGCATAAGCCCGACCGTCATCGCCAGCAGCCCCAGCCCCAGCCAGCGCTCCAAGTTGCCGCGCCGCTCGCGCCCGACCTGGGTTAACTCGCTGAAGAGGTAGAGCGCCGTCAGCAGAATCAGCGGCATATTGATCATGTGCGCGTGCAGGTCGCCATAAACAAAGGTGAAGAAAGGCATCTCGGTGATTGCGCCGCCACCGACGCCCGGCGTCTCCGCTAATATGCGCGAAGGACCCCAATACCAGCGGTCGCTGCCGATGGGCAAGGACTCCCCCGCCAGCGCTTGCCCGATGCCGCGGACGATGCCGTCAACCAACTGCAAGGAATTGTCCAGCTCGTAACGCAGCGAATCGATGAACAAGCCCGCAGCCGCCCGCTCTGATAATTCCTGGCGCGCTTCGACCGTGATAGCGGATTCCTTCGCCACCAGGTACTCGTCGACCAGGAAGGGTTCCAAGCCTTCGGGGATGCTGTAACCGCCCAGCCGCGCAAAGCCATGCCCCAGCACGCGCACGGTATCCAGGTTGCCCAATACGACGCAGAGCAGCAGCGCGGTCATGCCAGCCAGCCAGGCGCTGCCACCGGGGCGGCTACGTTTGGCGCTGCCTTCGCCCTCTTGCCGGCGCAGGCGAGCGGTGATATTGAAAGCGGCTGAAAATGCGCCTAGCCCAGTCAGGCTGAAAATCGTGGGGATCATCAAGTTGTAAGCGAAGGCGGGCACGATGCCCAGCAGCAGCGCCGGCGCGCCCAACAGCACATAACCAAAATAGTAGTAGTTGATGAAGCCGCCGGCGAACCAGGGGTCAATCGGCGGGAAGGTGCTACTGCGCAGCACGCCATTCAAATAGGCGAAATCCATTGGTTTCTCGCCGCCTTTGTAGGCATGCCAAAGATCAGGATTGCTCAGGCGGATGCCGATCATCAGCATAAACGCGGCGATCGAAAGCAGCTCTATCCAAGCCAGCCGCCGCCAGCGCGCGCGCAGAAAGCCCCATAGCCCGGCGCGATTCCGATAGCCAAGCAAGGCGCTGAGCAAGCCAATCAGCAGCAGCGACAAGAGCAAACCCGACTGCGACCAGAGCGGGATCTTCAAGCTGGAGACCGCCCAAGCCAGCCAAGCCATCAGCAGCAGGCCCACCAGCTTGCTGACTCCATAGCCGCCATCCGCCAGAGCAGGAAAGAGGCTATACACCAAGGGGAAGACCAGCGCGCCGATGAAGAATATCGCCGCATACCAGACGACTACGCCGATGACCTGGTTGCTGTTGGCGATGCTCTCGCTGAAGAAGCGCTCCGACCAGGTGCCGCCTTCGGACTGTGTGGCGAGTTCTTCGGGCGGGAACATCAGCGCGCTGGGGGCTCGCTCGGCTTCTTCGAGATTCCAGTAAAACACGCCCAGGTCTTGCGCTACTTCTGCGCCTGGCTGCAATTGATGATATTGCCGCAGGGATACCTGGCTGAGAACGGCTTCGACCCGCGCCTGCGAATAGTCGTCGCGCTTGCGAAAGATGAAGACGGCTGGATGGTCATAAACATGGTAGGCTTCGTCGGCTTCCAGCTCATCCAGCCACACGGGCGAGGCATAGGTCGGCAGATGCTGGTCGGAGACGCGCCAGGGACCCCATTCGAAGGGCTCGTCTATGGTCAGGATGAGTTCGTAGCCCAGCTCGCCGGCAAATAGCTTCTCATAATAGAGGGTCGATAGGGGCCAGCGCTTCAGGTTGCGGCGCAGATGATCGTAGAAGCGGTTGCTGGCGATGGTCAGGTAATCGCCTAGCTCAAGGCTGCGCAGGATGTCGTCGCGCTTGATTTGATCATCGACCGGGTAGGACATGATCTGGTCAAGCGAGTTGACCAAGCCATACCAGGCTTGCGTGCCGCGGCATTCGTTGGGGCGGAAGTAACCCGCCGGCAGATCATCCGCCAGGCTCATGCCCGCGGGCAGCTCGCAGGTATGGATGCCGGTGACGCGGTTATCCCATGCCCCCTCTACCAACACCACTGAGCCAGAGCCGCCGACATCGCCGCTGCCCGGCATCACCAGGACTTCGAATGTATAGCGCTCGCCTTGCTTGACTGTGGCCTGGCTGGCAAAGGGGATTTCATAGGCATCACCCAGCGGATGCCTATCGCGCGGTAAATCCCCCCGCAGATTCGCATCCGCCAGCAGTGTCGCGCCATCCCCCGTGTAGAGGCGAATCGCCAGGTGTTCTGGCTCGCTATCGTCATGCAGGTCGAAAAGATGCGGCGCAAATACCGATGAAACTGTGCCGCTGGCTGGCGCGATAAAGGACTGACGTTTGGGTTCGTTTTCGCGATAGTGGTTTGCGCCACGATAAGCCGTGTCTTCAAAGCCGGGCAGGGGTATGCCGCTATTGTGGAAAGCGATGTTGATCAGCGGCGCATGGCTGCCTGCGCCATCTACGCGCATGGCAAAGTCGCCCGGCACCTGCTCAAACAGGTAGCGCGAGCCCTGCACGAGCGTCGTCTGATGCTGGTATCTGCCCGCGCTCATCAATCCCCAAAGGCATGCGAAACCCAGCGCGAATCCGCCCAGCACGATGACGCGCCCACGCCGAAAGCCCGGCGCAATCGCAGCTGCTAACAGAGCCAAGCCCATCAGGATAGCTGTAATGGCGGTGGCGTCGGCTGTCACGCCCAGCGCATGAGCCAAGCCGACGACAGTCAGGAAGCCGCCAAAACACAGCAGCAGCCCCGCGGCAATCGGCGGACTCCGTTCGGATTGTTGCGCGCGCCGCCACAATTCAACCAGGCACCAACCCGCCAGGACAGCCAGCGCGCCATAGAGCGGCAGGTAATAGCGGATCGTCATGGCGAAGAGCCGCGCCATCCAGACCGTGTAGCCGCCCACCCAGACCAGAAGCAGCAGGTGACGAGTCGCGCCCGCCCCCAGGTTGAGCAGCCGCAGCGCCGCCCAGCCCCAGCCAAACCAGCCCAGCAAGCCGAAGCTGAGACCCATGCCCCAAAACAACATGTCTTTGGCTGGATGCACAACCGAAGACTTCGCCAGCCACTGCCAGTTGGGCGGGAACTCTTGCGGGCTGGAGACAGTCGCGCTGACCCGCTGCATATTCTCCAGCCAGCGGTCATTGGGCAGGATGTTCAAGAAACCAGGACCGGCGAAGGCATAAGGGTTCAAGATGCGAAAAGCCAGAAAAGCCGCCACGCCCGCCAGCAGCAACCCGCCGACAGTGTGCAAGATGAGGTGCCGGCGCAGCCTGCTGCCCAGTGTCGGGCCTAGCGCCGGCAATACCTGCACCGCAGCCGCCAGCACGATGATGCCAGCCAGTGGTGCCAGGTTGATGCGGCTGGCCACCGCCGCGCCACAGGCGATGCCGAACCACCAGTACGCGCCGCGCTTGCCATGCTGCTGGGCAGCCACCGCGAAATACAGCGCCAGGCATACCCAGAAACAAGCGATGGAATTGACTGTGCCAAAATGCGCCAGCTGGATCGCCAACGGAGAAGACGCGTACAACAGCGCCGCCAGCAAACCCACCCGCGAATCATGCGCGCGCCGACCCAAGAGAAATACCACCAGAATCGACAAACAATCAAAGACCATGCTGATGCCGCGCCAAACCAAATGCGGCGCTTGAAAGTCGAAGAAGAGCCAGCCCGCTTCGGTGCCGGCGCGCAGCATCTCGCTGCCAAAATGCGCCAGGAAAATCGGCAATGTCCCATAAACAAAAAATGGCTGCGTTGCATTGTGCGGGTTGAGCGGCGAGCAGCGCGTATCAAAATAACCGCCGATACCATCGCTGCCGGGGCTGTGGTAGCGGCAATACAGGTCTTGCAGGTCGACTGATTCGATCACACCCCCCGCCACAATTTCCGGCTCGCTGATCGACCACGTGACGCTTGCTAGCAAGACATCCACTTGCCGCGAGCGCAGCGCAGACTGGGCGGCTGTCATGTCGCTGTATTCGGCGACCGCATTGCCATTGCTCAGCCAATGCGCCGCCTCCGCCGCGAAACTGCCCGCCACTGCGCCCAAGCGCAATGCAGCGACCTTATTAAGGACGTCATAGTGCGTGCGGATATCAGGCGTCTGGGTATGTACGAAAATCTGCTGACGGGGGAAGTTGACCGCGTCCACCGTGAAATTGTTGGAGCCGCCCAAATGCGGCAAGGTCAGCAAGGTCAGGAACATCTCATCAGGATGCGTATGTGAATAGTCATCCCAATTCTGCCCCACCAGGCGCAACCCCACGCCATAAATCAAGACAAGCGGCAGCAGCAGGCTGATGATGACACCCCGCCGGCTGAGCGCGCGGCTAACAGGTAGAAGCTGCTCGGTTCGGGTTGCTTGATGCGCTGGCGAGTGCGTCATGATGCGTATTGATCGATGAAGTCGTTTATGCCCTGCGCCCCCAGAGCGGGCACGCGGTAGATATAGAAGCCGCGGTTAGGGTGATGCGCTTCTATGAAGAGACTCCTGCCTTGTGGGAACCACTCCGCGAGCACTTGCGGCGTTTCCAGGTCGGCATTGGCATAAATAAAGAGCAAATCGCGCTGCGGAACGAGAGTCCACGAGCCCGGGCTGAGGAAATTGCGACGTATGAGCCAAGGAATGTTGTTGATGAATCCGCCATTGTCGAAGTACATGACGCCCGCTTCAATGCCAACCGCTCGGTGGTCCAGCCAATGGGGAATCGCCACCACGAAGGCATTGCCAAAAGCGCCGTCGCTTTCCACAAAGCCGCGCAGCACATTGCCGACCTCGACATATGGGTGCGATGAGGCGTTGAAGTTGTCGGTGAAATAGCCGAAGTAATAGTCGGCGTTGTATTCGTTGGATGCCAGGATAACCAGCGCGCCGAAGCCGACGCCCGCCAGCCAGCCCAGCCGCTTGGGCAGGCAGCGATAAATTTGGCGGCATATCAAAGCCAGCGGCAGCGCGGCGATGAGATAAAGCGGCGTGATGGCGGTGTTGCCGCGGGTGAGGCTGGGTACTTCGATAGAAAAGGAAAGGGCAAGCGCCGACGGCAGCATCGCAAAAAACAGAAATGCCGGCATATACCAGACGAATTGGTCGCGCGTCTTCGCCATCAGCGCAATCCAGGCGGCGACGCCCAAAGTGATGAGGGCGGCGACCAGTGGGTCAAAATGTGGTTTGTCGGGCGCGCTGCTGATGAATGTGGCTTCGCCATTATAGTGAACCATCAACAATTGGTCGTGCCAGTTCTTCAAGAGCCGCGCGCCGTTCTCCAGCAAAAATTCTGTGCGCTCCTCGGGCGAGGTGGGCATGTCCCCGAATATGCGCGTGCTGGTACGCCGCATATAGTCTTCCGGATATTCCGTCCAATAGCGCATAATCGGCATAAAGACAGTGAAAGCGACGGTAGCCAGCACAGCCAGGTTCAGCAAATAGCTGGCGCGCTCCCGCCAGGAATAGCGGCGTACCAGCAGGGCGGTCAAGACCCCAGCTACAATTGAAGCGGGCATCATGCGCATGGCTTGGTAGCTGATTAAGCCGAAGCCCAGACAAAGGCCTGCCAATATAAAGTTAACGCGGCGGTTGCTGCGCAGCGCCCTCACGAAGAAAATCATGATGGCTGGCGTCCAGAACGATGTCACGCCCGTGCGCAAACCCTGTCTGCCCAGCATCACATGCCAAAAGCTGCCCGCCACCAAGCCCAGCATTGCTAAGCCCACAATCAGCGACCACCGGCGATCGCGCTTTAAGCCATAAAAGGCTTCCACGGCAAGCCAGAACATCAGCGGCAGCGCCAATATCGACCACAACGCTGTCATGCTTTTGAGCGCGAAGTGGTCGAAGTTCATGCCTTCCTGACTGGCCAAGACAGACAGCAGGTAAAAGTGCAGCGGTTCGCGACCGCCGATGTTTTCCATGAAGATGCGATAATCGTCATGGTAATAAATCTTGTGCGCGTCCTGGATTTTCTCGACCAGGTCGCCGTATAGATAGCGCGGATGTTGATCCAGCATGTCGTAACGGAAGCTGAAACCGAGCAGCATCAGCAGGGCGAAGGCGATTATCACGCCGCGATAGTTCCGCCAGCGGATGCGCCGCCAATGGTCAATTGTCTTGCTGGCGGAATCAAAGATGTTCCAGCGCAGCGGCGCAAAGACGCAGCACCACAGCAAAGCCGCGACAAACCAGACTTGTATCGTGTTCAACGGGATGTAGTTGCCGGTCGAGTCCTCCCATACATGCAGGCTGCAAAGGCAAGCGATGCCGAAGGTCACCGCGCGCAATGGGCTGATATCGCGCCATATCGGCAGTCGCAGCGGCTGGCGTTGGTGGATCAGTGGCGGATCATCCACTGCTTCGCCTGGATTCAGCGGCGGCTGACGCCCCCGAAAAAATCGAAACATCAGATTGATGCCCAGCCAGGCGACTCCGCCGATTGCCATGCGCAGGAGGGCAACGGCTGCCATTGGCACTGATTCGTCCGTGGGCGCGTTAAGGGATGTGCCTAGCATAAAGACGGCGTTGACCCAAATCAGCGCCGGGGCAATCCGCGCCAGCCAGCGCCAACGGTCGGCGGCGTCGAGCCTGCGCCAGCCAGTGCGTAGCGCTTGCCAGTTGCCGACCAGCTCCGCCAGCAGCCACAGCAGAAAGCCCGCCCACAGGTAAGGCGCGGCGACTTCCATCGAATAATAATTCGCGCGGGAGATCTCCGGGCTGCCCCGCCCGTAGACACTGCCGATATAGGCAAACAACAGGGCGGCAAGGTAGAGAAGCAACTGTAAATGCTTCTCCTGCAAGAGCCGGCCTGCTCTGCGTTGCCAGTCGCCCGCCAAGCCCGCCGCTTGCGTTGAGCTTGGCGGCGATGTAGCGGCTTCGCTCAGCAGGGCAGGTGCGGCTGCCGCAGGCTGAAAACGGCGCTTGGTCGCCATCGGCTTCCTGATTAACAAGCCGAGTAGCTGGGCAACCGTCAAGTCTTCCAGCGACTTTTCCAGGTTGGCATCCGCTGTAGATTCGGTGTTGCCAAGCTGAGCTGGGTCGTCGGTCACTTGTCTGTCTCATCCATATATGCGGTTGATCGTCCGCTGCGCAGCGACTGCCTTGGGCTATTTTCGCGCGAGCTCATATTGATTGCGTCTATTGTAGCGACTAACCCTTGCTATTTTCTATCGTTTGCGCGCATGCTGCAGGAACATTTGCTCGTATTCCCGCAAGGTTTTGTCGAATGAAAAAACCCGCGCGATTTCGGCACGCGGCTTGCTATACTTGGCGCGGTCAGCCAGCACAGCCAGCACAGCCTCGCCAAACGAGATGGCATCACCTGCCTGCGCCAGCGCGCCCATGCCAGTAACTTGCACGGGCACGCGGCCGCCGGGGATGTCTGTCATGACCACGGGCGTGCCGCAGAGCATGGCTTCGACCTGCACCAAGGCAAAACAATCACTGTCGCTGGGCAGCGCCAGCACATCGCAGGCTGCGTAAAAGTTGGCCAGTTCTTGCGGGTCGCGCAGCAGCCCCAGGAAGATCAGTTGCTCTCGATACTTGTCGACCAAGGCCGAATGCCGCTGCCAGGTGCCTTCGTAGGGAATGTCGTATTCGCCAGCGAAGACGATGCGCGCCTGCGGATAGCGCTTGTTGATGATCTCCAGCGCGCGGATGAGCAGGTCGGGTCGTTTTTCCTGCACAAAGCGCCCCGAGAAGCCGATGATTGCCCCCCCATCCTGCTGCCAGCGGGCGCGCCACTGCTTGGCTTTTTCCTGGTCGGGGACTGGAATCTGCACAGGCGGATAGATGACGCGCACTTGATCGCGGAAGGGCTTTAAGTAATAGGAGTTATCCGCATAGTCATCGCTGTAACCAACCAAACAGGCGCTGCGCCGCGCCATCAGCTTGTACATGGCGAACATAGACCGGGTGACGAAACGATTGAAGCGCCCGGCTGGCAAGATTAAGTCGCCGTGGTGGGTGGCGATGAGCTTGACGCCAGCCAAGCCCGCCAGGAATGCCACTAGCGCCGTCTCTAGCAGCGGGATGTGGATGTTGACGATATCGTGCTGGCGGATGAGACTGTACACCTGCCAGGGATAGGTGGGCAGGATGAAGCCGCGGCTGATGCGCAGGGGTGCCCACAAACGCACAACCCGCACGCCATTCAGCATGGACTCGCCACGCGGCAGCGCCTTTGTATGCTGCGAAGCCACGACGGTGACCTCGTGCCCGCGCCGCGCCAGCGCCTCCGCCAGCATGCGCACATAATTGGTCAAACCAGTGGAATGCGGATGATAATAGAGCAGCAGCATCAAGATCTTGAGCTTGCGCCGCTCGCCGCCAGCAGCCTGCCCGGCTGTTGCCATTTTGCTTCCCATCGTTGCTGGACGCAGCCGTGCATTGTATCACAATCGGCAAGCGCGCCAAATCTTTTCACCATCGAGCGCGCCGAGTTTAAGGAGTACACCGATAGGAAAATAAAGATTTACGTTGTGGATCCACGCGAAATTGTTGACTGTAACGGCAACCTGATAAACCCTTCGCCAGATAAATCCAGAATCTGCGCGCGTACTTTGCTTCTCCCTGACTTGTCGGAGGGGGGGACGGGCGAGTCACCGCCTGTCTCTTACACCAAATCCCTGTGTCTTCTGCGCCTCTGTGGTGAATTAATTTTTAAGCGATTGCCCTGCCACAGCCGCTTGACACGGGCGCAGACGAACTCTACACTACCTGGACAGCGCGGGTATAGCTCAGTCGGTAGAGCAACTGCTTCCCAAGCAGTAGGTCACGGGTTCGAGTCCCGTTGCCCGCTATAAAGGGATTATTTCCAAGCCTTGTGCCTGTTCGCCTATTGACTTGCGCGCAACCGGGCAATAGCATGGGCGTGAAGCATTCTTTATAAGAGCAGGGTGCGCGCTGCCTTCCGCGCGCATAGGAGCGTATTGCTATGTCCGACTTTCAGCTTGCCGCCCAAAAGCGCCGGGCGCACGGCAAGAAAAATCGCCAGTTGCGGCGGGATGGCTTTGTGCCAGGCATCCTATATGGACCATCAATCGAGCCGCTCAGCGTGCAATTTCCCTACCGCGCGGTTGAAGTCATGCTGATGGAAGCCGGTGGCACCAACCTGATCGACATTGAAGTCGAAGGGGCGGTGTATCCATCGCTGGCGCGTGAGGTGCAGCGCGATGTCGTGCGCGGCGATATCCTGCATGTCGACTTCCTGGCTGTCGACCAATCCCAGCGCATCTCGGTGGAAGTGCCCATCGTCATGAAGGGCAGCAGCCCGGTGGTTGCCGCGCGCGAAGGCATCCTCATCACCGGTCGCAGCTCGCTGACGTTGGAGGTCTTCCCCAGCGATATCCGCAACCGCATCGTCATCGACCTGACGCAACTGACCGAATTGGGCGCGGAAGTGCTGGTGGGCGATCTCCGCTTCGGCGAGAATGTCACCGTGCACAATGACTCCAACGAAATGCTGGCGAAGATCGTTCAGCCGGCCGCCGCTCGCGCTGATGCGGAGCTGGATGAAGAAGACGGCGAACTCGAGGGCGAAGAAACCGCAGACGCAGCGCCCGCTGAGTAGTTCTGTGAAAAATCGCCTATAGCAAACGACCGTTGTTTGCTGGCCGGTCTGCATCCGCCGCTTCGAGCTCGGGCAGGGATTGTTCTTCTTCGCCGCGCATGATGGCGATGCCAGCTACCTCGTCATCTTCATCAATATCCATCAAGTTGACGCCTTGGGTGTTGCGCCCGATGACGCTGATTTCGGCGATCTTCGTGCGCAGGACCTTGCCTTTTTCGGTCATCAGCATCAGCATGAGCTTGTCGCTGCGCCGCACGCTGCGCGCCGCCACGACTGGTCCCGAGCGCTCAGTGACACGCTGGGTGAGTGAACCCATGCCGCCCCGCCCCTGTGAATTATAATTTTCCAGCGCCGATACCTTGCCCAGCCCTTTTTTCGTCGCCACCAGCACGTGGCTGTCCTCCGCGCCCACAACGTCCATGCAGACTACTTGATCGCCCTGGCGCAGTTTGATGCCGCGGACGCCAGCGGCTTGCCTGCCCATCGCGCGCACATCGCTCTCGTGAAACAGGATGCACTGCCCATCAGCGGTGGCCATCAAGATTCGCTGGTCGCCATCGGTTCGCTTGGCCCAGCGCAGCAAATCGCCGGGCAGCAAGCCCATGGCGACCAAGCCGCTGCGGCGGATGTCCATGAATTCGCGCTGTTCGACCCGTTTGATCTTGCCGCCTGCGGTGGCTAATACAAAGTACCCAGCCTCGTCTTCGGCTTGGCTTTCGGGCAAAGCGAATATAGCGCTGATCTTCTCGTCGCCTTCCAGCGGCAGCAGGGACTGGATGAGCGCCCCGCGTTTCTCGCGCGCTGTATCGGCGATTTCGTAGGCGCTGCAGGAATAAACACGCCCGCGATCGCTGAAAAACAGCATAGTATCGTGGCTATAGGCGAAAAAGACATCCAGCAAGGCGTCGTCGTCTTTTAGTGTGAAGCCGCGCATGCCTTTGCCGCCGCGCCGCTGCCCGCGATAATGCCGCGCCGCCACCCGTTTGATGTAGCCATTTTCCGTCAGGCTGATGACTACATTCTCACGCCGATACAAATCGCCCTCGTGGAAGTCGATATTGCCATAGACCACATCGGTCTTGCGCTCGTCGCCATACCTCTCGGCAATCTCTTGAATGTCGTCGCGGATGAGTTGCAAGACCTTCTGCGGGGAAGCCAGCAAGTCTTCCAGGTAAGCGATGCGCGCTTGCACCGCCGCGTATTCATCTTGCAGCTTTTGCCGTTCCAGCGCCGCCAGCCGCCGCAGCTGCATATCCAGGATGGCGTTGGCTTGCCTTTCATCCAGCGCGAAGTTCGCTATCAATTGGGCGCGCGCCGCTTCGACATCAGGCGAATTGCGAATGGTTTGGATGACCGCGTCAATGTTGGCGACCGCCTTGAGCAAGCCGCTCAAAATATGGGCGCGGGCTTGCTGTCGCGCCAGGTCATACCGCGAGCGCCGCACGATGACATCGCGCCGATGCTCAATATACACGCGCAGGCACCGTTTCAATGGCAACGTGCGCGGCTCGCCAGCCACCAAAGCCAACATCTGGATGCTGAAGACGTTTTGCAGCTGGGTAAAGCGATAGAGCTGATTCAGCACGCGCTGGGGCTGGGCATGGCGTTTTAGCTCGACCACCAGTCGCAGCCCCTGGCGGTCGGATTCATCGCGCAGGTCGCGGATGGCTTCGATGCGCCCGCCGCGCGCCAGGCTGACGATGCGCTCAATGATGGTCGATTTGCTCAATTGATAGGGGATTGAAGTGAAGACGATGTTGATGCCGCCGCCAGCCGCTTCTTCAAAATGCGCGCTGGAGCGGACGACGACTCGCCCCTTGCCATTGGCATAGGCTTGCTTGAGTTCGTCGCCAACCACGATAGTCGCGCCGGTCGGGAAGTCGGGGCCCTTCACAAACTCCATCAAATCATCGACTGTTACCGACTCGATATCATCGTAGTTGTCGATGAGGTGGGTGATGGCTGCCGCCAGCTCGCGCAGATTATGCGGCGGGATGTTGGTCGCCATGCCCACAGCGATGCCGCTGGCGCCATTCAGCAACAGGTTGGGCAAGCGCGCCGGCAGCACGCTGGGCTCGTCTTGGGTCGTGTCGTAATTCTCGACGAAGTCGACCGTGTCCATATTAATATCGGTCAGCATCTCGCCGGCGATGTTTGCCATGCGCGCTTCGGTGTAACGCATGGCGGCGGGTTTGTCGCCATCCTGGCTGCCGAAGTTGCCTTGCCCATCCACCAAGGGGTAGCGCAGCGAGAAATGTTGCGCCAGACGCGCCATGGCATCGTAAATCGCCTGGTCGCCATGCGGGTGATATTTGCCCATCACCTCGCCGACGAGCCGCGCGCTTTTTTTGTAGGAGCTGCCGGGCCGCAAGCCCATATCGTGCATGGCATACAAGATGCGGCGGTGTACGGGCTTTAAGCCATCGCGGGCATCGGGCAGGGCGCGGGCAACAATTACGCTCATGGCATAGCTGAGGTAGCTGCCGCGCATTTCTTCGTTGATAGCGACGCTGCGGATGCTGCCGGCGAAATCGGCGCTGGTTTTACTGCTTGATTCGTCCATGCTTTGCGGCTTCCCGACCTTCGATTCGTGGGCTTATCCCAGTAGAAATTTCGGTAGTGGTCACTTGGTAAGTGATGCGACCTCGCGATTGTATTCAATGATGTACCACAGCGTCATTCGATAATGATGCTCATCGATTTTCGAGAAGGACAAGGTTCGGCGCGCGAAACGCCCAAGGCGCTGGCGCAAGGTCTTGTTCCAACGTTCAACTCATATCACTTACCGTGCCACCACTACCGAAATTTCTACAGGAATCTTACCACAAGGCAAGGAAAAACGCTATGGTGGGCGCGGGACTGGAACAGCGAATGACAAGTTGCCTGCGCAGGTGGCGGAGAAAAAAGCAGCGCAAAACCAAGGATTATTAAGACCCAAAAGCAAATTGCGGATAATTTCAAGAAAAAAACTTGCGCTTTCTATTTTTGGGTTATAATTATCAATAAGATATTTTTGCGGCGCTATCCGCCGAGGAAGGAGACAGGCGCGCAGGAATCCAACCTAACCGAAAGTAGTATATCAGTACTTACAGGAGGCAAGTAATGGACAGCGACAGTATGAGGAAGGGGATCATACCGGGCATTATGTCCGGCTATGTATTCATGGCTTTTATGGGTCCGGGCATGGCGGACATGGTCGGCGGGATGATTTCGGGTGATGGTTTGATTGGCTTCATCCTGCATATCATCATCAGCGCAGTCATCGGCGCGCTTTACACCGGCGTCTTCGTGCAATATGTCAAGATGAACAACCCGCTGCTGGACATCGCTGTCGGCGGCCTCATCTACGGCGTCATCTGGTGGATCGTCGGCGGTCTCATCATTATGCCCGCGATCGCTGGCGGCGAGTTGCTGCAGATTTCCCTGACGGATCCGAGCCTGTTTGGGCATATCATCTACGGGCATGTCCTTGCGTTCCTGGTCGTCCTGCGCAATGCTGCCTTTGGCATGGACAGCTAATCAGTCTTCATCCACCCAGTTCGTTCAGTGTGCCCGGGTCGGCAGCTTGCCAGCCCGGGTTTTTCTTTGTGATTAGAACCCCCAATGCTCTTCAATTAGTTCGTAGAGTTGCGCAGCCAGCTCACTATCAAACGGTGTATCGGCGCGCACGATTTCCAAATAGGGCGAGCGAATCAGCGCTTGCCTTGCGCCAGCATCCTGCCAAGCCAAAGCCGCTTCTGCCTCGGGCGCGATAGCGACTTGCAACTTGGCGTCATCAGCGCAGTCGGCGACCTCACACTGCGCAGTGAGCCATTCCTCCAATTCCGCGCTCAACTGGCTGGCGAAATCCGCATCGGCATCTCGATAAGTGACAATTGCATACTCCGATTCGATTTGTTGCTGCTCACCCCAAAAACTGAAATCGGGCGCGGTATGCCGCCAGAGGCCCCCTTCGCGCCGATAGAATGACAGCCGCGCATAAGGCAAGCCATAGACATCTTCCCGCACCAGGACGCGCGCGCGCTCGCCTTCAATTGCCATCGCCAGGATGTCGCCAGGCAACTCGATGGCATTCGCGGCTTTCAACGTTTGAACCCGCTCAAATTGCGCCGTTTGCGCCGCCTGCCAGCTTGCATCGCCGCTTTGAATCTGCAAATATGCGCTGCGATCGCCGATGCGCAGGGCAGCCACCTCGACCTTGATGGTGTCGGTTAGCTGCTGCGCGATCTCGTTTTGCGCTTGCACGATCCGCAGGTACAGAGCCAGCCCGCCCAGAACGCAGGCGACGATCAGCAGCGCGCACAAAATCAACAACCGGCGCAAGGCGCGATGACGATTTCGCTTGCGCTGCGGGTCTTCGCCATCGGGCTGGTCGATTAAATCCGCCTCGACCTCCCACTCAAAGCGGATGCGGCTCACAAGCCTTCTCCTGCCAGTGGCACAAGCTCACCGACATGGATTGTATGCCGCTCGCCGCGCTCATCGCTGAGGAGCAGCGCGCCATCCGCAGTAACATCCAGCGCCATGCCAATTGCGCCATTCGCACTCACCATTTGACCGAGCATGTTTAGTCGCGCTCGCCAGCTAGCAAAGAGCTCGTCCGTAGCGATGCGCCGCTGCCAATGTAAGATGCGCTCACACAAGCTCCCTGCCAGTTGCGAGCGATCCAGCCGCGCGTCAATTGCCGATTCCAGGCTGGTCGCGCTTGCCGCCAGCGTTGTGCCTTGGAAGTCCACGCGCACATTGAGTCCGATGCCAAGCGCCGCGCCGCAGAGACGGTCGCCAGCCCAAGTCGCCTCGCACAAGATGCCGCTGACTTTCTTGCCGCCAATTTGCACATCGTTGGGCCACTTGATGCCGAGGTCTTCACAGCCGAGGCTCTCTGCCAGTTCGCAAACCGCCAGCCCGCCCAGCATAGTGAGGCGGGGCAGCCAGCGCGCTTGCGGCTTCAGGATCATCGATATAGCCAGCGCCGCGCCCGGCGGGGTATGCCAGCTTTTGCCTCGGCGTCCCCTGCCCGCGCTTTGCTCGTCGGCGATGACAACAGCATTCGCGGGCGCGCCTTTCATCAGCCAGTCGCGGGCGGCATCGTTGGTGCTGCCGATGCGCTGGAAATAACGAAACGGCGTCGGCAAGGTCTTTGCCAAACGTCCAGAAGTCAATGTCATCTGTTCACAGGTTCGCTAGCTTATTGCGCATTGATACAAGTCAATCCCGTCAATTTTTCTTTGCCACCGGGCGCGCCTAAGTCTCGTCTACGCTAGCTGCTTCGCTATTCTCTTCGTCAGGGGCGGGCTCAGGCGTCGGCGTAAGCGCCAGCACTTCCGTCGCCGCCTCCCAATTGATGGCGTAGGCATCCAGGATTTCTTCGCTTTCCTCTGTGAACTCATCAGCCAACTCCTCGCCCTCAGCCTCGTCCTCGGTTGCGTCTTCTGTAAATTGGATCGAGTCAGGCGTGGGCGACTCCGGGTCTTCTTGTGGCTGCAGGACGAATTCAGCTTTGGGGTAGCCATTTATATCGCGCAGGTACAAACCGACCAGTACCTGATGCTCCAGCATCGACGGCTCGGGCGGGAATTGGTGATAGGTGGTGAAGGTCTCGCCCCAGCGCCAGTAGCGGGTGGGCAGGCGCGGCGCGGCATCGGCTTGGGAAAGGATTTCGTCCCCTTCGTCCAGCAGATGCGCGAAGACAGTGTAATTTTCTTCTGGCGCGGAATCCGCCTTCCAGTGCAGGGTGATTTCGTTGCGACTGATACTCAGGCTGAAGCCTTCCAGGCGGATGACCTCGTCAAAGACAGGCTGTTCATCGGCAGGTATCGCATTAAATTCGCCTGCGGCGGGCTGCTGGCGCGGCGTTACGACTGCGCCAATATCCAGCAGGACGGGCTCAATATGCCGCCCGCTGCCATCGGTGGCGTGGATGCTGCCCGACTTGCCCTGCCACTCCACGCGCAGGTCCAGCGGATAGCCCCCATAAGCCGCCGCGCTGATGGGAATGATATATTCGTCCGGGTAAATCGCGGCTTCGCGCCACTGAGATGTGCGTAAGCTGCCCGCGCCGGGATAAGTCGTATAACTGCCGATTGCGTGCAAGTTGTCGTCCACCAGGCGCAATGCCAGGCTGTTGTCGTCTGTCGAGGGCGCGAGCACCTGCCAATACAAGGTGAGGCGCACCTGGTCGCCAGCCGAATAGCGCCGGTCGCTGTGTTCGTAGGCGATCAGCGCCACATCCCCATAGTCGGCATAGACCGGGCGGGAATTGGGCGGCGGAGAATCGACCGGGCTGGGCGCGTCATATTGCCCGGCGATGACCGTCAAGGGCACTAAGAAGGCGATGATGCCCAGCGCGCGCAACTGCCACAACATGCTGCCGCGCAGCAATTGGGCTGGCACAGCATCACCCGCGCGCACGAAATCCAGGCTGGGCGGACGCAGCCAAAAAACCAGCCACCAGACCGCTTCCACCAACCCCACCGCCAGCAGCGGGCTAATCACGCCGATTAATGGGAAGAGCAGCCGCCCCTGCGTAACCGGCGTCAAACTGCTAAGGTACAGGATGCCCAGCCACAACAAAGCCAGGCTGCCAGCCAAGGTCAAGAGGTGCGCCAGTTCATAGCGAGCGTAGGCGAAGTCGCGGATAGCGAGCAGCTGCAGTATCAAAAACAGGCAGCCCGCCAAACTGAGGAAAGTAGCCAGGTCGAAGAGAACATAGACAATGCTGCCCAGTTGGATATTGGACGCGCCAAACAGCCCCCAATAGGACATGCGGAACTGATGAAATTCGGTGAAGAGGTCTGCGAGGTCAAAATACATCCCGCGTGTACCCGCCAGGGTCGTCTGGGTGATGATGCCCAGTGGCTCGCCATAGAGCTGCAAGTTGCGAATATACCACCAGCCAGCAATCAGCAGCCAGCCTAGCGCCAGCAGCGCGAGCATCGTCAACAAGCCGCGGCGGTCGCCTGTCTTGCGGCGCAGGAACAAAGCCACGCCGAGCAAAGCTGGCAGCAAGACCAGCGAAGTTATTTTTGTCAGGCAGGCCAAGCCAAAGAGCAGCGCCATCGCCAGGCTGGCGCGGGTGGAGAAGCCATCCCGCAATGTCCGCAGCAGCAGCAGGACCAACGCGCTGTTGAGGCACATCGCCAGGCTGTCGTTGTTGACCGAGGCGCTAACGAAAATGAACATGGGGTTCAAGGCGGTCAAGGCAGCCGCCACAAAAGCGACAGTCGGGCGTTGCGGCGCGATGATCTGCCCGATGTGATAGACAAAATAAATCGTGCCAGCGCCCAGCAGCAACCCCACTATACGCGCCACCAGCACAGCCAATCCTGTACCTTGCCCGGCAGGCAGGCTTTCATCATGCGCTACGCGGTTTTTGTTGCCGAAAGCCGCAGGCTGGTTGTCCAGGACATGGGGATTCAGTTGGCGGTAAGCATCGGCATCATCCAGGCGTATCGGCGCGGTAACCGCCGCAATCGCCAGATAATACAGCGGCGGCTGGCTGCCATGCTGTCCATAGACCGTGTCGCGCATCGCCAAATCCTGCACGGGCAGGCTGCTGGTCTCGCGCAGGCGCTGCACATAGCCAAAGTGCCATAGTTCTTCGTTGGCTTCAAATATGGGTGTGGCGAAGAGGTATAAGACGCCGAAGATCGCATAAAACCCCAGCAGCCATTGCAGCGGGCTCAGCGGGATATTCAGCGAATCGAACCAGCGCCAGACGCCCGCCACCTGCCGAAAAAGCAGCAGGAGGGCGGAACGCGCCACCGCTCGCAAAGGAGCCAAGCCGCGCCGCAGCCGGCCGTGAGCCAAGCGCAGCATTTCGCTCGCAGCCGCTTTCATCCGCTGTCCCAGCCCGCCAGCCATATCAGGAACCCGCCGCCGCGAACATGTCCCGCGCGCCCTCAACATAGCTTAGCGATTGATGCCGGAAGTAGGTATTGTACAGTTCAGCATAATGTCCAGCCGCGAGCAAGAGCTGGTCGTGATTGCCTTCTTCGATGATTGCGCCATCACGCAGCACGATGATGCGGTCGGCGCTGCGCACTGTGCTGAGGCGATGCGCGATGAGGATGGCGGTCGAGCGCGCCAGGATGAGCTCGATAGCGTCTTGAATCTGCGATTCTGTGAAGGGGTCGATGCTGGCGGTGGCTTCGTCCAGGATGAATATAGAGAGCTTCTGCACCAGCACGCGCAGCAGACTGACCAATTGCCGCTGCCCGACGCTGAGCATAGCGCCGCGCTCGCCCACGTCGCTATTCAGCCCATCCGGCAGGCTGTCCAGCCACTCGCCATTGCCGATGCTCCCGGCGACTTGTTTGATTTCTTGCAGTGTCGCTTGCGGATTGCCATAACGAATGTTGTCCAGCACGGTGCCGCTGAACAGGAAGGGTTGCTGGGGCACGATGCCCAGCCGCGCGCGGTAACTTTGCATATCCAGGCGGCGGATGTCCGCGCCGTCGATGAAGATGCGCCCCTGTTGAAATTCGTAATAGCGCGTTATCAGCTTGGCGATTGTGCTTTTGCCCGCGCCGGTGTGCCCCACAAATGCCACATTTTCGCCCGGTTTGATTTCCAGGCAGAAATCGCGCAAGATAGGTTGGCCGCGCTCGTATTGGAAGGATACTTTGTCAAACTGGATGCGCCCGGGCAGCCGGGTAACTTTATTATGGGCGGATTGCAGGACCGAGTTTTCAGCGTCAATCAATGCGAAGATGCGCTCGGCGGCGCTCAACCCCTGCTGGAATTGGCTCCAAAACGAAGCCAAGTTCATAAACGGGAACCAGAAGCGATCCACACCCTGAATAAATAGATACCATGCGCCAGCGCTGATCATGCCCGCCAGCACTGATTCCGCGCCCGCCCAAACCAGCACCGATAGCGCCACTGCTGACAAGACGCCCATCGTGGGGAAGACCAGCGACATCACCAGCCCGCGTCGCAAGTTGATCGTATAGCTCAAATTGTTGATTGCCGAAAACTCGTTATAGATCATCGCTTCCTGACGGAAATTCTTGGCGACGCTGATGCCGGTCACGCTCTCCTGGATGTTGTCGTTGACCACCGCCATTGCCCGCGCGCCTTGCCGAGTTACGATGCGCGCCAGGACGCGAAAGACCAGCGCCGCCACAACGACCATGGGCATTGTCAAGAGCAAGATGCCCGTCAGCTCGACCGAATAGCTCAGCAGCGCGGCGAACAAAATCACCACACTGAGGAACTGCGAGACGACATCGCTGCCCAGCAGCATGACATCGCCAAATTCCTGCGTGTCGCTGGTGATGCGGCTGATGACCGCGCCGGATTTCTGCCGGTCATAAAATGCCAAGTCGCGCTCGATAGCGGCATGGAAGGCGTCCTTGCGCAGTTGTGCCACGACGCGGCCGATAACAACCACAGTGAAGCGCCGCCGCCCATAATTGAACAGGTATTCCGAGATGGCGATGGCAGCCAAAACCAGCAGGATCAAGCTCAGCAAATCGCCAGCCGTCACCATGTCATCGATGGCCGCGCTGATGAAAACGGGACGGATGGCGCGCGCGATGCCCACCACCAAAAAACCCAGCAAACCCAGCCCGACCAGCCGCTTGTGCTCGCTGAGGTATTCGCCAATGCGCCGAAACAGATAGGTGTCGGAATAATGCCGGTCGTATTTATCGCTTTGCAGTCCGCCGAAAATCGCCGCCATGCCTAGCCTCCTCGCCCCACTCGCGCCTGGCTGTCGGCGGGGGCGTAGCGGTCGAAGATATGCCGGTAGGATTGTGAAGTGCGCAGTAAATCCTCGTGACTGCCCTGCGCCACCACCCGCCCCCTGCGTAGCACAACGATATGGTCCGCCCAGCGAATCTGCGACAGACGGTGGGTGATGAGCAACGTCGTGCGTCCATGCGCCGCCGACCAGATTGCCCGTTGAATCTTGTCTTCTGTGGCGCTGTCGATGGCGCTGGTGCTGTCATCCAGGATGAGCACGGGCGGGTCGGTCTGGAAGGCGCGCGCCAATGCCAGCCGCTGGCGCTGACCACCGCTGAGAGTCATGCCGCGCTGGCCGATGATGGTTTCGTAGCCAGCCGGGAAGCTGGAGATGAAGTCATGCGCCTGCGCCGCTTTGGCCGCGTCGATGATGCCTTCCATGTCGAGTTGCTCGCTGCCAAAGGCGATATTCTCCGCCACGTTGCGGCTGAACAAGAAGATATCCTGCTCAATGATGCTGATTTGCGAGCGCAGCGCTTGCAGATTCCACTCGCGCACATCCACGCCGTCCACCAGCACACGCCCGCTATGTACATCATAGATGCGGTTAATCAGCTTGCTGACCGTGCTCTTGCCCGCGCCAGTCTGCCCGACGATGGCGACCGTCTGCCCGGGCCGCACGCGAAAGGAAATATCATTGAGGACTTCATCATCTGTGGAATAGCCGAAACTGACCCCCTCAAAGACGATTTCGCCGCGGATTTCGCCGCTATAGCCGCGTTGGTTTTGGTCCAGCAACGTGCGCGTTTTGATGACTTCCAATATGCGGGCGGCGCTGGCATAGCCCGATGCGATGCGTGATGAAGAAAACAGCGAGATGAACACAGGGAACTGGAAGAGGTTAATCAAACCCAAATAGGCGACCACGTCGCCCTCGGCGATAAGGCCTGCCTCGAACAAGCTGGCTGCATGCGCCAAAGCCATCACCACCGTCAAGCCAAAAAGCAAGATCGACAAATAGCGGGCTTCGAATTCGCCTTGGTCGATGAACTTGTCGCGCACCAGGTCAGCCAGGCTGTTGAAGGCGCGCATTTCGCTTTCCTCCTGCGCTGCGCCTTTGACCACTTCCAAGCCATCCAGCGACTCAGCCAAGCGTGCGTTCATACGCCCGAAGCTGCCGCGGACTTGCTGCGCGATCGGGTGCAGGCGCAGAACAAAATATACTTGCACAACCAGGTGCGCGACGATGAACAGCAGTGGCGCCAGGATCAACTGCGGGTGGATGCCCGGCGCGTACAAAGCCGGCATGATCAAAAACATATTCGCGCCCATGACCAGGTTGATGCCCGGGTTCATCATCAGGTTCATCTCACGCACATCGTTTGTAACGCGCGCCATCGTCTCGCCGACGGGCTGCCTGTCGTGATAGCTCATGCTCTTGCCCAGCAGGCTGGAATACAGCTCATCGCGGACATCGCGCTCGAAGCGCTGGGCAAAGACTTCAGCCGAGAAATTGCGCAGGAATTGCAGCAGCGAGCGCAAGGACTGCGAGCCGATGATGAGCAGCACGTTGTTCAGCACCAGGCGCATCGTCCCCTCGCCGCCCAGCAGGATGGCGTCAAAGGCGCTGCCCACCGCGCCCGGCACGACACCCGCCAAAAAAGCGTTGCAAAATGCGCCCACCACCAGCAGCAGCGCGGCTATCGGATGCCGCAAGATATGCGAAAGGATGAAGCGGAAAGGGCTGTTGTGGTTGCTGCTAATCGGCGAATTGACGAGGAATTCAGCGGACATTACTTGCCTCTGATGATGACGCCTGCGCAGCTTCAAGTCTACCCGAGTCTGGCGAAAAGCAGTATAAGCGATTTAATGCACCACAACGATAGTAAGGGGCAAGACACCAATCTCGCCTTGGTGCACTGCCTGCCCGCGGGTGACTGGCAAACGTCGGATATCGCCGATTTCCTCATCCCAGCGATACAGCGCCAGCCACAATTGCAGCTCACCAATCGGGGCGTCATCGGGCAGGCGCAGCGCGCGATTGTCCCAGACGCCCGCTAGCGTATTCCAATCGGATGTCGGCGCAAAACCGGCTTGTGGGGGTGAATCCTGCCCTTGCGCGATGACCCGCTGCGCGCCCGCGTCGACGACGAAGATCGCCACAGTATAGTCCTCCGCGAGGGGCGCGTTCGTCCGCCAATACAGCAAGATTTCGATGCTTGCGCCCGGCGGGTAGCGCAGTCCATTTGGCAAGGTGATGCTGTCCAGGCGAATATGCTCGCCATAGCGCAGGCCGCTGGCGATGTCCCCGGCATACGCGCTGAGCGGATTGAATGCGGCGGCTGTGCTGTACTCCAACAGGCGCACCGCTGGGTCATTGTGCCCCAGCGTGACCTCCCGCAGCGGGTAGTAGTGCAGCGCCAGGTAGCGCTCCAGCGGGCGGAAGCTCCACGTCATGAAGGGGCTGGTCTCCGCCAAGAGCCACAGTCGCTCTTGCCGTTGCGCCAGGTGCTGAATTGCGCGCGCGCTTTGTTCATCCAGCCAGTCATTGGGGTTGGATGATTCGACCAGCGCTGGCTGTTTGTCGCTGGCGGCTTGCGCCAAAGGACGCGGCAAAGTGATCGGGCGCGGCTGGTCGGCGTCCAGGTGGTTCATCACGAAATCGGCATAATCGTTGCTGCCCAGCAATAATACATCGTCGGCGCGGCTATGCTCTTCCAGATACTGGATGGCTTCGCGCAGCGCTGAATCCTGCGAGCGAGTTCGCGGGTCTTTTGTATAGGTAGCGCTGAGGTTCAGCAGGGCCAAGGGCAGGCATAAAAACACCAGGGGCAGCGCGGCATGTCGCCAGCGGCTGGCGGGGTCGCGCAGGATTCGCCACAGGCAGGCGGCAATAGCAGTGACCAAGATGCCGAAACTGATGCCCCAAATCGGCAGGTCAGCGCGGGTCCATACAAAGTCAAAGCCGAGGTCCGCCCAGCGCCGCGGCAAGACGAACCAGCGAAAATACTGCGGCTGCAACATTGAGGGCAGCCACTCCGCCAAGCCACCCGACTCCGCCGGCAGGGACTCGCCATAATGCCTCCAGCTGAGCGATACCGCGCTGAACTGAATCCACAGTCCGTAGAGCAGGAGCGCGACCCACAACGCCGCCAATTTGCGGTTGCGCCCCTGCCAGATGCGCTGGAAGACTGGCGCGCTCCCCAGCATCAGCGCCGGCAATACGGGCGTCAGGAAACGCGGCGGGAAGCTCAGCCCGCCGAACCAGTGCCTGCCCACCAGCAGCGCATGGCCTAGCGCATAAGCCGCTACCAGCAGGGCAATGGTCGTGGGCAAGCGCCAGCGTCCGCGCCGAGCCAGCAGCAGGCAGCCAGCGACCGCCAGCAGCGCGACCGGCGAAGTTCCCCAGAGGCTCGCGCCAGGGCTTAATAAATAGCTGCGCAAAGCGAAGCTGATATACTCGCCAGCCAAGCCCGCGCCAGCCAGTTGGTCGAGCAGCGCCTCAGGCAGCGGATCCAGCAGCATGAACACAGCCAGCGCCAGCAGCGGGGCAGCCAATAACGTTTTGTAGACGGTTGCCAGCCAACTGGGCGCTTCGTCTGACTCGGGCAAGGCAAAGACCAAGACAGCCGGCAATGCCAGCGCCGCCGACATCTTGACTTGCGTCGCCAGCAGCAGCGCCCCAGCCGCGCAGAACCAGCCGAGCAGGCGCAGCCACCAGCTTCGCCGCCTGCTGAGTTGCAAGAAATATAGGGATAAAAGAATGAAAAACGCCGCCAGCGGCTCACGGAAGAGCGCCTGGCTATATGCCCACAGATTGGTCGCCAGCCCGCTACTCAGGGCGACGAGCAGGGCAGTGGTATCGCCATAGCCCATCCCGCGCGCCAGCAGAAAAATCAGCGCGACAGCCAGAGCGGTTACAATGACATTGAATAGCCAGACGGCGTGAATGTTGCCGAAGCGGGGCAGGCTTTGCGCCAGTTGCAGCAAGGGCAGGGCGAGCCTAACCTGCAGCCGCTCTTCGACATCGTACTTGCGCAGGGGCAGCTTATAAGACGCCCGGATGCGCTGCGGCAATTCTGTCCAGTTCGATTCATCCAGCAGCCAATCACCAAAGCGAGCATAGCTGGTAATGGCGTCGAAGGTACGCAGGGTATCGCCCGACTGAGGCACCGCTCGGAAGCTCAGCAGATAGACGCCAGCCATCAAGACAATTAGCAGCAGGCACAAGCGGGCGCGGTGCAACAGCTTGCGGCTGGCAGCCATTGCGCCGGCATCAAGACGCGGCATTGGGCTCGGCGATGTCGCCTTGGGCGCGCTCCTTGATGATGGCGAAGAGCGCATCGGCGATATGATTCAAGTCCTCCGCCTGGATGTGACGAAACGCCATCGCCAGGCGGATATAAGCGGCGTTCTGTCGATTGGCAGCGAAGCCAGGCAAGGTCGCTGCGTTGCCATCGGTTGCTTGCGCGGCGCTACTGTTTGTTGGGGTGGTTTTCAGGAAAGCGCTTAGCTTGATGCCAAAAGCTTGAGCCAGCGCGCTGAGATTTGTCATCGGGATGCTGCGCTCGCCTAGTTCGTATGCTCGCAGCGTCTCGGGCGGGACTATGCTGCGCGCAGCAGCTTCACCAGACGCTTGACGAGCCATTTGCAGTTGCGCGCCGATGATGCGCTGGCGCAGCAAGCGGTAGTCGCTTTGTTGGCGCGGAGTTGGCGCTCCTTGCAGGAAGCCGGCGAGCAACTCAAGCTCAGGCAGGCTGGGGACTGCTTCGCCATGTTCCCAAGCCACGTAGCGCGCTGGCGGGACCTGCAAGAACTCAGCGCAGGCTGTGGAAGTGCATTCGGCAGCCAACCGCGTCTTGCGCAGCAGCAGACCGATGATCTTGGCGCGCAGGCACTTCGCCAGGGGCAGGTTCCGCGCGGCTGGCGGATTGTCGGCGGCTGGTTGCAGGGCAGCAACGACAGCGCTCGCCAGGTCGGTTGCAGGCATCAGGACGCTCATACTCGTATAGCGGGCATTATAGTGCGCGCGAGTCGCGGCGGCAAGCCGCTTGCCGGCGGGCAATCCTGCAATTAGAATGTTCGCTGTCCATCCAAAAAAACGCAGAGTAAACTCCACCATGCCCAACCGCAGACAGCACGAGAGCAACCGCCTGGCTTGGAATGAAGGCACAAAGGCGCACAACAGCCACAAGGGTGACCAAGCCGACTTCTTCCGGGCGGGCGGCAGTACGTTATTCTCCGAAGAGACTACGCTGCTCAGCGATGTGGCTGGCAAAACCCTGCTGCACCTGCAATGCAATGCTGGGCAAGATACCTTGAGCATCGCCAGGCATTTGGGCGCGCGCTGCACTGGCGTGGATATCAGCGACGAGGCAATCCGTTTTGCGCGGCAGCTATCGCAGGACACAGGCATCGCTGCCGACTTTTTGCGCGCCGATATTTACGACTATTTTGAGCAAAGCGAGCGGGAATATGCTGTCGCATTTGCGTCTTATGGCGTGTTGTGCTGGCTTTCTGACCTGGCGGCTTGGGGACGTGGCATCGCCAATTGTTTAATGCCGGGCGGGCGCTTTGTGCTGGTGGATTTTCACCCCGCCTTCGCCATGTTCGATGAGCAGTGGCGGCTTCGCTACGACTTCATGGGTGGCGTCGTCTATGAATTCGAGTCGGGCGTGGGTGATTATGTGGCGCTAACTGGCAGCGCCGCCGAGACCAAGCAACTGCAAGCCGGCGTGGTCGACTTCGTGAATCCGCACCCCGGCTTCGAATACCAATGGGGCATCGCCGAGGTTATCATGGCGCTGCTGGGCGCGGGCTTGCGGCTGACTCACCTGCGCGAATACGACCATTGCAACGGCTTCAAGCCCATGCCCGATATGCGTGAGCTGGGCGGACGCCGTTATGCCATGCCCAGCCACCTGCCCCAGCGCATCCCGCTCATGTTCAGCCTGGCCGCGGAAAAGGTCGTGTAATTCGCAGACATTGCGATTCTCCTCAGGAATCAGACAATCGTATCTGTGTCTATCGCTTGCATGAGCTGCAGCGCTTCGCTTTTCATTTGTGGTGTCAGCGCAAATCCCTGGCTGAAATAGGCTGATTCAGGAAAGCGGTAATTCCAGGCGCGGTAAAAGTCGGCGCGCTGCTCGTCTCGACTGAGGTTGCAGTCGAAACGTACCAAGTAAGAATCCGCGAGCGGCCCTGCATCATCGTGGTGGATGTGTGACAAGCCCCAACTGATGCCGCGTCCGTCTTGGCTGTCGGTGAAAGCATCGGGCACATAGGGGCCAGCCGCAACGGGCGGCACAGATACTTTGCCGACTACTTGGAAGTTTAGCCCATCGCTTGCGTATTGGACTGTATTCTTCTCGGGGCCTTCGTGGCTGGTGATAGCGACTATGCCTTTGCGGAAAGGATAGAGAAAGGTCTCGTGGCCACTGTTGGTGATCGGGTTCAAAGACGACTTGACAAAGGGTCCTCGCGGGTCATCCGCCATAGCCACGCCCCAGCCGATGCCCAGATCATGACGATATGTCCGCCCGTATTGCACACCTTTGTAATACAGCCAAATCTGCCCGCGGTAGCGCAAGACAAAGGGATCATGCAATTTGTGCGAGTCCCATTCGCCGAAGCTGCCGATTGCATCGGCATCATCATCCGCGCCAACAATCTCGCCAGCCAGGCCGGGCTGCAATACCGGCTGGTCGAGCTTCGTCCAGGGACCATATGGGGATTCCGCCCAAGCCATGCCGATCAGGTGGCGCGCCCGCTGAGTCCATATACCCTGTGATACTTGGTAGTATAGATAGAATTTGCCACCATGTATCAAGATATCGGGAGTGAATACCGAGCGGTCGTCAAAGCTGCCCGGCGCGCCACGAAGCACAGCGGGTCCGCATTCCCGCCAATGGAATCCATCTGGTGATTCAGCGTACCAGATATCCGCCATGTCCCAGGCCCAGGCTGGGCGCGTACTGCTGGCTTGCTGGGTGCCGCGCCAGGTCTGTGCGGTTTTGCGGCGTGTATACCAGACAAAATACTTTTCGCCGACGCGGATGACCTTGGATGGGTCGCGCCGCGTGCAGCCCAGCTCTTTTCCCAGTCCGCTGATTGACGAATATTTAAATGCCGAGAAGAACTCACTGCCTTGGTCTTTGTACTGCCCAAAAGTCTTGTACACGCGTTGAGATGCCCGGCTCAGGGTTTCAAGTAGCGGGGCCCGCGGCGGCGGCTCTGGCTTGCTTGCATAGCGCAAAGGTTGTTTGTTGTCTTCGTTCAGCGCGATATCCGGCGAAAAATAGACTGATTCGGGGAAGCGGATATTCGTGCCGCGAAAACCGGGTCGCTCGAGCCCAGGGCGCAAGTTGCAATCAAAACGAATGAGATAGGAGTTGCCGCGCTTCAGCTCTTCAGTGGCGATATGCGCGAGCCCCCAGGTGATGCCGCTGCCATCAGCTGTGTCCGCATAGGAATCTGGCGCGAAAGGCCCTCCAGCTGGCGGGGGCAGCGTGACATGCGCAACTACTTCGAAGTTCAGCCCATCAGCTGCATATTGGATAGTGTCTTTCTCGGGGCCATCGTGTCCGCAAATCGCTAACAAGCCTTCGCCATACGGGAACAGACAAGTCTCATGCCCGCTGTTGGTGAGGGGATTGAGTGGCGATTTCACGAAAGGTCCATCGGGCTGGTCGGCGATTGCGACACCCCAGCCGATGCCGCGAGAATAGCGGGTCGTCCAACCCATGGGCTGTCCTTTGTAATATAGCCAGTAGCGACCATCCCGCGCCAGGATGAAAGGGTCATGCACTTTGTGGCTGTCCCAATCACCATAGCGGATGACTTCGTCCGAGTCATCATCGTTTAGCCATTCGCCTGCCGCGCCGGGTCGCAACACTGGTCTTTCGACGCGCTGCCAAGGCCCATGCGGCGAGCTTGCGAATGACATGCCGATGCTGTTGCGCGTGCGCGTGCAATAGGGATAATCGACAGCTTGATAATACAGATAGTAGCCCTGCTTAGTCATCAGGACATCGGGTGTGAAGACCGAACGGCCATCGTAAGCATCTTTCGGTCCGCGCCTGATGGCCACGCCGCGCTCTTGCCAATGAAAGCCATCTTGCGATGTGGCGTACCATATCTCCGCCAGGTCCCAATCGTAGACAGGTGTATGCCAGGTCTGCTGTTGATGAGGAGGCTTGTTGCGGATGTCGCGGTCATTTTCTGTTTGGCGGCGCGTGTACCAGACGAAATAGGTGCCGTCTATTCGAAGCACAGTGGTCGGGTCGCGGCGGGTGATGCCGGCTTGCTTGCCGATTCCTGTGAGGCGGCTGTATTTGAATGTCGTATAGAACTCGCTGGTGGAATCTTGATACCGTCCCCACTTGTCGTACAGACGGCGCGTTGCGGCGCTAAGCTGACGATCCTTGGGTTTATTCACGCTTGGCTCGCCAGGCAGGCGCGGCTTGTGTTGTGAGGCTGTCATTATCTATTGTCCTCGCGGATCATGTCCGCCGCTTTTTCGCCGATCATAATGCAGGGCGCATTGGTGTTGGCGTTGACGATGCGCGGCATAATTGAAGCGTCAGCCACGCGCAGTCCTTCAATTCCATGTAGACGAAGTCGTTCGTCCACCACCGCCAGTCGGTCTTTGCCCATCTTGCAGCTGCAGGCGGGATGATAGATCGTGGTGGCGAACTTGCGGATGAAGCGGGTCAACTCCGCGTCATCCCTTAGCTGCGCGCCGGGCAAGAACTCTTCGCCGCGGTAGGCATCAAATGCGCTGCTTTGGGCGATGCGCCGCGCCAACTTGACCCCCGCCAGCAGGACGCGCACATCCTCAGGGTGGCTCAGGCAGGCAAAGTCGATCAAGGGCGCAGCGAAGGGATCTGCCGATGCCAGCTCCAATTTGCCAGCGCTCTTTGTGCCGACCAAACCAGCCAAAATAGTGAAGCCGTGCCCCGGCGGCGGATCGAATCCGTGCCGAATGAACCAATCAGGCCCGAAATGATATTGCAGCTCGGGCGCTGGTGAACGCGAGTCGAGCCGTACAAATCCACCCGCCTCGCCCAGGTTTGATGTCAGCAAGCCTCTGCGCCCTGCTTCATATAGCCGCAATTGCTCGGCGGTGTCTTTGCCGGCTAGGCTGATTGGCGCAGTGCAATGATAAGCGACTGGCACTTGCATATGATCGGTCAAGCCCAGCCCAACGCCAGGTAGGTCTACTACGACTGGGATGCCGTGCTTGGAAAGCTGCGCGGCCGCGCCTATGCCCGAAAGCAGCAGCAGTTGTGGCGAGTTGATCGCGCCGCCACAGACGATGACTTCCCTTCTGGCATAGGCTGTTTTGCGCTCGCCCTGGCACCAGAACTCGACCGCCTGGCACCGTTTGCCCTCAATACACAAGCGAGTGGCATGAGCATAGGGCAGGGCGGTGAAGTTCGGGCGCTGCAAAGCTGGTCGCAAGTATCCGACCGCGCTGCTGTGCCGCTGTCCGCGCTTCTGCGTAACCTGGTATAGCCCAAAACCTTCTTGCTGTCCCGCGTTGAAATCTTCGCGCGGCGCATATCCTAGCTCTAGCGCGCCAGCCACAAAAGCCCGACTCAATGGATTCGGGTCTTGCAGGTCAGCCACGTTGATTGGCCCGCCGCTGCCGTGATGCCACGATTCACCGCGCTCCTGATGCTGCATCTTCTTGAACCAAGGCAGCAGATCCTGGTATGCCCAGCCTTGGTTGCCCGCCTCCGCCCAGCCATCATAATCAGAAGGATGCCCGCGCTGATAAACCATGGCGTTCATGGAGCTGGTGCCGCCATACACTTTTCCGCGCGGTACATATTCCCGCCGCCCATTCAAGCCCGGCTGAGGCACAGTTTCATAATCCCAGTCGATATCGCTGTGGAAAAGTTCGGAAAAACGCGCCGGCACATGGATGGTCGGGTCGCTGTCTGGTCCGCCAGCTTCCAACAGCAGCACAGTCGCGCGCGGGTCTTCGCTTAGGCGCGCCGCAACCGCTGCCCCAGCCGAGCCAGCGCCGATGATGATGTAGTCCGCCTCGCGTATCACCGTGTGCTCTCCTCCAGCCGACAGCCACCAAGCATAGCCGGCATTTTGCGCCATTGCTTGACCCAGATTTGTCGATTGTCTATAATTGACTTTACCAGTGTCAAGTTATGCGCATATCATTCGGGCCTGGCGCTTGTTCCAGCGCATCCCGCTCATGTTCAGCCTAGTTGCGAAGTCCACTGCATACTAGAAGGAGCTTTCATGAAGGCGCAAAGTTTCATCAAGGCGAGATACCGCTCTGCCAAGGCCAAAATCAGCCGCCGCCCCTATGTTTCTCTTGCAGTCTTCGTCTTCATTGTGGTTGCGGTCTCTGTCGCCGGGTACGCGCGTTATCAGCATGTGCAAGCTGAAATCGCCGCGCAGCGAACCGTCTTTGACAAGATGCGAAGAGGATTCGACAACTGGCAAAACGACCTTTCGCGGCGCTTGGGCAACATCAAAGACGGTATAGAGAACTCAGGGCCAGCTAGATTTGTCGGCGGCGCTCTTGGAATCGGCAGCTATGTTCTTGGAGCGGTGTTTGATTACGTCGGCAATCTGCACATCATGATTCCCGTCACAATCCTCTATTTCGGAGTCGGATTCTTTGGCACGCTCAAAATGAAAGTGGCGACGCTCATCGGACTGCTGATTGCATTCCTGCTATCCACTAGCGCAGGAATCGTTCCAGGCAGCATCATCGGCTTGTTCGCCATTGCGGCTTGCTGTATTGGAACTTCATTGATCAGCGCTTCCTCTCGACTGTTCAAGCTGGGCTCTCTACGCTGAAAGCCAGAGTACACAAGATGCGAGCAAGCCTCGCTGACGGCACTGACAATATTTAGCTTCCAGGGCAATTGGAATAACTTCATGGACGCGCTGATTATCCTGGGCGGCAACACCGACTTGTATAACCTGCCGCTGGACTTGACGGTGCTGCGCGGCAGCGGGCAGGATATCCAGTACGATTTGGTGCTGGCTGGCTCGGTCATCACAACCTTGCCAATGGCGCTTATCTTTTTGTTCTTCCAGCGCTACTTCGTCGAAGGCATCAGCTACTCCGGCCTCAAGGGCTGAGGCAGCGCGCCAAGCTTCCCCATTTTTGCTCTTTGTTTGCCCCGCGCTTGTCGATTGTCTACAATTGACAGTGCCAGCGCTGAGACAGGCAAATGCTATCTGTGGCAATTGCGCTGCCCATGCGGTTTCACAGGAAAAGGAGACAAGATGAACGACGACAGCCAACAACCGCGCGCCTTCCCCGGCATGTTGCCGCAAACTAAACCGACCGACCGGCCCTTGAGCGCCGCGACCGAGCGCGTCTACGACATGTGGACGCCCAAGCAAGACCCGGGCAACCCCTTCTACACTAATTTTCGTTATTCGCGGGTGGGCGGCATCGGCAAAGACCATTCGGAGATGTCGGTTTCGCGGCGCGACCCGTCCAAGGTGCTTAAGATCGGCGATATCTATTATGTCTGGTATACGCGGCGCATCACCGAGCATGTGCCGGTTGGGCGCTTCCATATCGACCAGGCGACTGACGAAATCCCGGTGGTTGATTGGGACTTGGCGGATATTTGTTACGCCACCTCAAAAGACGGCTTCGACTGGGTGGAGCAGGGGGTTGCTGTACCGCGCGCGCCCAAAGGCACTTATGGCGACCGCTCGCTTTCCACGCCGGATATTTTGGTCTGGGGCGGACGTTATTATTTGTATTATCAGTGTTTCACCACCATGTGGCGGGCGCATGATTGCGTTGGAGTCAGCATGGCGCATGCCGATTCGCCCGATGGTCCCTGGACGCGCATGGATGTGCCGATTGTGCCGCAGGGTGAGCTAGGCGAATGGGATAGCTGCGCCATTCACGACCCCTATCCACTGGTCTACAAGGGCAAGGTCTGGCTTTATTACAAAGGCTCGCCAGTGGAGAAAGTCTCAGGTGGCTTGCTGCGGGCGCAGGGCGTCGCCATCGCCGAGCAGCCCGAAGGCCCGTTCGTCAAGTCTGAGCTGAACCCGGTCACCAATTCCGGGCATGAGACCATGTATTGGACCTACAAAGGCGGCATCGCCACTTTGTTGATCCTGGACGGACCCGAAAAAGACACGATTCAATTTGCGGCGGACGGGCTCAACTTCCAGCCCATGGCGCATGTGCAGTTGTCGCCGGTCGCGCCGGGTCCTTTCTGCCCGGATGCCTTCGCGGACAATGGCGACGGGCGCGGCATCACCTGGGGCTTAAGCCACATCACGCCGCCTGGAGATGGCTCGCGCCGCGGTTGTCATATCATCCGCTTTGATTGTGATTTATCGCGCGATTGCCATCGCCCGGAATTCAAGCGCAGCAACCTGCACTTCGGCGAAGAGACATTTTTCCAAAAGGTGGCGCGCCTGCCCGAAGACTGGCGCGAGCGCATCCTGGCGGAACAAACCGATTTTGACAAGCCGACCATCGGCGTTTAAGTTGCTCAGCGACCCATCCAGCCGCCGTCGACCACCAGGATTTCGCCGTTGACATAATCCGACGCCGCCGAAGCCAGGAAGACGACCGGGCCCTTGAAATCGTCGATATGCCCCCAGCGCCCCGCCGGGATGCGCTCCAGGATGGCGCGGTACCGGTCGGGGTTATTTTGCAGGGCTTCGGTTACATCGGTGCGCACATAGCCGGGCGCGATGGCATTGACCTGCACGCCGCCGCCCGCCCATTCATTCGCCAGCGCTTTGGTCAGTTGTCCGATGCCGCCTTTGCTGGCTGCATAACCAGGCACTGTGATGCCACCTTGAAATGTCAGCAGCGAAGCGGTGAAGATGATCTTGCCACTGCCGCGCTCTAACATGCGGGCACCAAGCTCACGGCTGAGAACGAACTGCGCGTTCAGGTTGATTTCGATGATGCGATCCCAATAGGCATCGCTATGCGAGGTAGCCGGCTCGCGCAGGACCGCCCCCGCATTGTTGACCAAAATATCGATGACCGGGTGTTCGCTGCTTACTTGCGTGATGAAATCTTTCAGTTCAGCCCGCCTCGAAAAATCACAGCGATAGCCAGCGAAGCGCCGCCCCTGCGCGGAGACAGCCGCTTCTATCGCGCTGCCGCTGTTTTCCAGGCTGGCGCTAACGGCGATGATATCCGCGCCGGCTTCTGCTAAAGCGCTGGCCATGGCGAAGCCAATGCCGCGCCGCGCCCCGGTCACCAGCGCCGTCTTGCCGTCCAGCCGAAAAGAATCGAGTACAGTCATGGCACCTCCAAGAGAATCTTCATGAAGCGCCCGCCTTTTTCCATATCTTCAAAGCCGGCTTGCAACGCGCTCAAGGGGCGGACATCGGTGATTAGTTCGTCCAAGGGCAGCCCGCCGTCAGCAGCCAACTCGATGGCGGCGGCGAAGTCCTGGCTCTCATAAACGCGCGCACCCTGCAAACGCAGCTCGCGCCAAAAGAAGCGGAACAAATCCAGCTTGGGCGGCTGGGCGAAGATCGCGACCACCACCGCCAATCCGCGTGTGCGCAGCAATTCGCTCATCACAGACGCGCCCGCCTGTGAGCCAGAGACTTCAAAGACGATGTCCGCGCCCGCGCCACCCGTGCGCCGCAGCACAGTCGCCAGCAAGTCATCATCGCGTGGATTGAGCGCCGCGAAGCTCAGTCGCCGCGCCAGGTCGACGCGATAGGGGTTGATCTCAGAGATGAGTACATCCGCGCCCGCCTGCCGCGCCACCAGCGCCACCAACATGCCGATGGGTCCGCCGCCCAACACAACCACCTGGTCGCCCGCCCGCACATCGGCCAGCCGCACATCATGGCAAGCCACCGCCAGCGGCTCAATCAGCGCGCCATGTCGCAGCGAGAGCGAAGCCGGCACGCGATGCAGCGAAAAGGCGGGCACCGTCCAGTAACTCTGGAATGCGCCCGGCGTATCGATGCCCAGGAAGTTCAGGTTGTGGCAGATGTGGCTGTGCCCGGCTGCGCAGGCAGGGCAGTTATGACAGGGTTCCAGTGGCATCACAACCACCCGATCGCCCGGCGTGAAGCCTTCGACATCCGCGCCGGCTGCGTGGACTGTGCCCGACATTTCGTGGCCCATCACCAGCGGCATCTGTACGCGCGCATCCATCGCGCCGTGAAATATGTGCAGGTCAGTGCCACAGATGCCACAATGCGAAACGCGCAACTGTACTTCGCCGGCGGACGGCGGGCGCGGCAGGCATTGCCCCTGGCGGATGCGGCGCTCCCCTTCGTAATAGGCTGCGACTGCCATAATTTGTTCCTTTTGTGGCGTCCGGTCAATTTACTGGATATTGGCATACAAGGCGTCGATTGCGCCCAGCTTGTCGCCGCTGCGGATGGCATCCAGGATGCGCTTGTGCTCGCGGTAGCTCTCCATGATGTCGCCGTGGCGCGTATATTGCATCATCATGCGCATGGCGATGGGCTGCCACAACGTGAAGATGTCTTTGTCATCGTGGCTCTGGATAATGGCTTGATGGAAGCGCAGGTCGCTGTCCGTCAGCGCGTCGACATCGTTGTTCAGGCAAGCCGCCTGAATATCCGCTAGGATAGCTTCCCAGCGCGCTATATCGGTCTCGGTGATGCGAGCGAAGATGCTGTCCAGCACGAAAGTTTCGATGGCGCGGCGCAGCTGCACGACCAGTGGGCGCACCTCGACGCTGGGGTTTTGGGCGACGCGCGCGCCTTTGTTTGGCTCCAGCACCAGCAAGCCCTGCTGCGTGAGCTGCCGGAAAGCCTCGCGCACCGGTCCACGGCTGACCCCGAAGCGCTGCGATAGATCGGCTTCGCGCAGGGGGTCGCCCGGTTTGAGTTTGTTGGATAGCACCTCTTGGCGCAAGCGCGCGGCGATCTGTTCGGGCAAGGTGCGATAGATTTCGATTGTGGTCATCGAGTCAGTTCTGCTTCCACTTAATGAATTTCACTATGTTGAGTGTAACAGCAATTATTGTTTGTAGGGGTCGGCGGCATCCCGCAAGCCATCGCCCAAGAAATTAAAGGCCAGCACAGTGACGATGACAAACAAGCCGGGGATCAAGAGCCAGGGGCTTTGGCTGAGGCTGCGGATATTCTGCGCGTCTTGCAGCAGCACGCCCCAGCTGACGGCGGGCGGACGAATGCCAATCTGCAAGAAGCTCAGCGCCGTCTCAGCAAGGATCATGCCCGGCACGGACAGGCTCAGCACGACGATCAGAAAGCTGGCGAAGGATGGCAGCAGGTGCTTGATGATGATATCCATGTCGCCCATATTGGAGATGCGCGCCGCCATGACAAAATCCGCCTCGCGCAGTTCCAGCAATTTGCCGCGCACCGCCCGCGCCAGCGTCGTCCAGCCGACTGTCGCCAACACGATGGTGATGCCAAAATACACCTGGGTTGAGCTCCATTCCGGTGGCAGCGCCGCTGCCAGCGCGATAATCAGCGGGATAGACGGGATGGAAATCAGAAACTCGATCAGCCGCTGAATCACCAGGTCGACCACGCCGCCAAAATAACCGGAAATCCCGCCGAAGAGGCAGCCCAGCACAAAGCTGATGATGACGCCCAGGAAACCAATCGACAGCGAGATGCGCGCCGCGTGCATGGTGCGGGAGAATACATCGCGCCCCAGATCATCCGTGCCAAAAGGAAAGAAGACGCCCGGCGCTTCTACGCCCATCAAGTGGATGTCGCTGTCTATCAAGCCCAGTATCTTGTAAGGCTCGCCGCGCACAAAGAAGCGTATCGGGTACTTTGTATCGCGCACTTCGGAATAATTGCGCTGCAAGGTGTCCATATCCAGGGTCTGCTTCATCTGATAGATGAAGGGACGCAGGCTGAAATCGCCGGCTTCGTCCACAAAATAGATAGTATGCGGCGGTGCCTTGGCGAAACTGACATGGCGTTTTTGGTAGTCGTTGATGGCATAAAACTCGGAGAAGAGGGCCATGGAATAAAGCGCGATAATGACAAGCAGCGAGCCGATAGCCAGCCGGTGGCGGCGAAACTTGCGCCAGATCAACTGCCACTGCGAGGCGAGATAATAGCTCTCGTCAAAGGCGGGGGCTTGCGCTTTGGCTGCCTTGCGCCGGCTGCTGATTCGCCGCAACATTTTCCGCTCCGCCTAGCTTGCCGCGCGTTCCATGCGGATGCGCGGGTCAACCACGACCAGCAAAATATCGGAAACCGTCGTGCCGATGACAGTCAAAATCGTGACGAACATCAGCAAACTCGCGGTCAAAAAAGTGTCTTGCGTCAACAGAGAGCGCAACAGCATGGGGCCCGCCGTGGGCAAGCCCAGCACATAGGCGGTGATGGTGCCGCCGGAAATCAAGCTGGGGAAGAGCCAAGCCAGGCTGCTGATGATGGGGTTGAGCGCCACGCGCACGGGATATTTGAAGAGCAGCTTGACTTCGCCCAAGCCTTTGCTGCGCGCGGTGATGACATACTGCTTGTTCAGCTCGTCCAAAAGCGTGCCGCGCATCACGCGGATTAAGCCGGCTGTCCCGCCCGTGCCAATCACAATGATAGGAATGGGCAGGTGCTTGGCCATATCAATCAGCTTCTCCCAACTCCAAGGCGCGCCTTGAAACTCCTGCGAGAACAGACCGGTTAAATTTTGTCCATATTCCGACCAAGCGACATACAGCAAGATCAGCGCCAGCATAAAATTGGGGATGGACATGCCGATGAAGCCGATGAAAGAAAATATGTAATCGCCGATGGAATACTGATGCACCGCGGAATAAATGCCTATAGGGATGGCGACCGCATAAGTGAAGATAGCTGACAATATAGCAATCGAAAACGTCAGCGCGAGCCGTTCTCCAATCAAATCTCGCACTGGCTTCTCCCAGTCGTAGGAAAAGCCGAGATTGCCTTGAAGCACTTGTCCAAACCACTTGAAGTAGCGCGCATACACGGGCAGATTCAGCCCATATTGTTCACGCAGCGCAGCGACTTCTTCGTCAGTGAGGTCTTCCCCGGCTTGTTCCAGGCGGCTGATATACGTCGAGAGGTAGTCTCCAGGCGGCAACTGAATCACGATGAATGTGACGACTGTCACCAGCCACAGCAAAAAGACCATATAGACCAGCCGCTGCAGCACATAATTCCTCATGCGCCTGTGACCTTTGCCTCTGCTGCTATCATATTTTTCCGATGAACCATGCTCGCATTGTAGCGGCGAGATTGCAGATTGTCAACAATGTACACTTGACAATTTGTCAGTAATCGATTATCACTTTGTTATGTTAGCTTCTGCAAATTCTTCGATGAACGCGCCACTGCGTATTGCTGGCATCGAAACGCGGCACTTTGTATTGCCGCTCAGTCATCCCATGACCGATGCCACCCATGGCGTGCATACTGAGTTTGAAGTCGTGGCTGTGTGCCTGGAGAGCGACTGCGGGCGCAGCGGCATCGGCTATACCTATACGATTGGGCGGGGCGGGGCGGCCATCCGCTCCTTGATCCAGCGCGACATCAAGACGCTGCTGCTGGGCGCGGACGCCAGCCGTATCGAGCAGATCTGGGAGCGCATGTGGCGCTGCCTGCATTATGTCGGACGGGGCGGGCTGGTCGCTTTCGCCATGTCGGCGGTCGATACCGCCTTGTGGGATCTGCTGGCGCGCAGCCAGGGGCAGCCGCTGTGGAAGCTGCTGGGCGGTTACTCCGGGCAGGCGCGCGCTTATGCCGGCGGCATTGATTTGCAGCTGGGGCCAGACGAACTCGTTGAGCAGATGCGCTGCAACCTCGCAGCCGGCTTCCGCGCCATCAAAATCAAAGTGGGGCGCGACAAGCTGTCCGAAGATATCGCCCGGCTGCGGGCAGTGCGCGACTTTTTGGGTCCCGACCTGCCGCTGATGGTCGATGCCAATATGCGCTGGACGACCGAGCAAGCCATCCGCGCGGCACGCAGCTTCCGCGACTACGATGTCTACTGGCTGGAAGAGCCGACCATCCCCGACGATTATGCCGGCTTGAGGCGCATCGCCCGCGAAGGCGGCTTGCCCATTGCCGCGGGTGAAAACCTGCGCACCATCTACGAATTCCGCCACACGCTGGAGGCCGGCATCGCCTTTGCCGAGCCGGATGTATCCAACATTGGCGGCATCACCAACTGGCTGCGCGTGGCGCGGCTGGCTTATGCGCACAACCTGCCCGTAACCTCGCACGGCGTGCATGAGCTGCACTTGCAGTTGTTGGCGGCTATCCCCAATCCGTCGCTCCTGGAAGTGCACAGCTTCGGCTTGGAGCGCTTCATCAAGAATCCGCCGCAATTGAAAGACGGCATCATGCGCGCCGGCGATGAGCCAGGCCACGGTGTGCAATTTGAGTGGGACAAACTGCGTGAGTTCGAGGTGAAAGGAGGCTAAATGACGGTAGCCAATTTTCCGAGTAAACATTGCTGTGCAACGCTTTGAGAGGAGCATAAACATGAAGCGAAATCAATTTGTACTGCTAACGATCCTGGCATTGGTCTTGCTGCCGGCTGCCGTTTTTGGGCAAGCCATGCACGAGGGGCAGTTGGTCTATCCATTCCAGTATGCCGACCTGGATGCCTACAGCGCCGCCACCGGCAACAGCATCGACATGTGGGGCGAAGCGCCGATGCTGGCGGAGATGGTCGCCGCGGGTGAGCTGCCGCCTGTCGAAGAGCGCTTGCCCGCGCAGCCAGCCGTCGTCCAGCCGCTGGAACAAATCGGCGAATATGGCGGCGAGCTGGCTGGTCCTTCAACCAACCCCGTCTGCTGCGGATGGGATGTGCTGGAGATGCGCTTGCAGAAACTCTTCACTATCGATACTGACCTGGCCACAATCATCCCTAACGTCGCCCGTGACTTTGAAGTTTCCGAAGACCAAACGGTCTTCACTTTTCACCTGCGCGAAGGTCATCGCTGGTCAGATGGCGAACCATTCACTGCCGAAGACTTCCGCTTCTACATAGAAGACATCTTGGGCAATAGCGACATCACGCCATCGCCTGGCGGTCCCTGGGCTGTTGATGGCGAGTTGCCGCAGTTTGAGATTATCGATGCGACTACGGTGCGCTATACCTATGCCAAGGCTCGCCCCACGTTGATGATTGCGCTGGGCAGCGAGGTCGGCAATCGTGGTTTCCGCCCGGCGCATTACTTCAAGCAGTTTCATCTCGATTACAACCCGGATGCCAACGCGCTGGCTGAAGAAAACGGCTTTGAGGGCTGGGTGCAGATGTTCAACGCCAAGATGAGCCCCTACAACTTCACCTGGAACCTGGGCTCGGAGACGGATGCCTACGCGCCAACCCTCAACACCTTCGTCTTCGAAAGCGAAGACAGCTTGGGCAACAAGCATTATGTGCGCAATCCCTACTTCTTCAAAGTGGATCCAGCCGGCAACCAACTGCCCTATACGGATACCTTGCGTCGCATCCTGGTGGAAGATCTGCAAATCCAAGACCTCAAAGCGCTTGCTGGAGAGTACTCGCATTACGGCTGGGGCACGTTGTTGAGCTATCCCACCTACCGTGAAAATGAAGAAGCTGGCGGATACCGCACGGCGACTGCTGAATACAGCCGTGGCAATGAGTATTCGATCATGTTCAATTTCACGACCGAAAACCTGCCCTTGCGCGATATCTTCTGGGATATGCGCTTCCGCCAGGCTATGTCGGTGGCGATCAACCGCGAAGAGATCAACGAGCTTATTTACTTCGGCTTAGCCAATGCTTCGCAGAATGCGCCTGTTCCCACTTCGCTCTTCTATGAAGATTGGATGCCCGGTCATTACGCGCAATATGACCCTGACCTGGCGAACCAGCTTCTGGATGAAATGGGTTTGGACCAGCGAGATAGCGATGGTTTCCGACTGCGTCCCGATGGCGAAACGCTATTTATCAACTTCCAGGTGTCTGTGCCCGAAGATTCATGGCGCAGGATCGGCGAGCTGATCGCCGATTACTGGAACGAAGTCGGCGTAAAGACACAATACAAGCTCATTGAAATCGGCTTGTATCGTGAATTGCGCGATAGCAACGGGGTGGATATGGCAGCCTGGGGCACCGATATGTTGGATATCGGCGAGGTAGCCAATAGTCTGGCGAATATGCGTCCGCATTGGGGCGCGCGCGCTTCAGGACACTTGTGGCGTCAATGGATGCAATCCGATGGCGAAGCAGGCGAAGAGCCGCCGCAGGAGATTAAAGATTTGTGGGCAACCGGCGAGGCATTCCTCGATTCTGCCTATGGGTCTGATGAATGGCTGGCGCTGGGCAAGGAGTTCTATAACATGTCGATGGGCGGTTTGTATCAGATTGGTACAATCCAACGACCGCCACAACCCTTGCTCTTCAAGAAGAACTTGAAGAACACCCCGCCCAATGACACGACTGGACAATGGAGCTGGACTTACCGCCAGTGGGTCTTGTTCTTGCCCGAACAATGGTACTTCGAAGGCGGTAGCAACTAGCTGACCTCGACCTTCCTGGCAGCGGGAGCTGGTCTTGACGATTGGCTCCCATTTCCTCTTCTGGAGGCGCGCCCATGCCAGTCAGCGCAGCCACAGCGCGGTATCAGCCCGACCGCCACAATCCCTGGTTCACGCGCTTTCGCTACCAGTTGGTTTCGGGGCTGGGCTATGAAGGCGGTATCGTGCGGCGCGACCCCAGCTGCATCATCCAGGTCGATGGCACATACTTCGTCTGGTATACGCGCGGCGCGCACCCTTGCGTCCCGGTTGGACATGATCATGCCAGCGAGACTATCCCTGCCGTCGCCTGGGATTTGTGCGATGTTTGGTATGCCACCTCTCGCGATGGGCACAACTGGCAAGAGCAGGGCCCCGCTGTTACGCGCGGTCCCGCCGGCAGCTATGACGAACGCAGCGTCTTCACCCCCGATGTGCTGGCGCATGACGGTCGCTATTACCTTGTCTATCAGGTAACGACCGCGCCTTCGTATCGCTGCACGCCTGAATCAATCGCTATCGCCTGGGCGGATTCGCCGCATGGACCCTGGACAAAAAGCCCCGCGCCGGTCGTCGAGCCTGACCCATCCGGCGAAGTCGATGAGCGGGCGCATCCCGAAGCGGCGACAGTCATCGGCAGCTTCGACAGCCTGCGCGTGCACGACCCGGCGCTGCTCTTCCGCGAGGGGCGTTATTGGCTCTATTTCAAGGGCGAGGGCATCGGCCACAGCAATATGGAAAGCAAGTGGGGGGTGGCGCACGCTGATGACGCGCTGGGCCCGTATATCAAGTCGCCCTTCAACCCCATCACCAACAGCGGGCACGAGGTCATGGTCTGGGAGTACGCGGGCGGCGTGGGCGCGCTGCTGACTCGCTGCGGTCCCGAGAAAAATACCATCCAGTTCGCGCAAGACGGCATCAACTTCCAGCCGATGTCGACCATCATCGCGCCGCCCCAAGCCACTGGCGCGCTGCGGGTGCCAGCCAGCGACAACAGCGAGCCTTTGTCCGGCTTGAGTTGGGGGCTGAGCCATGTGACGACCTACAGCGCCCACCTGGCCTGGCAGGGGCGCGACCCGCTGGGGCTGAGCCAAATAGACGAGCCTTGGGATTTCATCATCCGCTGGGAACGCGAAGGGTTGCCCACAGGCAAAGACGGGCACGATGCCTAAAGCGCCCAATGTCGTCTTCGTCATCACCGATGACCAAGGCTACGGCGATATCGGCTGCCACGGCAATCCCCACCTCAATACACCCCACCTCGACCGCTTAGCCAGCCAAAGCGCCCAGTTGGACGATCATCACCACGACCCGCTGTGTTCGCCATCGCGCGCTGCGCTGCTGACGGGACAATACGCGGCGCGCAACGGTGTCTGGCATGTCATCCAAGGCCGGCACCTGCTGCATCCAGACGCTGTGACCGCGGCCGAGTGTTTCGCCAATAGTGGCTATCGCACTGGCATGTTCGGCAAGTGGCACCTGGGCGACAATTATCCTTTTGCTCCGCACTATCGCGGCTTTGACGAAACGCTCTGCCATCGTGGCGGCGGCGTGGGCGAGCTGCCCGATTATTGGGGAAACAACTATTTTGACGATGTCTATTTTCGGGATGGCTCGCCCATGCAATGCGCCGGCTATTGCACGGATGTTTTCTTTGCGGCCGCGCAGGACTTTATCTCCCGCCACAGCCACCAGCCCTTCTTTGTTTACCTGTCCACCAATGCCATGCACTCGCCTTTCATCGCGCCGCAGCGATATGCCGCGCCCTACCGCGAATTGGAGATGCCAGAAAAACGCGCCAATTTCTACGGCATGATCGCCAACTTCGACGAGAATATGGGACGGTTGCTGGAGCATCTGCATGCGCTGGAGCTGGACGAAAACACAATTGTCCTCTTTACCTCCGACCATGGCACGGCAGCTGGCTGGGACGCCGCGGCGAATAGCGGTTACAACGCGGGCATGCGCGGTATAAAAGGCTCAGTCTACGAAGGCGGACATCGTGTCAACTGCTTCTGGCGCTGGCAGGGAACTATTCCAGCCGGGCGCAAATTGCCAGGGCCGACGGCCCATATCGATGTGCTGCCGACCTTGCTTGACCTGTGTGGTTTAGAAAGCGACAGGCCTTTTGACGGCATCAGCCTGAAGAATCTGCTGCTCGGCGCGGATTGCAATTTGCCGCATCGGTCCTTGGTCCTACAGTTGCAGCCGGATACGCCGCAGAAGTGGCATCATTGCGTTGTGCTGAACGAGAGATGGCGGCTGATCAACGGCAGCGAATTAACCGATATCGGCAGCGACCCGGCGCAACAGCGCGATGTGGCGGCGGCGCATACACAGATCGTCGCAGATCTGCGCAGTGACTACGAAGCTTGGTGGCAAAGCCTGCAAAACGTGTTCGCCAGCACAATAGCGGTCCCGGTTGGCACGCGGCACGAAAACCCCGTGCTGCTTTCGGCGCGTGACTGGCATCCCACCTCGGGCAGAGTCCCTTGGCTGCAAGCTGCGCTAGACGACCCTGCCTACGATTCTAATGGCTGGTGGCTGGTCGATATCTCGCGGGCGGGCAGCTATCGCATCGAATTGCGGGCGCATCCACGCGAAGCGGATCGCGCCATGCAAGCCTCAACCGCGCGTCTGCAAGTGGGCGAAAAGACAATCGAAAAGCCTGTTTTGGTTGGCGATACGGCAGTGGCCTTTCGGCTGGATTTGCCGATTGGCGAAGTCAAGCTGCAGACTTGGCTGACTGATGCGGCTGGCGGTCGTGAACGCGGCACCTATTATGTTTATGCGGAGAAGCTGGGCAAATAATGGAGCGCCAACGATGACCTTGAAACGTTCGGATGTATTGATAACGCGCCCCTGTAGCATGGAAGTCTATCGCCGCTATCGCGCGACCGGGTTAGGCTGGGGTTTCCTGCCAGAACCGGATCGGCGCGGTTTGCCACCTGACGAAGAGATGATGCGTGATGTCGACGAAGCGCATCGTTGCGGCGTCAAGTTTCAAGGCCGTGTTGAGCTGGACGCTGACTGGATGGGTATGATTGACTTTGATTCCAATTTTATGGAGTCGACCGTGCGTGACCTGGACAACCGTCCGGCAATAACCTGGTGGACGCACACTTATAAAGGGCACCCAGCCTATCACTATTGCACCAATGCGCCAGGCTATCGTCATTATCTGTTTTATCAACTGCAACGGGTGATGTCGGCTGGCACAGACTGGCTCATGATCGACTCAGCTATCCCGACCATCGGGACGTTGAATGCGCGTTATGGCGGCTGCTTCTGCCAGCACTGCATGGTCCGTTTCCGAGAATTCCTGCGCGAGACGATGTCACCGGAACAGTTGCAGTTGGCGGGCATACAAGATATCGACTGCTTCGATTATGGCGAGTTTTTGCGTATGCGCGGCATCACCGACCAACGTTATCGTGCTGAGATCCTGGCTTTTCCACCGACTCTGCCCTTGGCGAATGCCTATTTTGACTTTCAATGGCGCGAAGTCAACACATTATTTCGAGCGTTCAAACGCGTTGCGCAGACATACGGCGAGCATGTGCCGATGAGCTCTAACTCCCCTTTTTTCTGGGCGGAATTCATGTATGCCGTTGATGCGCACGACTTTTACACCACTGAGATGCAATACAAGCCGCCGGAAGACGAGATTTTGCCGAGCGAGCCGATCTATACATTCAAGCTGGCTGACGCATTGGATAAGTTGATCGCGATTACCGGTGTGCCAAGCGCCTTCGAACCCTATCGTTTGCAGCCGCGCCCGGGCCACATCTGTTTGTGGATCGCCCAAGCCTACGCGCACGGACATGTCTTCATGGTGCCCGACAAAATGTGGACTTTGCGCAGCCCGGGTGAAGCCGACCGCTGGTATTATGCCGATACCCATGATTACACCGAACTCTACCATTTTGTGCGCGAGTATCCCCAGCTATTCGATGATTACGAAGCGCTTGCTCCCGTCGCGCTTGTTTTCAGCAACAATGCCGTGCGTCAATATCTGTCCGAGCGCTTAAACCAGGAGCATCTCGGCGGCCAAAATCGCAGCGCCCCGCAGACGCAATTGGTTGAAGCCTGTCTGTCGCTCAGCCGTGCCAACATCCCCTTCCGCTTGTTGGTAGCGGGTGATGACTGGGTCGCCGATCGCTTACTGAATGCGGATCTGACGGCTTATCGCGCTATTGTGCGCTTCAAACAGACCGGCTTGAATGCGCGGCAGGAAGAAAAATTGCGCAGCGCTGGCGAGAAATTGCTGACCTACTCTGAGCCGGAAGACTTGCTTTCGCAGCTCGATACAGACATTGAAATCACTGGCGCTGTCAACATTTCTGCCCTGCCACGCTACAAACCCGGCGATAAAGGCGCGACTATCGTCTGCCACTTGCTGAATGCCAATTATGACTTTGATACAGACAAGTACAAACCTGCGCGCGACTTTGACTTGCGCCTCGAAAGCCGCTTGCTGAATAGAACTTTTACCAATGCCTGGCTATATGCGCCGGGCGTTGAGGCGCGCAAAATCGCCTGCCGGGCTGATTCACAAGCGACCATCATCACTGTGCCCGAGCTAGAAATGTGGGCAATTGTGCAACTTGCCTGAAGCTCAAACCTAATAGCGCCGCGACCAGTCCTCGCGCACATCCGCCAGTTGCGCGAGAAGTTGTTCTCTCGCAAATTCATCTTCAAAAAAGCGACAACTTTCAAAGAAGTGGATCAACTCATCCAGGTTCGCCAGCGGGTCTTTGCGCTGCGTGAGCCAGTTTGGCGGCGGCTCGCCCGTTTCCAGGATGTGCTCGCTGGCTTTGAAGTGGCGCGTGATAGCTGAGTTTGCCGCGCGCGCGCTCGTCCAGACGATGACGCCAGCCACGACAGCCGCGCCCAATGCCGATGCCAGCGCGAATAATGCCAGCAGATCCATCAGCGGCTTTCAGCCAGCCCGCGCAGCTCCAGCTCCTCCGCGAAGTGGCAAGCCGCGAAATGCTGCGGGGCGACTTCTTTCCACTGTGGCTCGTCCGTCATGCAGATAGCCTGCGCATAGCGGCAACGGGGATGAAAATAGCAGCCACTGGGCGGGTCGGCTGGGTTGGCGACCTCGCCAGGCAGGATGATGCGGTCCATCTTGATTTCAGGGTCGGTGGCGGGCACAGCCGAAAGCAGGGCTTCGGTGTAGGGGTGTTTGGGCTGGGCGAAGAGCGACTCGGTCTCCGCCATTTCCACGAGCTTGCCGACATACATCACGCCAACGCGGTCGGATATGTGCTCGACAACCGACAAATCGTGGGCGATGAAGAGAAACGTCAGGTTGAACTCTTCCTGCAAGTCTTCCAATAGATTGAGTATCTGGGCTTGAATCGACACATCCAGCGCCGAGACGGCTTCATCGCAGACGATCAGCCGTGGGTTGGGCGCCAGCGAGCGCGCGATGCCGATGCGCTGCCGCTGCCCGCCCGAAAAAGCGTGGGGATAGCGGTTGAGGTGCTGGATATCCAAGCCGACCACTTCCATCAATTCGCGCACACGATCTTGTATATCCCGCGAATCGGTCAGCAGCTTGTTGTTGCGGATGGGCTCGGCGATGATCTGCAGTACCGACATGCGCGGATCCAGCGACGAATAGGGGTCTTGGAAGATCATGTGAAAATGTTTGCGAATGGCGCGCAACGCCTTTTTATCCAGCGCGGCGACATCGATCGTCTCGCCTGCGGGCAAACGAAAGAAGATTTGCCCGTCCGTCGGCTCGATAGCGCGCACGACGCAGCGCCCCAAGGTCGTCTTGCCACTGCCCGATTCTCCGACCAAGCCGAAGGTCTCGCCCTCGCGGATGCTAAAGCTGACGCCGTCAACCGCCTTGACATGCCCTTGTACGGAGCGAAAGAAGCCTTTTTCGATCGGGAAGTGCTTCTTGAGGTCGCGCACTTCCAACAAGACATCGCCAACTTGTCGGGCGGATGCGGCAGACTCAGGCATGAGCTTTTTCACTTTCCTGGCTGTGCAGATAGCAGCGAACATAATGATTGCCGCCCATATCGACCAGCGCTGGCACCGCCGCATCACAAGCGCCAGCCATGAATTCATCACAGCGCGAACAGAAGCCACACTGCGCGGGCGGGTTGAGGGGCACTGGCACATTGCCGCGGATGGCTTCCAGCCGCCGTCCACGCCCGCCCAGCCGCGGAATGGATTTCAGCAGGCGCTGCGTATAGGGATGCAGCGGATGCTTGAATAGCTCACGGGTCGCGGCGCGCTCCACCACCCGCCCCAGGTACATCACATTAACCTCGTCGGCGATCTCGGCGATGACGCCCAGGTCATGCGTGATATACATAATCGCCATGCCAAATTCGTCTTGCAGCGCTTTCATCAATTCCAGGATTTGCGCCTGCACAGTTACATCTAGCGCGGTTGTCGGCTCATCGGCGATCAGGAGAGACGGGCTGCAAGACAGCGCCATGGCGATCATCGCCCGCTGGCGCATGCCGCCCGATAGCTGATGTGGATATTCGTCAAAGCGCTGGCGAGGGTTGGAGATGCCGACGCGGTTAATCATGTCCAGCGCCATGCCTTTGGCTTTGACTTTGTCGCGGGTTACATGCAGGCGGATGACTTCGACGATCTGCGCGCCGATGGTATGCACCGGCGACAGGCTGGTCATCGGCTCCTGGAAGACCATCGAGATTTCCGCCCCGCGGATCGCGCGGATTTTGCGGCTGCGCGGGGCCAACTGGCAGAGGTCGGTTTCGCTGCCGTCGGGACGGGATAGCAGTATCTGCCCGGACTGGATGTAGCCGGGCGTCGGCACGATGCGCAAAATGGACTGCGCCGTAACGCTCTTGCCCGAGCCCGACTCGCCGATGATGCCTACAGTCTGGCGCGGCGCAATCGCAAAGTCCACGCCATCGACTGCCTTGAGCGTGCCCTCTGGCAGTTTGAAATAGGTGCGCAGGTCGCGGACTTCCAGGATGTTGCGGGCGGCGGATGTCATCTCGGCAAGCGCTCACGGGTTGATATTGTCCTATTGTAGACAATTTACAAAGTCGCGTCAAGCCAGCGCCTCGCCCCTCGGGCAAACCTCTGTGCCCTCAGTGTCTTTGTGGTGAATATGAAGGGGGAGTCGCCAAGCAACAAGCGCCAGCTTCTGCCAGCGCCTTTTTAGAAGATGATGGGCGATGTAAGACTCGAACTTACAACCTTCCAGGTGTAAACCGGATGCTCTGCCAATTGAGCTAATCGCCCCTTACGAAGGCAAGTATAGCGCATCGCCAGCGCGCGTCAAGAGAAAAAAATCGCCTACATACGCGGCGGCGTCACGCCAGTTTGCCCCTGGTATTTGCCTTTTTTATCGGCATAGGATTGCTCGCAGACTTCGTCGGCTTCGAAGAACAGCACCTGCGCCAAGCCCTCGTTGGCATAGACCTTGGCAGGCAGCGGCGTGGTATTGCTGATTTCCAATGTTACATAGCCTTCCCATTCCGGCTCAAAAGGCGTTACATTGACAATCAAGCCACAACGGGCGTAGGTCGACTTGCCCAGGCAGATGGTCAGCACCCGGCGCGGGATGCGGAAGTATTCGACGGAGCGAGCCAGCACAAAGGAGTTGGGCGGGATGATGCAGACATCGCCGCGGAAGTCCACGAAGGACGCGGTGTCGAAATGCTTGGGATCCACCACCGCCGAGCGCACATTGGTGAAAATCTTGAATTCGTCCGAGACGCGCATGTCATAGCCATAGGAAGACACGCCATAACTTATCGCGCCATCGCGCACCTGGGAATCGACAAAAGGCTCGATCATGCGGTGACGGCGCGCCATGTCTTTGATCCAGTGGTCGGGTTTTAGTCCCACGGCATTCCCTCACATTCTTTCTGGCGCGCTCATGCCCATCAGGTCCAGGAGATAGCCGAATATCGCCTGTGCCGCCCGATAAAAGCGCAGCCGCGCTTTGGCGGTCTCGACTGGCACTTCGCTGTGCAGAACGCGCACTTGATCATAAATTGGATGGAAGACGCCCGCTAGTTCCTGCGCGAAGAAGGCGATTTTTTGCGGCTCATAGTTGCGCACCGCCTGCTCTATACAATTGCCAATTTCCAGCGCCTTGCGGGTGAAGCGCAGCTCGCTTTCGCCCAGCAAGCTCAGGTCGGCATCCGCATCGCAAAGTCGGCGTTCAGCCGCCTCGCGGAAGATGCCCGCGCAGCGCACATAGGCATTTTGAATGTAATAGACGGGGTTGTCATTGCTCTGTTTGACAACCTGGTCGACATCAAAGTCCAACTGCGAATTGGGGCTGCGCGCCAGCATGTGATAGCGCACGGCATCGGCGCTGGTCATGGCGACCAGGTCATCCAGCGTGTCGAAGTCGCCCGAGCGCTTGGATTGCTTGACCGCTTCATACTCTCCCCGTTCTTCATCCCAGCGCACGGCGCGCACCATCTGCAGGAAGATGACATCAATCGGCGCGGGGTCTAGCCCCAAAGCGCGGATGCCGCATTTGACGACTTGCGCCTGCGAAAAATGGTCGGTGCCCAAGACAATGACAGCGACATCGAAGCCGCGCCGGAGTTTGTCGCGGTGATAGGCGATATCGGGCAGGGTATAGGTCGGCACGCCATCGCTCTTGACCATGACGCGGTCTTTTTCATCGCCGAAGGTCGCGCTGCGAAACCAGGTCGCTGGCTCGTAGCCCTTGGCGCTTGTCTCGGCGATCTCGTCCGCGTCCGCGCCCTCCCAATGCGTCGACTGGTAGATATGCCCGTTTGCGCGCAAGTCTTCCAGCACAGACCAGATTTCTTCGGATTCAAAGAGCGAGGTTTCGTTGTAGAAGGCATCGTGCTGGATGTTGATAGCTGACAGCGAGCGCTTGATCCAGCCGAACATCACTTGCTCAGCCGCGTCTCTGAAGACTTGCCAGCTTGCGCCGCGCAGGGATTGGCCATGCTCGGCAGCCAGGTCGCGGGCAACCTCGACCAGGTACTCGCCTTGATAATGGTCGGCGGGCAGCGGCGCGTCTTCGCCCAGTTGCTGCAAATAACGCAGTTGCAAGCTCTTGCCGAGGATGATCATCTGGTTGCCGGCATTGTTGTAATAGTATTCGCGCTGCACGGCATAACCAGCCGCTTCCAGCAGGCGCGCCATGGCATCCCCGACCACAGCGTTGCGCGTATGTCCGATGGTGATTGGACCACTCGGGTTGGCGCTGACGAACTCGACCTGCGCGCGCTTGCCTTTGCCGAGTTCCAGTTGGAAATAATCTACGCCAGCCGCCGCTATCGCATCAATCTGTCTGCGCAAGTAGTCCTCGGCGATTGTGCAATTGATGAAGCCGGGTGGCGCGACTTCCAGCTTGTCAAGGAAATTCAGCGCTGGCAGCCGCTCGACGATGAGCCGCGCGATTTCCAGAGGGCTTTTTTTTGCCAGCCGCGCCAATCCCATGGCTGGATAAGCCCAGTCGCCTTGGGCGCTGCGTTTGGGCGGGCTGACCGGGATGCGCGGAATAGCGAATGGCGGAAGTTCGCCGTTTTCCTGTGCGGCTAGCAACGCGCTTTCTATAGCGACTTCCAACGTCTTGTTTAGTTGTTGCAAAGCGGTTTTCCTGTGTAAATGGCGACAGGCGCAGTCTAGCAAAGACGCTTGTTTGTAAGTAGGGGCTACTTGCCTGAGCAATGCAGCAAAATGAAACCCGCCAACCTACTCATCAGAAGAATACGCGAGCGCCTTGCTTCCCTCTGAACTCGTCGGGACGGACTGAGGGGATGCCCTCACAGTGGCTTGCGCGCCCAGACCTGGCTGTAGTCTTCTTGCCAGATGGCGAAGTGAATATCGCGCAGCCCCAGCGCCTCAAGAGCCGCGCGCATTTTTGGTTCATCCCAGGCGCGGTCGGGCATCCAGCGGGTGTCGATGCGAATGGTGGTCAGCAACGTCCCGCCCGGGGCCAAGACGCGCGCCATCTCTGCCAAGGCAGCCGCTTGGTCGGGCATAAATTCCAGCGCTTCCAGGCAAGTTACCGCATCAAACCGCTCGGCGGGGAAGGGCAGCCCGGTCGCGTCCGCCCGCAGCAAGGTGATGAAGCTGGCGAAGTCCTGCGCAGATGTTTTCTCTTGCGCCACAGACAGCATACGCTGGCTGGCGTCGATGCCCGCGACATGCCCGTCAAAGCCGGCGTTGCGCGCCATCAGCAGGGGGACGCGGCCTGTGCCCGTCGCCACATCCAGGATGAGCGGGCCGGTCTTGGGCGCGGTGGCAGCCAGCAGCGCCTGCGCAATCAGGATTTGGTCGGCAACCTCATCGAATTGCTTGATGCGGTCGTAGCGATGCGCCACCAGGTCGTATAAGGCGATGACAACGCGCCGCCCCAGGTAGACGCCTTCAGTCTCAATCAGCAGCCACCAAATCAAGAAGCAGCCGAATCCCAGTCCCAGCAGCAAGACGAGCAGAGTCATGCGCTGGCGAGCAGGTCGGCCTCGCGGAATTGCATCTCATAAAGCCGGGCATACAAACCCCGCGCCGCCATGAGTTGCTCATGCGTGCCCAGCTCGATGATGCGCCCTTCCTCCAGCACGGCGATGCGGTGGGCAACGCGCACGGTGCTGAGGCGGTGGGCGATGATGAGGGTGGTGCGGTCGCGCATCAGCCGTCCCAGCGCTTCCTGCACCAGTTGTTCGCTTTCGTTATCCAGGCTGGATGTCGCTTCATCCAGCAGCAGGATAGCCGGGTCTTTCAACAAGGCGCGGGCGATGGCGACTCGCTGGCGCTGCCCGCCGCTGAGCTTGATGCCGCGCTCGCCGACCACAGTGTCATAGCCATTCGGCAACTGGCTGATGAAGTCGTGGGCGTTGGCGGAGCGGGCTGCGGCGACCATCTCCGCTTCGCTGGCTTCCAGCTTGCCGTAGAGGATATTCTCGCGGATGCTGCCGCCAAAGAGCAGCGTCTCTTGCGGGACGATGCCAATCTGTTCGCGCAGGCTGGCCTGGGTGATGCCGCGGATGTCGCTGCCGTCCACAAGTATCGCGCCCGAGTCGGGGTCATAGAAGCGCGGAATCAGGTTGAATAAGGTGCTTTTGCCCGCGCCGCTCGGCCCGACCAGGGCGATGATCTCCCCCGCGGCGATCTCCAGGTCGATATCGCGCAGCACAACTTGCTCCGCCTCATAAGCAAAGCTGAGTCCGCGCAGCGCAATCGCGCCTTGCACTGGCTGGAGCTTGCGCGCATCAAAGGCGTCTTGCACATCGGGTTGCGTATCCAGGATTTCAAAGACCCGCTTGGTCGCCCCCAGCGCTTCTTGCAACTGCGAATAGACGCCGATGACACCCGCGAAGCTGCCCGCCACAGTCAAGCCATAAATCAAAAAGGCGATTAGTTCGCCCGCCGTCAGCCGCCCGTCCAGCACCTCGCGGCCGCCAAACCACAAAATCAGCGCCAAGCCCGAGAAGGCGATAAAAGCGATGATAGGCGTGAAGACCGAGCGCACAGTCAACAGCTTGACCGCCGCGCGAAAAGCCACATCAATCGCGCTGTTGAAGCGCTGGATTTCGTAGGATTCGCGGACGAAGCTCTTGACCTCGCGGATATTTTGAAAGACTTCTTCAGCCACGATGGTCGCGCCCGCCAGCTCATCCTGGACACGCGTGCTGGTGCGCTGGATGGCTCTGCCTAGCACGGTGCCGACCACGACCACCAGCGGCATCAGCACGATGATGAACAGCGTCAACCGCCAATTCAGCCAGAACATGACCGCCACCGCGCCGACGAGCGTGAGCGCTTGCTGCAGCACGGTGGCGATGTTGCCGGTGAGCACAGTGCGCACGACAGTTACATCGGAGGACAAGCGGCTGATTAATTCACCAACGCGCCGGTCGGCGTAATAGCGCAGCGACAATGACTGCAAATGCGCGTATAGCTGGCAGCGCATATCGACCACGATCTTCTCGCCGACATAATTCATGTTGTAGGTCTGCACAAAGCTGGCTAGTGAGCGCAGAAGAAATACGCCCAATAACGCCAGGGTGATGATGTCCAGCTGCGCCACATTCGCCTCACTGAAGACCGAATCGATGATTTGCTGCAGGACGGCGGGGAAGACCAGGCTCAGCGCAGCCGCGAAGACCAGCCCGACTGTCGCCGCCAGCAGACGCAGCTTGTAGCTGGATAGATAAGCCAGCAGCCGCCGCCACTGCATGGGCGTCGTCGGCACTTCGCGCTCCATCCCCCGCTTGGTTTCCCGCCTGCGTCTGCGCAGCATCACGTCCTAGTCCTCAGTGTCGCTGTCTGCATCGTCTTCTACTTCGATGACGACTGTGCCGCGGTCGGGGTCGGCGGGCACGGGCGGAGCGGGTAGGGCTGGCCTTTCTTCTATATCACCCCTGGTCAGTGTGGGGTCAATGACCAGTTGGTCAGGCGCATCGGCGGGCAGCGCTTCCTTATACCCGGAGGGAAAGTGGATTTCCGTACCGGCGGCGCTGCGTTGCACGATGACGCCGTGCTGCTCAATGCGGATGGGCGCGCCCCAGCTAAATTCGCCACCGACCCACACACTGGCAGCAGTGCGAATCTGTATGCCCAGGGCATCGTTTAGCCACTTCAGCGGCAGGCTGCCAGCCACATGCTGTGCTTCGCCGAAGCCTTGAATCTCATCGGCATGATAAAACTGCGCCAGCCGCCCTTCGCGCCCCAGCACAGCGCTTAGGCGCGTCAGTACCCGCTGCAACAGGGCGGTCGATTCAGCGCGGAAGCCAGCCGCCAACATACCTTCGCCCAGCAAGGCCTGCCAAAACATCCAGATGCCGCCACCGCCACGGACATTGGACGGGTCGAAGTCCGGGTCGCTGGCGCTGACCATGGACAAGCCGTTAGCCCGCAGGAAATGCGACTCATCCAGCGCCAAAGCCACCAATGATTGGGCGCGCGCTCGCGGCAGACGACCCGTCCACAGGGGCAGCAGCGCGTTGATATCCAGCCGGCTGCTGTCGATGGCGCTGGCGTAAACCTTGTAAACGCGGCTCAGCCCCTCGACTTCGAGGCTGTGCAAAGCCGATAAGGGTTGAGGAGAAGTGAATACCCCCTGGCGGTTTTGCCAGCGGATTTCATCAGCAGCAGCTTCGACCGTGCAAGGCGCGCCATGGATGTCCAGCCCGTCCAGCTTGAGGCGGATGCGCGGCGCTTGGCTGACGCCGCCGACGATGCGCGCCAGCACGCGGGCGGGCTGCGCAAAACGCTCGTTGATGATATGCCGCTCATCGCCAGCGCCACCCCGCAGCAGCTCCCTGCCAACGTTGTGTACATGCGTGTCGCGGTCGCGGTAGCCATAGCGCCGTCCCACCCAGAGCGCCTCCAGCCCGGCTTCCAAAGCTGCGAGCGTTTGGCTGTGCTTCGTCTGCGATTCGTCATCGTCCAATTCTTGCGCCAGTTGGACTAAAGCGGCAGCTTCCGATATCAAATAAGCCAGCAGGTCAGGGCATTCAAACAGACGGGTATCCGCGCCCTGCGACCAGCCGCGCCCCGAGCCAAAAGTCGGGAAAGCCACATAACCCATCTGCCGCTCTGATTGCCATTCGGGCAGCCCATCGCCATCGGCATCCATGTCAGCGGCGAACCAGCGCTGGAAAAACTTCTGCAAGGCAGGGAATACTTCTTGGGCAAATTCAATGTCGGCTGTCCGCTCGACCATCAGCCAGCTCATGCGTGCCAGCAAAGGCATCATCAGCATATCTTGGCGCTGCCCAGCCAAGCCCGGCTGTCGGTCAACGAAGCCGCTGGCGTCCTGAGTTGCGAGGTAATTGCGGATGATCGCCTTGGCGAAAGCCGGCTCAATGGTAGCGATGGCGGGAAGGGCGAGATAGGCGACGGTCGGGTCTTGCCCAGCCCAACTGCGGATGTGGTCGTCGCCGCGCCCATTGCGACTCCAGCCGCGATTCACCGCCCGCCCGCCGACGAATGACGGCTCTGGCAGGGCATCGGTGGCATTCAAGAAGGCTTTCAGCAGGGTAGCGGTAGACCAGTCGATGACGAGATCCCAATCGGCATTCCCCGTGCTGATTTTTGGCACAGCGGCGGCTTGGCGGTCAATCTGCGCGTAGTGCCTATCCCAAGGGCGTGACAGCCAGTTCATCGCCAGGCTGAAGGAATCACGCAAGTCCGCCAGCCCCGCGCAGACAAAGGGAATGCGCGCTGAATGCCCTGCCAAGAGCCTAAGGCGCATCCCTAGCTTGGCATTGCGGATGCGCCAGCCATAGATTTCGCTGCTTGCGCCTTCCAGCGTAAGCACAGGATTGATATTGCCGATTTCGCCCAGGTGCAGCGCCAATGTGCCATCGGCCAGGGTCAGCATATTCAGCTTGCGTTTGCGCCCGCCGATGATTACGCTGCCATGCAATTCCAATTGCAGCGTGATGTCTTTGCCGCCGAGATTCTTCAGTTGGAGTTCACCGCCAGCCGCCCGCGATTCCATCGCCCAGAAACGCGCGACCAACTGCAAATCCGGGCTTAGCGACGCCTCAAGCTGAATCAAGTTCGGCGCGAAATGCGTTACGACAGGGCTTCGCGCATACGCCCACTGCTGATGATAAATCATATCGCCGCTGCGAATGCTGGGCTCCAGGCTGACGAGGTCGGCGCGTCCGCCAAATTGCGTCTGGAGCGCCAGCACGGGTTCATTGCGCGTCCCCAGTTTCACGCGCCAGGCTTGGTCATCGCAATAATCGGTGCGGCTGCCGCGGGCATCCGCCGCGATAGTAAAGTCCAGCGGCGTATCGGGGTCGAGTTCATGTCGCCGCAAGTTATCGAAAGGTCTGATGGCGCACCTTGCTTTCGTCATTTTGCCAGCGCGACCCTATCCTAGCAGATGGGCAAGCTGGCGACTAAGGCAGACAGGGCTGTGCCTGTGTGCTAGAATACACGCAACTCGGTTGCCGCTATGAAGCCATTACGCGCTGGAAGCAAGCGCGGTTGCGAGGTGATGCGCCAAGTATGGACGCCAAGCCAAGCCACATTACCCTGGACAAAGGCAAGGCGGAGTTGGTAATCCGCTGGGACGATGGCCTCGTCAGCCAGTATCCGCTGGCGCAACTGCGCGAAGCCTGCCCCTGCGTGCAATGCCGCGGTGGCCACGCCAACATGGGCATGGCTTTCGCCCCCGACGATCTGCTCACCTTGACGCCTGCCCGCTCCTATCGCATCACCGGCTTGAGCGCGGTGGGCAATTATGCGCTGCAGCCCAGTTGGGATGATGGCCACCACACCGGCATCTACACCTGGGAATACCTGCGCCGCCTTTCGCCGCAGCAGCTAGGCTGAAGCAGGCACTTGCACAAAAACCCCTACAGTTTATACTTGTTACACTGCATCAAGTGTCTCAATACCTATCCATACAGAGGAAAACGCTATGAAACTCACCAAGTTGTTCTTAATACTCGCCATTCTGCTGATGGTGACCGTCCTGGCTGTTTCGGCGCAGGACGACGGGCTGATCATCTGGGCGGACGAAGCCCATGCGCCGGTCGTCGAAGAAATCGCCGCCCAATTCACCGCCGACTACGATATTCCGGTCGTCGTGCATGAGGTTGGCTTTGGCGATATCCGCGACCAATTTAAGACCGCCGCCCCGGCTGGCGAAGGCCCCGATGTATTGATGGGTCCCCATGACTGGCTGGGCGAGATGGCTGTCAATGGTTTGCTGGCGGAGATTGACATTTCCGATGTAGCCGACGACTTCCTGCCCTCGGCTGTGGCGGCATTCGTCTACGACGGCGTCCAGTATGGCTTGCCGACCTCGGCGGAAAATGTCGGCTTCCTGCGCAATACCGACCTGGTGCCAGAGAACCCAGCCACCTGGGAAGAAGTCCGCGCCATCAGTGAAGAGCTGCAAGCCAGCGGCGATGCGCAGTATGGCTTCATCATGTTCGACAACAACCCCTACCACTTCTTCCCCGTCATCACCGCCTTTGGTGGCTATGTCTTTGGCTTGACCGACGCAGGCTATGACGCTGAAGATATCGGCATCGACAGCGAAGCCACGATCGCCGCCGCCAATTACCTGCAAGCCTATGGCGCGGATGGCTTGATGCCGACCGGCATTGACTACGAAGTGATGCACTCGATGTTTGAGTCAGGCGATGCCGCCATGATTATCACCGGCCCCTGGGCGATCCCGCGCATCCAGGAATCGGGCGTCAACTTCGCGGTGGGCGGCATCCCGGCGGGTCCGGGCGGCGCTGGCAAACCCTTCTTGGGCGTTTGGGGCTTCATGATTAGCTCCTTCAGCGAGAACCAACTTGTCGCCGAGACCTTCGTGCTTGATTATGTTGGCACGCCTGAGGGCATCCAGTCGCTCTACAGCGCCAGCCCGCGCCCAGCCGCCATGGTCGAAGTGCGCGAGGGGATGGAAGATGAAATCATGATCGGCTTTGCCAATGCGGGTACCGAGGGCTTGGCTATGCCGGCCATCCCAGAGATGTCGTCGGTATGGAGCTCCTGGGGCAATGCCATGGAGCTGGTGCGCACGGGCGAGCTGGATGCCGAAACCGCGTTCAGCAACGCTGGTGAGCAAATCCGTTCGCTTCTGGAAGGAGAATAGTTTGCAACCAAGCGCGTTGACAAGCTAGCAAGCGCAAGAGCGGGAGAGCGTCACTTTGCAGGCGCTCTCCCGCAGTAGCAAACCTTTTTCTGTTTATTTGGACTCACTTGGCATTTGTCATGAGCCTACAAGCGGCATCGGATAACCCCAATCGGCGCAGTCTTGGCGGCAGCGACTTGCTGCGCTTGTTCGTCACCTATTTTATGCTGGCGGTCGTGGATGCCTTCGCGGTGTATTTGATCTATGTCTTTGCTGTGGACGGAGTCATCGAGTTGGCGATTACGGTGGCTGTTGTTACTATCGGCGCCAACATCATCAACTTGCGCCAGGGTTTGTATCCGCTGCGCTGGATCGCCCCGGCGCTCTCGCTGATGGTGTTGATGGTCGTCTATCCCATCGTCTATACCGTCTATGTGTCCTTCACGAATTATGGCGATGGCAACCTGCTCACCAAGCAGCAAGTCATCCGCATCCTCTCCCAAGAGACCTACCTGCCTGAAGGCGGCGAAGTCTATGCGTGGACGATTTATGCAAATGCCGCTGGCGACTATGCGCTGTGGCTGACCGATCGCGACGCTGGCGACCGCTATTATTTCGCGACGCTGGGCGGCTTCGCGGCGGTTGATGCAGTTGCGCCCGGCGCGGAGTTGCCCGCCGAATACCAAGGCTATCGGCTGCTTGATCGCCGGAAGGCATTGCAAGCGGCAGTCGCGGCGGAAGACCTGGTTTTCGGCGGAGATGAAATCCAGATTGGCATCGCCGGTCGGCGGGAAGCCGGCGAGTTCGAACAGCGGCTGGTCTATCAGCCGGAAGAAGACGCCATCCTCGATAGGCAGACCGACTCGCTGTATCACGCGGAATATAATTACGGGACTGATGAAACAACCGGCGAGCCCTACAAGACAGGGCAGTTTATCAACGATGCGGGCGAAACCCTCCGTACTGGTTTCATCGCTGGCATCGGCACGAAGAACTTCGTCAGCTTTATCGAAAATGACCAAATCCGCGGCCCGCTGATTCGCATCTTTTTGTGGACGATAGGCTTTTCCTTCGCATCAGTGGTTTCGACATTCGCGCTGGGGCTGTTCTTCGCGCTGATTATGCAAGACGAACGTATCCCCATGCTCTTGCGCAAATTCTTCCGCACGGTGCTGATCATCCCCTGGGCCATCCCCGGTTTGATTTCTGTGGCTGTGTGGCGGGGCATGCTCAACGAGAATCTGGGCGTAATCTCCAATATCATTCGCGCCTTTGGCTTGGAGCCGCCGCCCTTTTTCATCGACCCTGGCTGGGCAAAGATGGGCATCCTGCTGATCAACCTGTGGCTGGGCTATCCTTATTTCATGCTGGTATGCAGCGGCGCTTTGGCGGCTATCCCCAGCGATATGTACGAAGCGGCAGAGGTGGACGGCGCGAATTGGTGGCGCAAGTTCCGCGATTTGACGCTGCCGATGCTCCTGGTGGCGGTGGGCCCGCTGTTAATCGCCTCTTTCACTTTCAACTTCAACAACTTCACGATTATCGAGGCGTATGACGAAGGCGGACCGCCCATGCGAGAATCGGGCAACCTGCCGGCAGGGCACACCGATATCTTGATCAGCTATGCTTTTCGTCTCGCGTTTGGGGCTGGTCGCGGCGCGGATTATGGCTTGGCATCCGCTATCACGATTGTCATCTTTGTCATGGTCGCTGCTGTAACCTTGCTGCAATACCGCTTCACGAGTGGCTGGGAGGAGACATCAGAAAATGTCTGAGACTGCCCGCAAACGCAAGAACTCCAGCCCCGTGCATAATCTGCGCCTGACTCTGCAAATTAGCATATTGACCGCCGCGGCGATATTCGCCGTCTTCCCCATTATCTGGGTGGTTTCCGCCGCGCTGAACCCCGCCCAGTCCATGGTGACGCAGTCTATCATCCCGCCCCTGCCCGAGGTGCGCGTCGTCTATGCCAATGCGCCTGGCACCCTGCTGCAGATCGCCTCGCCCAATGGCACGCGCGTCGAGCGCAGCGCTGAGCTGGTGCTGCTGGTGGAAGTCGATGGCGATGAGAAAGAGCTGCGCGCCATCAAAAACGGCTATGTGGAGAATATCCGCCTGTCTGTGGGCGATTCATTCGCCGAGGGCGATGCGCTCTACGATATCAGCTCCAGCTATTTCATCAATTTCGACACCCTGCTAAACACGCCGCGCAAGCCATACCTGCGCTGGCTGGTCAACTCTTGCATCATCGCCAGCATCTCCGCGGTCATCATCGTGATGATCACGGCTTTGAGCGCCTATTCCTTCTCGCGTTTTCGCTTTCAGGGCCGCCGCAGCCTGCTGGTGCTCATCCTGCTGGTGCAGGTCTTCCCCAACTTGCTGGCGCTGGTCGCCATCTACCTGATGCTGCAGCAGATTGGCAATCATATTCCGTTTTTGGGTTTGAACACGGCGGGCGGCTTGATCCTGGTGTATATCGGCGGCGGCATGGGCATCAACATCTGGCTGATGAAAGGCTTCTTCGATTCTGTCCCGCGCGATATCGATGAGTCGGCGCTGGTCGATGGCGCGAGTCACTGGCAGGTGTATTGGCATCTGATCTTCCCGCTGGTGCGCCCGGTGCTGGTCGTGGTGGGCATCTTGTCATTCGTCGGCACCTACAACGAGTTCGTGCTGGCGCGGGTGATGCTGCGCGACAAAGACACCTGGACTTTGATGGTCGGGCTTTGGCAATACATCAGCGCCAACTTCGCGCAGGACTGGGGCGTCTTTGCTGCCGGCGCAATCATCGGCGCGCTGCCCAGCCTGGCGATTTACCTGATGCTGCAAGACCAGATCGTCGGCGGTTTGACCCAAGGCGCGGTCAAAGGCTAGCCGCGGACATGCCGCCGCCTTCACTGGAGCAAGTCCGCGCCGCCATTGGCTTGGAGCTGCCGAGCCTGCATTATTCCTACAGCCAGCGTGATGCAATCCTGTATGCTTTGGGGGTTGGCGCGCCGGCGGATGCTTTGGACACAACCGAGCTGCGCTATGTCTACGAGCTGCATCCTGAATTTCAGGTTCTGCCGACCTTCGCCGTTCTCTTCAGCAAAGGGCTAATTCGCCAATTGATGACGGGCCGCATCGCGGGCATCCACTACGAGCCGATGCTGCTGCTGCATGGCGAGCAGGAGTTGGTCTTGCATCGTCGCCTGCCGCCCAGCGCAACCGTAACTTCACGCCTGCGCATCGCGGAAATCCACGACAAGGGCAGTGGCGCATTGATTATATTTTCGGTCCAGAGCGCCACAGAAGCGGGTGAAAAACTGGCTAGCGCGCGCATAGCCGTTTTCATTCGCGGCATCGGCGGCTTCGGCGGCGAGCGAGGCGCGGCTGTGAAACTGCCACCGCCTGCCCGTCAGCGCGATATCATCCACGAAGAAGCCACCTTGCCGACGCAAGCATTGCTCTACCGTTTGACCGGCGATGCCAATCCGCTGCACGCCGACCCAGCGATGGCGGCTCGCGGTGGCTATCCCGCGCCGATTCTGCATGGGCTGTGCACATTCGGCTTCACTGCCCGCGCTATCATAAAGCGCTGCTGTGGAAGTGAGGCTTCGCGGCTGCGCTCGATCCGCGCGCGTTTCAGCCAGCCGGTCTTCCCCGGTGAGAGCTTAATCACCGAGATGTGGTCGCTGCCGGGCGGCGAAATCCGCTTCCAAACACGCAGCAAAGACCGCGCGGCTATCGTGCTGAGCCACGGGCAAGCGCGTTTGGCGGGCTAGGGCAGGGCGATGTCTTTATACGGTCAGCCACACCGCCGCTACAACCCGCTGCTGGACGAGTGGATCCTGGTATCGCCGCAGCGCGCCAAACGCCCCTGGCAGGGACAAGCCGAGCCGCCCCGCGCCGAGAGCCGCCCGCCTTATGACCCCGCTTGTTATCTTTGCCCCGGCAACTTGCGCGCCAATGGCGAGCGCAACCCTGACTACAGCAGCACTTTCGTCTTTGTCAACGACTTCGCCGCCGTCTTGCCCGATGTGCCACTGACCGAAACATCCAGCAGCCACTTGTTGCGAGCCAGGTCGCTGCGCGGGGAGGCGCGGGTAATCTGCTTTTCGCCGCGCCACGACCTGACCCTGGCTGAGATGTCGCGGGAGGGAATCCGACTGGTGGTCGATGTGTGGGCGGAGCAAACAGCCGAACTGGGCGAGCGCTTCGCCTGGGTGCAGGTGTTTGAAAATCGCGGCGACATGATGGGCGCTTCCAACCCGCACCCGCATGGGCAGGTCTGGGCGACGGACAGTCTGGGCAGCATCGTCCAGCGCGAAGACGCCCAACAACGCGCCTATTTTGACCGGCATGGCGCGCCGCTGCTGCTGGAGTATGCGCGGCTGGAACGCGAGCGCGGCGAACGCATCGTAGTCGAAAACGATAGCTGGCTGGCGCTGGTGCCCTATTGGGCGGTCTGGCCCTTTGAGACCATGCTGCTGCCCAAAGCGTCTGTCCTGCGCCTGCCCGACCTGGACGAGCGGCAACGGGGTGACTTGGCGGCGATATTGAAGCGGCTGCTGGTCAAATACGACAACCTCTTCGCGGCCCCGTTTCCCTATTCCATGGGTTGGCATGGCGCGCCATTTGTCGCCGGCGACCAAGTCCACTGGCAGCTGCACGCGCACTTCTATCCACCGCTGCTACGTTCCGCTTCCGTGCGCAAGTTCATGGTCGGCTACGAAATGCTGGCGGAAGCACAACGTGATATTACCGCTGAAGCCGCGGCGCTGCGGCTGCGCGGCTTGCCGGAAAGGCATTACAAGCTGCGCTAGTATTTATTTGTCCCATTGCCATTGCATTATGTCGACAGCCAAGGCGTCGCCAAAAAAATTGCAGCTATTGACATCGGGAATCGTCCATTCGCGCTCTTCGAAGAAGGGTTGCTGCGGGTTGAAATAGTTATAGACGCGGCGCGAGACCTCGGCGAAGAGCGGCAGCGACTCCTGGAAATCCAGCCAGTCGGGCTGGAATAGCAGCATGGCAATCACATAATCCCCGCCGGGCGTGAAGAACAGCGCGCTGTTGCCATGCGTATCAGGGATCCAGCCATGTTTGTGGGCGACGCGCGTATCGGCTGGCACACCTGATTTCAGCAGCGCATCGACTGTGTTGTTGCTCATCACATGCAGCATCTGCCGGCATTCGCGCCCTTCCAAGCCCGCGCCCAAGGGATGGCTGCTGCCATAAGCGCAATTGTAAATCGCGCCCAGCAGCGCCCCCGCCTCCGCAGCCGTCAACTGATTGAAGAGGTCGGGCTGCGCTTTGAGCTGGTCGGCGCTGGTTTGCGGAGCGCTGATGGGGAAGGGCGGCGGCTCCGGCGTGCCGATAGTGGTGAATGGCGCGCTCAGGAAGGAGCGCTCCCAGCCTTGTCGAGCCAGGAAGTCGCTGACCGATTGCGCGCCCAGCCAGACATTGCCAGCCCCCACGGCGCTCAGCAGGCGATTGGTTGCGGCATTTTCGCTGCAAATCATCGTATTCAGCATATCCGTCGCCATCGCCAGGCTGGGTGGCGCATTGAGTGTCTCGTACAGGCGCGCCAGGATGGCGATTTTGCTCAGGCTGGTGCCGCTAAATGCGATGTCGTCGCCAAAGGTGAAGGCTTGGCGGGTCTGCAAATCCTGCACATAAAGCGCGCCAAAGCGACTGGTCTGCGGGTCGAAACCAGCCTCCAGCAGCAGCAGCCACAAGTCTTCGCTCAATGCCGCGAAGGCGGGCTCCAGCGGGGCGGGCGCGTTGCCGCCAATGCCCACGGCGCGCACAACCTGCGGGGTGGCAGTGGCTGGCGGCAGCGCAAAACGCGCCTGGGAGACCGGGGCAGCGCTGAAGATGTCGCCGTTGACTTCGAGCAGGTCGCGCGCAATCCAGGCTTGTCCATTGGCGCTGGCAGGATAGACGATGCGCAGCCAAGGAAACTGTGTATGGTAGCCGCTGATTTCGAAACGATCGCCCGCGGCGGCTACACCAGCTCGCGGATAATCGATGCCGGGTCCATGGCGGATATTGACCTCGCCGCGCACGACGCCGGAGACCGTCCAGGCGCTGGCGGTTGGCGCTGGCGTGGTTGATGCGCCGGGCTCCGCAATTTCCGCGGCTGGCAGCGCGGTCGGTGGCGACTCATTCACGACCGCCAGGCTTAGCGGCACGCGCTGGAGGCTGCCATCCAAGACCACCAAGGTTTCATAGACCCAGCCTTTGGGCAGCAGGGAGCCTGGCTCGCCCAGCAGCAGCCAAGGATAGAATTCGCTGCGGCCGATGACGGGATAGTTGCTGCCCGCGCGGATTTCACCCACGATGGGTGATTCGATCGTGGCGGCGGCTCTCAAGTTGGCGCTGCCCAAGGCTTCTGCCCGAGGTCCCGAAGCCGCAGGCTGCGCCCAAGCCATGCCCGCGCAGAGCAGCAAGCCACCCAGCAGCAATTTCGCGCTTGTTTTCAGTAATGCGATGGACTGTCGCAGTGTTCTTTCCTCTGGCACCCTGCCTTGACGGTCGCGCATTGTAGCATAGATGCTTGCGGTGTAGATTCCCTGTGTCTCTGGGTATCCTCGTTTCCTCAGTAAATGCAAGTAAGTCATGCGAATACAGCGCCCATCCCCGGACCCCTTCCCCCAGAACGAGGGAAGGGGAGTTTTTCCAGTGATTCTGTAGCCTTAAAGCCCCTCCCTCATTTTTGGGGAGGGGTATGGG
>VXNO01000045.1 GCA_009840575.1 Chloroflexota bacterium | reverse complement strand
GGTTTGGGGTGGGGGCAAAGCAACGCGTATCCAGCAGATTCGCCACTCCCATAGGAGAAGGACACATGCCCGAATCCGAGCGCATCGTCGTCACAGCCGCCATCGACTTTTCCGATGAAATCCTCATCGAGCTGCGCGAAATCTCGCCGCGCTTGCAGGTCGAGCGGCACTTCCCGGTTGTCCCGCCGGATGTCATCGCCCGCAGCGAAATCCTCTACACCACTGGTTATTATCCCAAACCCGAGCAAGCCCTCAAGTTGCGCTGGATCCAGCTCAATTCCGCCGGCGTAAACCATGCGCTGCACCACCCCATCATGCAAGCCGAAGACATCATCGTTACCTCGACCAGCGGCATCCATGCCACCAACATGGCGCATTATTGCCTGATGATGATGCTGATCTTCAATTACAAAATCCGCATGGCGCTGGATTTGCAATCCCGAGCCGAATGGCTGGAGCATTCACCAGAAGTCTTTATGCCCGTGGATATGCAGCGGCAGACAGTCGGCATCGTCGGCTACGGCAGCATCGGTCGTGAGCTGGCGCGGCTCTGCGCGGCGATGGGCATGACAGTGCTGGCTTCCAAGCGCGACCTGCGCAATACCGCCGAAGACAAAGCCTACCAATTGCCCGATACTGGCGACCCCAGCGGCGATATCCCCGACCGCATCTACCCCGCCGCTGCGGTCGCTTCTATGGCAAAGGACTGTGATTACCTGGTGGTTACTGTGCCGCGCACCAAAGAAACCGAGCGCTTGATTGATGAAGAAGTCTTCCAGGCGATGAAGCCCAGCGGCGTCTTGGTGAATGTCGCGCGCGGGGCAATCGTGGACGAGCCGGCGCTGGTCAACGCGCTGTCATCGGGGCTGATCGGCGGCGCGGCGCTGGATGTCTTCGAGCAAGAGCCGCTGCCCAAGACCAGCCCGCTCTGGGCCTTGGATAATGTCGTCATCACCCCGCACATCGCTGGCTTCACCCGCGATTATCACGAGAAAGCCGCCGCGGTCTTCAAAGAGAATCTGCGCCGTTACCTGGAAAACCGCCCCCTGCTCAACCAGTTGGATCGCGCAAAAGGCTATTGAACAAGCGGGAAAACCAAGATGAAAATCGAAGCGAAATTAGCCGAAATGGGCTTGGCGCTGCCGCCGCCGATCCTGCCTCCACCGGGAGTCGAGCTGCCCTTCAGTTTTGTACGTTTGCACGCGGGCATCGCCTATATCTCCGGGCATGGACCACAACATGCCGATGGTTCGTTGGCGGGTCCATTTGGCAAAGTCGGCGCTGATGTTTCAGTTGAAGCTGGTTACGCGGCGGCGCGGGCGGTGGCGCTTTCTATGCTGGGCAGCCTGAAACGCAGCCTGGGCGACCTCGACCGCGTAAGCCATTGGCTTCGGCTGCATGGCATGGTTAATTGCGCGCCCGACTTCGCGCAGCAGCCAGCCGTCATCAATGGCTGTTCGCAGTTGATTTTGGCGCTCTATGGAGCAGAGCGCGGCGCTCATGCTCGCTCGGCAGTGGGCATGCAGTCGCTGCCATTTAATATGTGCGTGGAGATTGAAGGCGCGGTCGCCTACAACTGAGGCTTCTTCAATCGCGCGATAGCAGCAGATTGCCCAAACTATCGACGCGCGCCGCCCAATCAGCTGGCACATAGATGGTACTGTCCAGTTGGAAGACCAAGGCCTCGCCGGTGAATTCCGCGCCGGGCAGCAGCAGTTCGCGCTTGTATAGGTTTATCGTGCCACCTAGAGGCGAAGATTTCTGCCCGAGGGGCGCTGGGATGTGTTGCTGAGCAGCCTGCCTGGCGAATTCGGGTTTTTCGCTGATGCCGCGCCCAGCCACGCGCAGGCTGACAATTTCGACTGTCCGCCAGCGCATAGCATGACCATACGTCCTCTCGTGGGCTGCATGGAAGTCGTCTGCGGCAGCCGCGCTGTAGGGAATGCTTAGCTCATAGGCTTGTCCTTGATAGCGCATATCCAGCGAGACTACGAAGACGCGGTCGCCTGCGGCGATGCCCTCGCGCTCCAGTTCAGCGCGCGCCTGCCCCAGCAAGGCGTCCTGGATATCAAGCAGGCTCGCCAAAGTTTCGTCTGTGGCTTCCTGCATCACCGAGCGGCTGAATTCGACCGCCACATCCGCCAGCAGCAAGCCCAAGGCGCACAAGACGCCCGGCGTCGGCGGTACCAACACGCGCGGGATATCCAGCCGTGTCGCTGCCTCGCAGGCATGCAGCGGTCCCGCGCCGCCGAATGCCACCAGGGTGAAATCACGCGGATCGTGCCCACGGGCAACAGAAACACGCCGGATCGCGCGGTCGATATGCACTGTGGCGATATCGACAATGCCTTTGGCAGTTTCGAGGGGACTGAAGTTGATCTGCCCCGCCAAGCCAGCCAGCGCTCTTTTGCCCGCCGGCAGGTCCAGCGCCAGCGCCCCGCCCAACATGTACTCGGCATCCAGCCGTCCCAGCAGCGCATTGGCATCGCTGAGCGTGGGCAGCGTCCCGCCGCGCCCGTAGACAGCGGGGCCTGGGTCTGCCCCAGCCGATTCGGGGCCTACACGCAGTGCGCCGCCGGCATCCACGCGCCCGATCGAACCGCCGCCCGCGCCGATGGTCTCGATATCCAGCATACGCAGGCGCAGCGGCAAGCCATCTATGGACGATTCTGGGCGGGGGACTGGCTGCTCGTCCACCAGCGCGACATCGGTGGATGTCCCGCCCATATCCAGGGTGATGATTTTTTCCCAGCCTGCTGCCCGCGCCAAATGCCATGCGCCAATCACGCCGGCGGCTGGACCACTGAGCGCGGTGTGGATTGCCTGCTGGCGAACGCGCCCCGCCCGCATCACGCCGCCGTCTGACTTCATGACGCGCAAGGGCAACTTCGGCGGCAGCCGCGACTCCAGCAGGCTGATGTAGCGCGACATGACCGGGCGAACATAGGCTTCCAAAGCGACTGTGCTGGCTCGCTCGTATTCGCGGAATTCCGGCAATACTTCCGATGACAGCACCACCTGCCAGCCTTGCTGGACGATGCCTCGCGCCAAAATGCGCTGTTTAACGCGTTGCTCGTGGGCGTCATTGACATAACTGAACAAGAAGCAGACGGCAATCGCATCACAGCCCTGCGCCGCCACCGCGTCCAGCACATGGTCTACTGCCGCCTCATCCAAGTCCAGCAGCGTCTCGCCGCGGAAGTCGAGGCGCTCAGGCACTTCATAGCAACGTTCGCGCGGGATCAATGGCGGCGGGATGCGTGGATGCAAGGCATAGAGATCGGGTCGGTCTTGCCGCCCGATGAAAAGCAAATCCCGAAAGCCAGCCGTCGTTAGCAGCGCCGCGCGCGCGCCTTTGCGTTCCAAAATGGCATTGGTGGCGACAGTCGACCCATGCGCCACCTGCTGTAGCGTCGCAATGCCGCCGGGCACCAGCTCTGCCAAGCCAGCCAGCATGGCTCGCTCAGGCTGAGTAGGGGTGCTGAGCAGCTTATGAATGGACAGCCGCCCGCCTTCGCTGAGCACAAGATCGGTGAAAGTGCCGCCAATATCCACGCCCGCGCGCATTATGCCATCCTGCCGCATTGCTGAGTCATCGAGTCCGCATCATAACAGCAGCCCGCGCAAAACTGAACAGGCGGCAGCGCGCCCGCTAACAATCCGCTAATGCGCTTCATTTGCAGCATTAATGCGGCGTTGCTGCTTCTCTTATACAGCGCGCTTATCCTGTCAGTGTAAGTTGAGTGAGCGAAAAAAGGAGACAAAGTCATGTTGTACCGCACCCGCAATCCCTACTTCCGCATGGTTGACCGCTTGCTGCACGATGCCCGCCCGGTCCTGGGCAACCGCAGCGAATTCGCCAACTTACCCATTGGGCTGGCGCTGGATGTCGAAGAGAGCGCCGCTGGTTACCTGTTGCGAGCCAACCTGCCCGGCGTCAAGCTGGATGACATCAAGGTCAGCATTCACGAAGATGTCTTGACCATCAGTGGCGAGACCGCCAGCGAGCCGCAGAGCGAAGCCAGCAAGTGGCTCATCCGCGAGCGCCGCGCCGGCAAGTTCAGCCGCAGCCTGCGCTTCCCGGGCATCGTCGATGGCGACGCCGTGAGCGCCAGCCTGGAAGATGGCGTGCTGCTCATCAACCTGCCCAAAGCCGAGGCGCACACCCCGCGACAGATCCCTGTCAACGTTACCGGCAGCGCGGGCTAGCAGCCATCACAATCGGTCACCTATCGGTATCCCCCCAATGTGATTTTTTGGGGGGATTTTTTTGTGCAATTGGACGAGTCACCGCCTCACCCCTACACGCCAATTTGCATGCAGATTGCGCTTCCCCTTGACTCTTCGGGGGGCGAGGGGGTCAGGCTTTCAGGCGGTCAAAATACTGCTTGCGAAACTTGGCGACCTTGGGCGCGACCACATAGGCGCAATAGCCCTGCCGCGAATTGTTCAAGAAGTAGCCTTGGTGATACCCTTCCGCGACCCAGAATGTCCCTGCCGGGCTGACTTCGGTTACGATCTTGCAATTGTACAAGCCCGTGTCATCCAGCCGCTGAATAGTCGCTTCAGCGATTTCACGCTGCGCCTCGCTGTGATACCAGATGCCGGAGCGATATTGCGGACCGATATCTGGTCCCTGGCGGTTGAGTGTGGTCGGGTCATGCACAGTGAAAAAGATATTCAAAATATCCTGAAAGCTCAGCGCCGCGTTGTCAAAACTAACCTGCACGACTTCGGCATGCCCGGTCCGCTTGCCGCAGACCTGTTCATACGTCGGGTTTTCGACATGCCCGCCCATATAGCCTGATATCGCTGACTCCACGCCCTGTAGCTGGTTGTAGATCGCCTCGATGCACCAAAAGCAGCCGCCGCCTAATGTACTTACTTCCGCGCTCATCGTGTTGCCTCCCTTTGTCTGCCCAAAGCACTCGTTCTCCCAGTCACATCATAGTTCAAGAACCGTCTTTTTCGCTATGCGCCTTCCGCGTCAGGCGCGCCCATTCTTCCAGCGACAAGGTTTCGGCGCGCCTGCGGGGGTCAATTTCCGCCTCGCGCAGCAAGCGCTCCGCCGGCCGCGATTTCATGCCCAAGCCGCTGGCAAGCGAATTCTTCAGTTGTTTGCGTTTTTGGCTGAAGCCGGCGCGCAGGACGCGGAAGAATGCAGCCGTCCCCGGCACATCGACTGGCGGCTGAGTATGTGTGTCGATGCGAACGATGGCGCTGTTGATATTGGGCCGCGGCACAAATACCGCCGGGCTCAGCTTGCTGATGATGCGCGTCCGTCCATAAAATTGCGCCGCCACCGACAGCAGGTTCTGCGCGCCCGCCCGACCCACGATGCGCTCGGCGACCTCGTATTGCATAGTCAATACCAGCCGGCGTGGCGGTAACCGCGACTCAATAAAATGCCACAGAATAGCGCTGCTGATGTAATAGGGTACATTCGCCACCACCACATAATCGCCCGCGCCCAAGAGCGCCGCAATATCCAGCTTGAGGATGTCGCCGAAGACGAGATAGACATTGTCGATATCGTCGAAGCGGTCTTCCAGGAGAGACCGCAAGCGCGTATCTATTTCAATGGCATAGACTTGCCGGGCTTGCGCTGCCAGCTTGTCTGTCAATGCGCCCGTGCCGGCACCGACTTCGACCACTGTATCCGCCACTGTGATTTCAGCTGCGGCGACGAGCTTCGCCAGTGTGCCGGGGTCGTGCATAAAATGTTGACCCAGGCTCTTCTTGGGCTGCACCTGGTATTGCTCAAGTAGCGCTTTGGGGCTTTGCGACATGGTTCACCTCACTGCACAGTTGACCATAAGCGCGCCATTCTAGGTAGAGTGGGCGCTTGTGGCGCAGGTAGATTCTGCTATATTGGATGTGTTGAAACAGTCCAAACGCGCCCATCATGCCTATCGAATCTCTGGCAATCTCGCTCTTCATCTTTTTGCTGCGCGTTACCAATAATGTGATTGGCACAGTACGGATCATCGTGGTTTCGCGGGGGCGGCGCGGCTGGGGCTTTGGGCTCGCCTCGCTGGAATCACTGTTATTCGCGTATACGGCGGGGCATGTCATCACTGATCTGGAGAACTTGCCCAAGCTGGCGGCTTATGTGCTGGGCTTCGCGGTGGGTGGCTTGGTCGGCGTACAAGTGGAGAACCGCTTTGTCAAAGCCTATGAATGCGTAACCACCATCACCTCGCGGGAAACGGCGCACAAGATGGCGCTGGCGCTGCGTAAGGCGGGGCACGGCGTAACCGAGATCATGGGCGAAGGCGCGCACGGCGCAGTCGAAGAGCTGCGCATCATCGTGCATCGGCGTGATTTGCCGCAGGTCATCCGCATCATCCACGCGATCAAGGAAGATGCTTTTGTAACAGTGGAGCATTCCGAGTTTATACGCGGCGGCTGGATCCGCGCCCACCGCAAGTGAGTAGCGCGGCTAGTCTGCGTCCAGCGCCAGATCGACAAAATAAGTCGGGTATTCCAGCAGGCGGTGCACCGGGCATTTGCCGGCGATATCGCGCAGCCGCGCCAATTGCTTGTCATCCAGGTCGCCATGAAAGACCAGCGCCTCACGGACTTCATGCACAAACAAATCGTCGCCCCTATGCGTGGGATAGTCGCGACCACGGAAGCGCTCATAATCCAGCGTCACATCCACGCCCTGCAAGTCCCAACCCTTGCGTTCGGCATAAAGTCGGCATGTAATCGCCATGCACGAGCCCAGCGCGCCCAACATCATCTCGCCCGGTGTAGGTCCTGTATCGTTGCCACCTGCCTCCAGGGGTTCGTCAGCCACCCATTCATGCCCGCGGATGCGGATGGTCGCGCGCGTTCCCTCACTCAAAGATATGTCAACTGGCATGGTCTTCTCCGTTGCTATCTGGTGGAAAAAGCAGGCTCAGCGCTATCTCAAAGCCGGGCAGGGCGGCTCCACCGTCCAGCGCCCCGTCGCGTCCGATGAGTCGCTGCTGCAATTGCCCCGCAGCGTCCACTTGCCATTCTTCGACCGCGCTTTGTTCGGGCAACACCAGCCACACGAGGCTACTGCCATGCTGCAGGTAGGTGCGTGCCTTCCGCCGCAGTTGCGCCAGGCTGTTGCTGGGCGATTTCACCTCCACAACAATATCAGGGAAAAGAGGCGCATATCCTTTAGGTTTCGGAACTGGCACTCGTTCGGCGCGAGTAAAGGATACATCAGGCACGAGCAGCGTGCGCCGCGAATCCGCAGGATGCGCGCTAAGTTCTGAATTAACCGAACCAAGTTTGCGCGGTCTGACATAGCTCAGCAATAGATAGCCGATTAGCGCCGCCAACTCAGAGTGAGTCCAGTTTGGCATGGGGTCCTCATACAATTCGCCATCAATCAAATAGAAATAGCGCCCTTCGTTGGCGGGGTCGCATTCCAATGCCCAGACATCATCAATCGTATAGGTCTTGGTTCTGGCGCGCGGCAACTCTCTGATAGCCATGTTCAGCCTCCCACATGGACTTTGCAGCAACTATATCACAGGCAACGCCCGCTTTGTCTCGGCAGTGGCTTTCAGCGCGCCATCACAAGCTGTAGCCGCCTGGGGGGATGGCGAGCAAATACAGGATGGACAAGCCGGCGATGAGCAGTGGCAGCAGCAGCACAACAGCCAGCAGCGGATGTTCATCACGCAGGTGCATGTAAAACCAGATGACCAGCGTCGACTTGATGACGGCGATGATGAGCAACAAAGCGGCTTTGATGGCTTCCAGCGCGGCGGCGGCATCCGGGTTATCGTAAATCGCGGCTTTGAGCCCCTCGGCGCTGAGCACTTCAATGACCGTCAAAATCGCCAGAGCGACGAAGACGACTGTGTAGATGCCGCCCTCGACTGTGATCTGCCGGCCGCGCAGTGTCACGGTATTGCTGTGATGCCCGTCTTCGTGATGCGTCGCTTGCGCCATGATGCGCTCCTAAACCAGGTATATCAACGTGAATAGCATGATCCAGACGACATCGACAAAGTGCCAATAAAGCCCGAACATCTCAATGCCGATTGGGTTGTTGTCATAACGACCTTTTGCGCCGCGCCGCATCACTTCCAGCGCCCACAGCACACCCACAAAAACATGCGCGCCATGAAAGAAGGTTGGCGCATAGAAGCGCATGCCTAACGTGCTCCACTGCGATTCCAGGTCGTAGCCCAGCACGATGCCCAGGTGGGACAGCTCACTGTATTCGATGTATTGCCCGCAAAGGAAGACGATGCCGCCCAGCGCCGTCAGTCCGATCCAGCGCAGCATGCCGGCGCGATTGCCCTGCTGCATGGCGCGCAAACCCATGACCATGAAGAAACTGCTGGCTAACAAGACGAAGGTATTGGCGGTAACCAGCCCGACGCCGAGTTGTTCATGCGCCTCTGCAACCACATCCGGCTCGTTGATGCGCAGCAGCACATAGCCAACGATCATGATGGAGAAGATGACGACCTCCGATGCCAGGTAGAGCCAGACACCCAGCTTGAGGTTGTTGTTGCTGTCTTCGACGCTGAGGTGCCCGTGATCGTCGTGGGCGGGCGCTGTTAGCTGGTCGGCTGTCAATTCTGCCATGCTCTGTCTCTCGCTTTATTAGCTCAGTGCTTCTTTAGCAAGTAAAGATACTCAAGATTACGACCTTCTCTTGGCTTTATCCATTCATTTGTCCAGCGCATCCCGGACATTACATTTCTCTTGTGCTCAATCTCGTGAATTTCTTCAATTTTGCCTGCATGTTGTAATACTTCAATCAGTTCCCTTGATGTTGCTCGCCCCCCAGAACTGTATGACAATAGTACATACTTGGCTCGAACTCTGTCAATCAGTTTCTCCAAGGCCTCAATTACACGGAAGCGCCCGCCAGGGCATCGGCGGAAGTCCTCGAATACGGAAGCTGAGACAGTATCTCGTGAATCGGCCCGCCGCCGAGCTTTGCCAAAGAGAGGTGGTTTATCATTTAGGCAGACCGTCGTCCAAATGTGATAATAGGCTGCATACCTTACACGCGATGGTGGCATTTTCTCATTACTGGAGCCGTATGGCGGATCAAGATAGGCAAGATCAACTTCAGGGATATCATCAATTACTTGAAAGACATCTCCGCGCCTAACTGCATGTTCTCCCTTTGTCGGCACATAATTCGGCATTTCGAGCATCAGAGGTTTGTATGAGCGTGGCGACCATTCTTTGAGGTACGATGCAAAGTGCCCCAATGTGCTATCTACACTATCAAGCGCAAGAATCAGACTCGCGATTGCGGTCGCTCGTTCATAACTTGTCAGCGCCATTATGTCTATAGCCTCTCTGATGGCATCCAGTTTTCTGGTATTGTGCCGTTGCCAAGGCTTTTTATAACCATCCCCCAGCGGATCAAAGGCATCTCCACCATAGTTCTCCGTGAACCATCCATCAACGGGCTTAAGATCGTTAAGTTCTTTGATCAGTTCTGCAGTACGACCGTGCTCACTTGCCAGCAAGTAACATGTTGAAAAGACCTCGGACCAGACAGATATATCTGAAGTGATTACATCGCATCCTATCTGCGCAAATGCTTGAGAAACCCTCGTGCTGCCCGAGAACGCGTCAAAAACGCTCCTCACTTTTGCGCGCTTCGCAATGTCAACAATGTACGGCAGCAAACGGAGCTTTGAGCCGATATATTTTATTCCCTCAGTCCGAACTTGTTGGCTGTCTACGTCGGCAAAAAGGTTGAGTTGGGCGGCTGCGGGCTTCACAACCGTTCACCTTCAATTATTTCCGCAATATCATCCTTTACAACTTGAAGCGCTCTATCGTGTCCTCTCTTTGAAGCCACTAGAGCATGCGAAAAGAGCCTTACAAGAATCATGTTATGTGAATAGTCGATCCAGCCACCGGTAATGCTGTCGAAATACTGAATTGCATTTCTCGTATTCGTCCATAAGCCGCGTTGGAGAGCATTAGCAGTTGTTCCACCGTATCTTACTTCGCAGATGTACTCATAGTTTTCATTTCGAAATTCGTATATTGGATGCTTTCTGCCATACCCACCTGTAACTTTTCTAATGGCTGCAACATCTTGCTTAGCTTGTTCTGCATCAAATATCAAAATGTTACAAATGTTCTTCTTCTCGTCATAAATTAGAGGGAGTACATTCATTTGTTCAATTTCTGAAAATGCTGGCGACTCTAGAATCGCACGAATACGATCGGAAGTGTTGATTTCGGATACGCGCTGTGATTCCAGTAATGGAAACATACGCGCCTCTTTATCGGTAGATAACTGAAGTGGGCCTACACTATAGGCTTTAATGCTGATGAGCACTTCGTCCTTAGTGATCTGGTTTACGACAGAGATATCTTCTTCGCGTTTCTTGGCGCGAAATCTGTCTTTGCCTACATGAGTAGAGGTAAAGTCATACATATACTGATTGATGAATTCTGGAATAGCAATCTCAGCCAGATCGCCATGTGTCTTATTTCCTATCAAACGCATAGTAAATATGTTGCTCAGGGTAGTAGCGATGAGATTTGGGTGTTTGCTGATAAGTAGCTTTAGCCTCTTTGTAAACTCTCGGTAGGGGCTATATTCTGCCATGCTCTGTCTCTCGCTTTATTTTTGATAGCCGATAGCCCGCGGCACGGCTCGGATGACAGCAGCCACGCCGCCGGCGATCTTGCCAGTCTCGCGGATGGGCAGGATTTGTGTGCGCTGCCCGTCGGTCGGGTCAAGCTCTTTTGCCTCGCGCACGCCACGATGCGCTAAATAGAAGAAGACGGCGATGCCACCTGTAGCCAAGGCCAGCGAGACAAAGATCACCAGGATGAAGCCCAGCAGCACAGTGAACTGGCTCGTGCCTTCGATCGTCTGGTTGGCGAAGTCGTCTGGCGGCAAGACCAGCCCCAAAATCTCCTGGATGGGCACGATGAAGTCGCCAAAGCCATTGGCGGCAAAGTCAGCATTCGGCTCATGGGCGATCTGCAAGCTGAGCCCATGCGGCAGCAGCGCCACCGTGAACAGCACGATGGTGGTGATGACCGCCAGCGTCAATACCAGGAAGAGCTGCCCGGCATAAAATATCATCATCTGCCACAGGCAGGACAGGCTCATCAAAATCACGCCGACTGTGCCCGGAATGCCAGCAATCGCGCCCAAGAAGAAGCGCCAGCCGCCATAAATGCCCAGCCAAACAAAGAACCAGACGACATTAATCAGCCAGCGCAGCAGCATAAAGCCGACATGCAAATAGGGGAAGCGCATGGGCTTTGGGCTATCGTTGATGATGCGCCAAGCCAAGTCCCAACCCCATTTGCCAGCGCGGAACAAGCCGCCATCCGTGCGCAAGGCGAAGTCTTTTTCCGGCGCGCTCGCGGCTTCTTCATGCGTATGTTCGCCGTGCTCGCTCATCTTGGGGTCGAAAGCGCCCACGCCCCACATGAAGGTCGCCATGGAGACAAATGCCGCCAGCACCAAGCCCACCTGCGCGCCCTCGCTGGACTCAGCATTCATCCACACCGGGTCCATATCTTGCAAAACGCGCATGGCATAGACAAAAGCCAGCGAGCCGATGAAGCCTACGATCATCGCTGGTATCGCTCGCGTCATTCCTGGTTTATCCATCGTTCATCGCTCCTATGCCACAGCCGCCAGCCGAATAGTCGCCAGCGCGTCTTTGCCCTTGCTCCCCTCAGCGCAGCCAGTAGAGCACCACATAAAACAAAACCCAGGCGACTGTGACAAAGTGCCACAGCTTGGCAGCGCCTTCCACCGCCCAGCCAGCCGCCTCGCCGCCGTGATATGCGCCAGCGACCGCGCGCCGATACACCACCAGCAGCAGGCACAGGATAACCAGCGCATGCACAAAATGAAAACCTGTCATCAAGCGCATGGTTAGGCCATATTGCGTGGCCAGCGCCGCCTGCGAAACAGTCGCAAACTCGCGCGCGATCAACACCATGAAGACGCTGCCCAGCGCCATCGCCAGCCGCCAGCACAGCGAAAACAGACTCCGCTGCGCGCCGCGAAAAGCCACCAGTCCCCGCTGCACGAGCAACGTGCTAGACACCAGCGCCAGGGTCGCCAAGCTGGGCAACAGCAGCTCGAAAGGCTGCACGCCCATGGGGGGCCACTGCGCGTAGCTGTAGCGCAACTGCCAGTTGACCACGATCAAGGCAAAAAATGCCATGATCCAACTGGCTTGGAAGATATTCATGCCCAGCCGGTTGTTCTTGAGGCGCAGCGCCGCCGCTTGCTGGTCACGGGGTTTTGGCTTTTGCCCGTGGCTGATGCTGGTCATCGCATGCTCCCGCCCTCGCTAGTGGCTGCTGCTGGCGAGCCCGCCATGGCGGAAAGTTTCATCGACCGCGTCCAGATAAGCAGTTGCCGCTTCGGTGCCATAGCCATAGGGATTTTCGTAGGGGATGGGATCATCAATGAAATTGGTCACAGGCGGCGGCGAAGTCGTCGCCCATTCCAGGGTCAGCGCCCGCCAGGGGTTCGCGCCAGCGACCGGACCGCGGAAATAGGAGTGAATGACATTGTAGACGACGATGAAGCTGGAGAAGCCCAGCACAAATGCCGAGATGCCAATGAGCTGATTCCACTGTGTGAACGCCGGGTCATACACCGCTACGCGCCGCGGCATGCCCAACATACCCACGATGTGCATGGGGAAGAAAGTGAAGAGAAATCCAAAGTAGGTGAAGACGAAATGGATGCGCCCCCAGCGCTCGTTCATCATACGCCCGGTGACCTTGGGGAACCAGTGGTAAAGCGCCGCATAAATGGCGAAAACGCTGCCGCCGAAGAGCACAAAATGGAAGTGGCTGACAACAAAATAGGTGTCGTGCACATGAATATCAAAGGGCAGCGCCGCTAGCATGACGCCAGTAATGCCGCCGATGACAAACATCGACAGGAAGCCTAAAGCAAAGAGCATGGCGCTGGTGAAGCGGATCTTGCCGCCCCAGATCGTGCCCAGCCAACTGAACATCTTGATGCCGGTCGGCACGGCGATGATCATGGTGGTGATCATAAACGGGATGCGCAGCTCCGGCTGCAAACTGGTGAACATGTGATGCGCCCAGACTGTGAAGCCCACGAAGGCGATGCCCATGCTGGACAAGCCCACCATGCGATAGCCAAACACTGGCTTGCGGCTGTGGATAGAGAGCACTTCCGACAAGACTCCCATGCCCGGCAGCACCATGATGTAGACGGCGGGGTGGCTATAGAACCAGAAGATATTCTGCCAGAGCAGCACATCGCCGCCGCCAGTCGCGTCAAAGAAGGTCGTGCCAGCCACGCGGTCGAGCAGCAGCAGGGTCAGCGCGCCCGCCAAAAACGGCGTCGCCATCACCGCGATGATGCTAGTCGCCAGCACTGCCCAGCACAGCAGCGGCATGCGCCACAGAGTCATGCCTTCCGGGCGCATATTCAAAATGGTAACGATGAAATTGATGCTGCCCATGATGGACGAGATGCCCAACAAATGCGCGCCCAATGCCCACAAAGTCTGCCCATCGCCACTGAATAGCGTCGATAGCGGCGGGTAGGATGTCCAGCCGGCTTCGGCGGGGGTAACAAAATAGCCCATCAAGACGACGATGGCGGCGGGCGGTATCAGCCAAAATGCGAAGGCGTTCAACCAAGGGAAAGCCATGTCCTTCGCACCTAGTTGCAGCGGCACCACAAAATTGCCAAATGCCGCCCACATGGGGATGATGAACAGGAAGATCATCACCGTCCCGTGCATGGTGAAGAGGCTGTTATAGGCAGAGCCCGAGACCATCAAATCCAGCGCTGGCGTCAGCAGCTCCCAGCGGATAGCCATTGCCATAGCGCCGCCCACCAGGAAAAACAGGAAGGAGCTGATGCCGTATTGCACGCCGATGATCTTGTGATCGACGCTCCAGCGCAGGTATTCGCTCAGCGCCGGGCGGCGAACCGCTTCCGCCCCCGGCTGCTCTGCTTGCGCCCCGATCGGGACAGCGATGGTTGCCATGGTTAGCCCTCGTCTGCTGTTTCAGTTGTGCCTGCTTCGCCAGCGCTCTGCCCAAAGGTGATATCGACATCCAGCCCAAAGGAGGTCTTGATAGCGGCGGGGATGGCGGTGGTCTGGTTCTCCGTGTCGCAATCGGTCTGCTCGCCCTGCGTGCACAAGTAGGCTGTAATCGCGTACAACTGCTCGGCGTTCATGGCGTTGGCGTCGGTTTGGTCGGGACCAAATGCCGCCATCTGTTCGGTATAGCCGGGCACGGTGAAAGCCTGTGAATTCCAGATGGATTGCACGAGGTATTCTTCTGCCGATTGTCCCGGCACGCGCTCGCCTGCGCGGTCGGCGATGCCATTCAGCGAAGGACCAGTGCGGCTGCTCCACTCCAGACTGTCCAAGGTATGGCAGCTATTGCAGATGTATTCCTGGATGAGGATCTCGCCGCGCAGCACGGGGTCGGCGGGTGGATTCAGGATGGCATAGATGGCGGGTTCGTAGAATTGTTCCAGGAAATGGCTTTCGTCTGCATAGACGATGACTTCGCCGGTCATGCGCCCGTGGCCATCGCCGCAAAGCTCTGCGCAGACGATAGGGTAGGCAGCCGGGTAGGTCTCGTCTTCGACGCGCACCGGCGTGAAGCGCAGCTCGGTGGGCCGCCCGCCCGTGGCTGGGTTGCCGGGCAGCAGGTCTTGTTTGACGCGCATGGCTGGCACCCAGTAGGAATGGATGACATCCTGCGTGCGCAGCTCCAGCTCGATATTTTGCCCGATGTAGGTGTGCAGCTTGTCGCCGCTGTTGATGACGATTTGCTCGCCATTGTCATCAAGCCGCCCGGTCTGGTAGGTATGCGTCCAGGCATAGCGCGCGCCGCTGACATTGATTTTGATTTCATTGCCATCAATCATATTAACCGTGGCTTTGGGCTCGGTATTTTGCATCCACACATTGAAGCTGAGCACCGCCAGGAAAACGACCACGCCAGCCGGGATGATCGTCCAGACGATCTCCAGCAGCGGGTTGCCATGATAGGTGGGCCCGTCGCTTTGGTCGCCGCTCTTGGCGCGGAAGAAGATGACCGAGATGAGCAGCATGCCCTGGATCAAGAAAAAGACGATGCCACCGATGATGACCAGCACATAAAAGAGATCATCGACGCTTTTGGATTCGGCCGAGGCTTGCGGCGGCAACACCACCGGCACAAAACTGGTGAACCAGTTGATGCCGATGACGCTCACCAGCAGGAAGATGGCGGCCACCACCACCGCGCCCGGGCTGATTGACGGACTTCGATTGCGGTTATCGTTCATCTACGAGACTCACCTGCCATTCTGCGCCGCCCGAAAAAAAGCCAATCATCGCGGCGGCTGCGGGTCAGATTATGCCGCTTGTACCATTGTTCACAAGTGTAGACGAAAGCCAAGCCCATTTCAAGTTCCTGTCTAGCGCGAATTGCGTTATGCTTTCCCTCAGGCGAGCTAGTGAAAATGACGCCCAAACAGGCTGAAAACGAATGATGAAAGCATCGAAACGCGCGGACAGCTTCCCGCCTTGGCTGACCGCCCTAATCAATACCGTTCTGGTTGTTGTTGCGCTGGCGCTGGCAGTCGTTACGTTCTTCGCCAGCTTGGAGTTGGCGCTGGTGGTCGGCGCGCGGGTGATTATCAGCACAAATGACAGCCTCGTGCGCGGCAATTACGCGCTGGCCACCTTGCGCAACCTGTGGCTGATGGGCGGCGGGCTCTTGACTGTGGCATTTGTCATTGCCACATTGGATTATTTCTTCAAGCGCTGGCGGCAGCCCCGCACAAGACGAGCCTTCCTGCGCGTGCTGGCTGTGGAGTTGGCGGCCATCGGCGTGGCGGCGGCGCTGTTAAGCATAGCCAATTGAGGAGAGAGACATGTACCTGGAACGAAATCGCATTTATCAAGGCGACTCGCTCAAGTTGATTGAAAGTGTTGATGATGATTCGGTTGATCTTATTGTATGTGATGGCCCTTATGTAGTAACAAAGCATGAATGGGACCGAATAAACAACATTCAGGAATACAACCTCGAGCTCATAAGGCGATTTACGCCCAAGCTGAAAAAGGGCGGAGCGCTGTATTTGTTTGGTAAACCCGATTGCATAGACTTCATTGATTATCGCCCGTATCTAACTTTGAAGGCGAAAATCGTGTGGTATCAACCTAGCCGACTGGCTCAAGGTCGCATCAACTACACAAACAACTACGATACCATCTGCTACTTCATCAAAGGCGATCGACCGCGCTGTTACAACTTGGAAGCCATCCGAGTGCCGCAGCTTGTGGAGCTTGAGCATCGATTGCGAGTCGAAAGGGTGCCATCTGTCAAGAATGGCAAATACAGCAAAACAAAGTTCAATCGCCAGGGGAAGAACCCGGGCGATGTCTGGGGTGATATAAAGCAGCTTACCTATAAATCCAAAGAACTGGTATGCAGAGAGGCGCTGAACACCATCCAGAAACCGGAAAAACTAATTGAGCGCATCGTTCTGGCGAGCTCCAACCCGGGCGATTTCGTGTTAGATCCATTTTCTGGCGTAGGCACCTGCCCGCTGGTCTGTCAACAAAATGGGCGCGACTTCATTGGGATCGAGTTGCGCGCGGACTTCGTAAAGCTAGCGCAGCAACGTTTGGCCAGTTGCCTTATCTAAGGAAAACAATGTCGTCCGAGAAAGTCTATTCGCAAATCGTCCAACTGGTAAAACAAGCCTTTGACCTCGCTAGAAGTGTTGGAATACAAAATCTGTTGCAGCCCGGGTTAGTCAAAGAGATGGTAATTGCGGACATACTGGGCCACGAAGTTATTACGTCGAAACGTCTTGCGGACGCCCGGCACCCAGATCATCCGCATATCACCTATGAGTATTTGACTTGCAAAGAAGGCGGATCTGGACAGTTTGACAAGATGTTCAAGTACCCGCCCGAAAAGCGCGAGCAATCGCTGAACCGCATCAGGCGAAATAACAAAGTCTACCTTGCGATCTTTTATGCGGAAAACCAAATGGAGGTGAAAGTGATTTATGAACTCGAGCCAACTGTAGTCGAGGCAGAAGCAACCAGACGTCTGGATAGAAGCTCGAATGACATTTCACATATCAGCTTCACTGAAAAATGGGCAAGGGCGATATGATAATCCTAAATACTGATTCATGGCTTGGTGTGATTCATTATCTGGTAGTGGTCACTTGGTAAGTGATGCGACCTCGCGATTGTATTCAATGAT
>VXNO01000078.1 GCA_009840575.1 Chloroflexota bacterium | reverse complement strand
AGGGGTTTGGGGTGGGGGCAAAGCAACGCGTATCCAGCAGATTCGCCACTCCCCAGGCAATCGCTTCAATATATTCACCACAGAGGCAGCGAGGGCACAGAGGTTTTTTTGGGACTATACAGGTAGACCATTCGCGTTTGTACTATAATGCGGCGAATCAAAAGGAGTGCCGATGCTGCGCGCTGCTGAGCTGAAAACCGTGCCCAAGCCGAATTTCTTTATTGTTGGCGCGCCAAAATGCGGGACGACCTCGCTGCATGAATACCTGCAACGCCACCCCGAGGTCTTCATGCCTTATTACAAAGAGCCGCATTTCTTCGGCAGCGACCTGGATGGCTCGCGCTTTCGACAATTTCGCGCCCAGCCCGATCGCTACCTCAAGCTCTTCCGAGATGCGCGCGGACAGTCCCGCATCGGCGAATCATCGCCCTGGTATCTGGTCAGCCAGCGCGCCGCCGCCGAGATCCGCGAGTACGATCCCGCCACCAAAATCATCATCATGCTGCGCAACCCCGTCGACATGATGTATTCCATGTGGTCGCAGTTTCGCTACAGCGGCAACGAACAGATCAACAGCTTTGCCGAGGCGCTAGCCGCCGAGAGCGACCGCCGCGCCAACAAGCGCATCCGCCGTGCCGCGCATTGCGTCACTGGCTTGCAATATCGACACATGGCGCGATTCAGCCAGCAGGTGCCGCGTTATTTCGCTGCCTTTGGGCGCGAAAATGTATTGGTCCTTATCTTTGATGACTTCCGCAGCGATACCGCCGGCGCCTTCCGCGGCGTCTGCGAGTTCCTGGATATCGCCAGCGATGTGCCCATGCGCTTTGATATTCGTAATCCCAACAAAGCAACGCGTTGGGCTTGGCTTCAGCAGATCATCGTGAGCAGCGGTTTTTCGCTCATGCTGCTGAAGGATCGCCTGAGCTACCTGGCAACTACCCATACCTTGGTGCCTTATCGTTATCGCACGCGCGCGGTGGAAGGCGTGATTGCGGCCTATACGCGCTATGAACAGCGTTCGCCTTTGACGCCTGAGCTGCGCAGGAACTTGCAGCGCGAGTTGGCTACCGATATCGACGCGCTCAGCCAACTGCTGGACCGCGACCTCTCGCATTGGTACAGCGAGGAATGACGCGCATGAGCGCAAAGACCCGTCAGCGGCTCGTCCGACTGCTTAGCATTGCGGTAACCAGCGGCTTGCTCATCGTGCTCGTCGAGCGCGTCGAGTGGGGCGAATTTGACAAGTTGCTGGCGCGCGTATCGCTCTTGGGCTGGTGCGCGGCGCTGCTGGCGTACCTGGCGCTGAATTTGCTGCGAGCGCTGCGTTTTCGCGTCCTGCTGGGCGGCGAGGTCTCGCCCTGGCGGCTGTTGATCCCCATCACGTTCTATCACAATTTCCTGGTGCGCGCCCTGCCTTTCAAATTGGGCGAGTTGTCCTACATCGCCTTGCTGCGCTCGCGGTTGAACTACTCGATGGAAGCCGGCGTGAGCAGCTTGTTTGGCGCGCGCTTGCTGGAATTGCTGATCATCGTCATAGTCTTCGCCGCCAGCATATTGAGCAGCGCCGAGCAGCTGGCGGGGCAGCGCGATGAGTTATTGATTGCGGTGGCGCTCACTTTCGTGGGCAGCGCGCTGGCGCTCTATTATGGCGGCGCATTGGTGGGGCGTCTGCACAAGCTGCTGCGCCCGTTGCTGCTACGCCACGACAACCGCCTCGCCCGCCTGTTGCAAACGCGCCTCATCCAGCTAGCGGACGAACTGGACCGCATTCGCCAGCCGCGCCTGTTCTTCTCGGCGCTATTGATCTCCTGCTTCACTTACACTTGCTCTTTCCTGACCAATTATGTGCTGCTGCGCGACTTGGGCTTGACTGTCGACCTGCCCGCCGCCATCGCTATCATCAGCATCGGCATGTTCGCCTCAGCTTTCCCTTTCACCGTGAGCGGCTTTGGCGTCGTAGAAGCCGCCTGGAGCTTCGGCTTGATGCAGTTGGCGGGCTGGAGCGAATCAGATGCGACTGCGACTGGCTTCTTACTGCACGGCTTCCAGCTATTCGCCGCCGCGATCTACGGCTTGGCTGGTTATTTACTGATTCAGCTTAGTCCCGAAGCGTCATCTACCAGGGGCGGCTAAATCTATTGACACCGGGCGATTCACCGCCTGTCCCTTACATTTTTCCTCTTTGAACGATGTGTTTGTTTATCTTTGCGCTTTGTGGTTATGCTTTCCTAAAGTGACGCAAGGGACGAGCCATGCCCTACGAATTTGACTCCGCCGCCATGTATCGCATGCCCGCGCACTTCGGTCCCCGCACGGGACCGCGGCGTGGCCCTGCCGGCGAACGCTTCGCCTGCCAAGACAATCCGCGCAGCGAACAATATGCCATCCGCTTTCTCACTGACAGCGACAAACTGGCTGCCTTGCTTCCGCCGGGCTTCTCGCTGCATGATGAGCCGGTCGTCACGTTGAGCGCCACTTATATGAGCGAGATTGAATGGTTGGCTGGACGCGGCTATAACACCTTGGGTTTGACCTTCCGTGCCCGTTACCAAGGGCAAGTTGACGATGCGGCCGGTAACTTTTTGACCGTGCTGTGGGAGAATCTGGCTGACCCCATCATCACAGGGCGTGAAGAATTGGGTTACGCCAAAATCTATTGCGAGCTGCCCATGCCGACTGTGCTGCGCGGCGAGCATCGTATCAGCGCCAGTTGGCTGGGCTTCCGTTTCCTGGAGCTGCGCATCGGCGGCTTGCAGCCAGCGTCACCGCCGTCGCCCGCCCAAAGCCTGCCCAGCCTGCATTACAAATATATGCCGCGAACCGGCGAATGGGGCGTTGCCGATGTCGCCTATGCGACCATGACCCCCGCCGAAGCGCCCAACCGTCGCATTATCAAATTTGCCATCGGTACAGGCAGCTTTGCATTTAGACGCCCACGTTGGGAAGATATGCCAACGCAATTTAACATCGTCAACGCGCTGGCGGACCTGCCCGTAATTGAACTGCGTGACGCGAGTCTCATGGTCAGCATCGGCGGCAAGGACCTGCGCGATACTCGCATCCTGCGCTGAAGCTAGCCCCAAGCCAGGAATTGAGCAGAAAGTTTCGGATAAGGCTATGTACGAATTGAGTGGAAAAGTCGCTTTCATCACCGGCGCGGCGGGGGTAGCTGGCATCGGTCGCGCCATTGCCCTGCGTCTGGCGGAGCGGGGCGCTCATATCGCCGTCAATGACCTGCGCCCAACCCAGGCGGGGCGACCGGGCTTGCCCGATGTCGTCGACGAAATCGAAGCGCTGGGCGCGCGCGGGCTGGCGGTCTATGGCGATGTGGCAGATTCTGCGCAAGTCGATGTCATGTTCGCGCAGTCCATGGCGCATTTCGGGCGGTTGGATATCCTGGTCAACAACGCTGGCGCGCCTGCTGGAGATGATCGCGTGCCGATTGTTGAGCTTAGCGAAGCCGCCTTTGACCTGGTGCAGCGGGTGAATGTGCGCGGGACATTCCTTTGCAGCCGCGCCGCCGCCCGCCTCATGATCGGGCAAGCGGCAGGCGGGCGCATCATCAACATCTCATCAACCGCGGGCAAACAAGGGGTTGCCCGCTATGCGGCTTACTGCGCGTCAAAGTTCGCCATCCGCGGCTTCACGCAATCCCTGGCGCTGGAATTGGCAGCGCATCAAATCACCGTCAATGCCATCTGCCCGGGCTTGATCGCCAGCGAACGGATTGATGATATGGCTGCGGCGCTGAGACCAGCCGACCTATCCACAGCCGAATTTCGCCAGCGGATGATCGACCAGGCTACCCAGACCATCCCGCTGGGGCGCTTGGCGGAAACAGGCGATATCGCCAATTTGGCCGCCTTCCTCAGCAGCGAACAAGCCAGTTTCATCACGGGCAAGTCGATATCGGTGGATGGCGGCTTGCATCTCGATTAGCGAATTACAGGAGCAATCTCGATGACACAAGGGCGCCTGGCAGGCAAGATCGCTTTGGTCGTGGGCGCGGGCAGCCGCGGCGAACCCGCTGGCACAGGTTACGCAGCCGCTCGGCTATTCGCCCAAGAAGGCGCGCAGGTCATGCTCGCCGACTATGACCTGGAGCGCGCCGAACTCACGCACAGTCACATCAGCGCCGCCGGTGGCACAGCCAAAATCATAAAAGCCGATGTCACCAGCGAAGCCGACATCCGCGCCATGATCGCCGCTTGCGAAAGCGACTTCGGCGGGCTGCATATCCTGTATAACAATGTCGCCAATAGCGGCTTGGGTATGGTGACAGAAATCGAAGAGCGCGACCTTGATACGACGCTGGCGGTCAACCTGAAGAGCGCCTTGCTCACCTGCAAACACGCTGTGCCGCTCATGAAAGCCAGTGGCGGCGGCTCCATCATCAATATCGCTTCCATAGACGGCTTGCGGGCCGGCTTCAAACGCAATGTCCCCTATGCCGTGACTAAAGCCGGACTCGTACAGCTATCGCGCGTCATGGCTGTGCACCACGGTCGCGACAATATCCGCGTCAATGCCATCGCGCCCGGGCATATCCACGGCGCTTTTGTGCGCGCGCTCGCTGCCGATACCCGCGAACTGCGCCGCAAAGCGGGACCCCTGGGCACAGAAGGCACGGCTTGGGATGTGGCTTGGGCGGCGGTCTTTTTAGCCAGCGATGAAGCGCGCTGGATCTCTGGCATCGTGCTGCCCATTGATGCCGGCTTGCTGGCTGCCACCCCCTTGTCTGTGCTTGATGACATTCTCCACGATTAGAACGGTAATTCTATTTTTATACTCGCTGCAAATCCAAGCCTATTTCCCTTGACGCCATCCCCTAAATCATCTATACAGTATACATATAGCGCTGTGGCTCGGTTTTCTTGGGCGGGCAGCGCCAAGGCGGTGATCGGTTTTTTCAGCCTGCAGGTGGTTATTTTTTCGCGCTTTTCCATGCACAGCCGAGCGCAAAAACAGCCACTTTATTGGTGCAATTTAATCGCCGCTATTGACAACATGTGAGACTATTTTCGGACTTCGCGGCAGCGGACCGCGCATCACGCGACCCAGCTCCTGCAAGCGCCGTTACGAGTACATCGCGTCAATAACAGACCTCGCGCCGGACTCGACGCGATGTCTTTGCGTCTCGATCTAATCTGGACAAAGAGACCGCTGATTGCGTGGAAGAGTGAGAAAAAACATGAAATTTTTACCCAATTTTCGGCATAAATCATTGCTGAATGAAGCCAAAAAATTGGCGGATTCCGGCTATTCTGTGATCCCTGTACATGGCGACAATGCGCCCGATGAGCCCAAGAAGCCCGCGATTCGCTGGCGTCAGTATCAAAAGCGCATCGCCTCTCATGCCGAGATTGATGCCGCTTTTGACAAGCGGTTTACGGCTTTGGGCATTGTCTGCGGTCGGGTTTCGCGCTTGCTTGTCATCGACTTTGACGATCAGCGGCGTTACCGGCAGTTCTGCATGCGCCTGCCGCAATATGCCGACACTTACAGCGTGAAGACGCGGCGTGGCTGCCACCTGTATTTCCGCAGCGATGAGCTGGTGCCCAGCCATCAATTTGCCGGTGGCGACATCAAAGGCGAACGTTCCTATGTGCTCGCCCCGCCTTCGCAGGTCGGCGACTTCACCTACCGCGCCATGAACGCCCTGCCCGCAATACAACTACAGCGCGGCGATATAGACAAGCTGCTGAATTACTTCCATGTCAACAGCGTTGCGACTGGGCTGCCAGGCGGGCTCCGCAGGCAACGCAGTGATATGGACGTTGCGCGGGTCTACGCGCGGCTGGCTGGGCAGATTGGCCGCAACAACGCGCTCTATCGGGCGGCTGCTATCGCCCGCGAGCAAGGCATGGCGCTGGCGGACGTAGAAAAATGCCTCGTGCCACTGCATGTCGAGCAACCCGCCAAAGACGCTGCTCATCGCCGCGAGAAGCCTGTTGAGCGGCTGCTGGAAGCGCAGCGCAGCATCGCGTCGGCTTTCCGTGGTGGGTCTGTAGCGCGCCCCGACCAAGCGGGCATTCCCAATGCGGTCCGCGAACGGCTCTTGACCGCTCAAGGCTCCAGCATCATGCCGCGTTTCCTGGATGCGCTTTATCTGGCGGGCTGGAAAGACGGGGCGGCGTTTACCTTGAGCGAGGCTGTCGACGTCGCTCGTCGAGTGGGCCTCAGCCGCAAGTCTGTATTGCAAGCGCTGACGGGCGATCGTTCAATTTTTAATGGTCGGCATATTATCAGTAGAAGATATGTAGAATACCTGGACAACCGGGGACTTAATTTGAAAAAGCGCGGCCGCCCCGTAAAAGTTGTGTTTCAAGCGCCTAGTGCGGGGCGGCTTTTGGCGGTGCTAAATGTGCGCTGGACGCCGTCTGATGCCCTCTGCGAAAGCGACTTGCGCACAGCCAAATCCTACCGTCAGGCGCTGCACCGGGCGTATATTCAGCGGCTAAATCCGCAATTGCCCATGCGCAACTTTGCCGATCGGCTTGGCGCTTCCACGCGCACCATCCGCCGCTATAACCACGATCTGGGCGTGCAGATCACCGCTTGCATCAGCCGCTTGCAGCTCGCGGAGAGAACGGTTCGCTGCCTGCCCAGGCGCACTGGCGATGTCCAGCGCAATGCCACGGCGGGTTATTGGCTGGAGGCTGCCGCCGGCGCGCGTTACCCGGCTTGGCGTCACATCGGCGCGAAACTGCTGAAAGAAGCTGGCAAGACCATCTGGCTGTGCATCCGCCGCGCATCGCGTTACAGCCTGGCTGCTGAGCCAGCGCCGGCAGCGGAATATACATCAATCAGAGCCGCGGAATTTCTGCAGCTGCGTGTCTGGCGGGGCGAGACGGTCGAAAACCCCGGCTTGCGCGAACGGGCGATGGGTTTGCTGCGCCGCGCCAAGGAGCGCGTTGTAACAACTGGGTATCAAAAGCTGCGGCTGTCCTACAGCACGGTGGCTGAGCGCATCGCTGACGACAAGATCGCCGAGACCATCAACGGCTACCTGTACGCGCTGGACGAGCGGGGCCAGCAACTGCGCCGCCCGGCTCGGCGCGGAATCGCCTATCGTATGTTGAAGGAGTTCGGCGAGGGCAATGTCTTCCTGGCGCTGCGCGATACGGCGGATGAAGTGCTGGTCAGCCTGGCGCGTGGCGCAGAGCGAGCAGCCACAGCGCGAGAGTCGCCCTAGCCCATTCCGTTGTAGCGTTACAGGTGTAACGCTTGCGCCATCCACACACTCAAAGCGCCTTTCTGTTACATCGACCTATTCGCCATACCGCTAGAGCTTGCGACTTGCTGCGCCTGCTTGCCATGTTCATGGTGAAAGCGGCGCATTCTCCAGCCGGTTGGGTGGGGAAGAGATGAGCGGCGTGATCAGGTCGCTGAGTCGTCGATGTCTTCGATGAGGCGCACCAACTGGCGGATCTCGGCTTCAATCAGCCTGCGGATATGCGGGCGTGATTCTGCATCGACTGCGTTGATCTCTTTGCGCAAGCGATTTCGCCATTGGTTGGCATCGGCTGTCAGGCGCGCCAAGGCATCTTTGCGGCGTTTTTTGCGACGCGCTACCGTTACAGGTGTAACGGTAGCAAGCGTGGCTTTGATTTTGCGCAGTTCGCCTTCAGTCAAATCTGCATCATCGCCGCGCCGCCACAGGTCGGCTGGCAAGCGCAGCAGCGCCCGGTATTGGCGCAGTTGGCTGGCGGTGGAAAGCCCCATGGCATTCAAGAGCCGCTCGCCTTGCCCCCGCGGGATGCGCCAGTCGCCGCCATCAGCCACTTGCGCATAAAAGGCTTGTTCGGTTTCGCAATCGGCGAGCGAGGCGAAGTTGTGCCAGCCATGCAGATCCATCAGCAGCAGCGACAACTGCCGCGCCCGGCCGATGGCATTGAGGTTGTCGCGGGCGTTGTTTTCGCTGGCTTGCCGCCATACATCCACGCGGTTGACGATGCGCGCGGGAATGCGCGACCAATTGACGATGCTGCCATCGGGACGTTTGTCGCCATCGCCAAACTTCCAATACAGAATGTGATAAGCCAGCCAGCGGCGCTCGCCAGTTTCGATCTCATAGTGGTTGCCATGATGCGCCAGGCTGATGGGGTTGGACAAGCCATCGCGGCGTATACTGGCGGCAAGGTCGATGAGCTTCATCAGCGCGACGTGCTTTGCGGAAGCAGGTTGATCATCAGCCGCAGCCCCGCTCTCATCCGTCTCCGCCAGCGCGCCGCGGTCCGTGCTTTGCCCGCGCAGGTGATTGGTGATATCGAAGGACTGCTTACCCGGCTCCAGCTGTATCTCCGTTATCCAGCGCTCCAGGATTTCGACAATGCTGGATGGCTGCAACGTGAAAATATCGGTCAGGTCGTGCGGGATGCTGTAGCGCGGCTGGATCGGGTTGGGGTAGATCTCGTGAATGCTGACAGCTTCTATCGCTTGAAAATCATTATCGGCTGCGGCGATTTCCAGCGCTAAATCGCCCAGTCCAAAGCCGATGGCATCGGCTGTTTTGGGGTTGAGCGAATTAGGATTGGTGAAGAGAAAATTGTCTTCGTCGCGGATTTTGCGGCGGCGCTCACGACTGCTCATAGACGCGCTCCTCTAATTGATTGACCAGGTTCCAGGCATCTTCGGCAGTGCCACTGGTCGGGGCAAGCGAGAAAACAGTTCGGCGGGCGCTGGCGACTTCCGTCCATATTGTGCGCACCGGCAGCGGCTTCCAGACCAGCCCGCCAAAAGTATCTTGCAGGCGGCGCAGGTTGTCTTGATGTTCCAAGGTGCGACCGCGGTACATGGTCGGCACCACGCCCAGCACCTTGATGTCGTTCAGGTTATATTGCTGGCGGATGGGGCTGAATTGGTCTTTGTGCATCAGGCTTTCGCGCAAGCCATCGAAACTCCAGGCTTCACATTTGGTCGGATAAATGATGCCATCGGTGGCCATATAAATGGAAGAATGCAGCAGAGATGGCGTAGGCGAGGTATCAAAAAATACAAAATCAATGGCTTTGCGCAACTGGTTGAAGCGCTTCAAGACGGTGAAGGCATCGCTGATATTGCCGGCGATGCTGCGCGTCTCAATGTTGGAAGGCACGATCAGCAACTGTCCGGTGGTGCTGCCAGCTTCATCAGGCACATTGAAGCGCTCGGGCGGCACCGGGCGCAGCACCCGCTGGAATGGCGCGCTGCGCACAATCAAGTCATAGAAGCCGGGCTCCTTCGCCAAGCCAAAGGCGATGGTGGCATGCCCCTGCGGGTCGGCGTCAACCAGGATGACGCGCTTGCCACGAATGGCTAAGCCAGCCGCAAGATGGGTGGCGAGAGTCGTCTTGCCAACGCCCCCTTTTTCGTTAAGCAGCGTGATAACCTTCATATTGAGCTACCTATTTCAAAGCATTGGCGGGGGCTGCGCTATACACATAGCCAGTAACCCCGTTGTTGAAGGTAACGATGCTGCGGACGAAGACGCCATCGGCAACCAGGGCGTCCATCATGCCGATGAGATGCGGCGTCTTTTTGCGGTTGAGGCGGTTCACGATTTCCGTGCGGGTCAACGGACGCTCGCTTTGCGCCACAATGTTGATCATCATCTGACGGGTCTCGGTGCGCGGGCGGTGATCTTGGGGCATGAAGCGCGCGACTCCTTAGTTGTACTGTATAGATACAGCGCTGATTCTAGCGCAGCCCGCTGGGTCTCGCAAGCGATTTCAGCGCGGTTGTGAGATTCAATCTGCTTGTAATGCGCTGTAATAGAACAACTGTGTTAGTATGCGATGATTTGCCCTGGGCGGCTGTGGCGAGAAAGTCGCGGGCTAGCTAGCGTTGCAGGGTCGGGTCAAAGGCATCGCGGATGCCATCGCCAACGATGTAGAAGCAGAGCACCGTCAAAGAAATCATGAATAAGGGGAAGATGATGAGATGCTCCCCCAAACGCATGAACTGCAGAGATTTGGTCAGCATATTGCCCCAGGTGGCTTGCGGCGGTTGTACGCCATAGCCAAGGAAGCTCAGTCCCGATTCCGCCAGGATCAAGCCCGCGATGCCGCGCATGAGCACGATGGCGGTAATAGATACCAGGTTGGGCAGGATGTGGGAGAAGATGATGCGACCGGTGCCTGCGCCCAGGGCGGAAGCGGCGGTGATGTACTCACGATGGCGAAGGGAGATAGCTTGTCCGCGGATGAGGCGGTAGATGCCAAACCAACCGAAAAGCCCAAAGACGAGGATGAGGGTGGTTGAATTAAAAGAGATGAAGGATGCCATGATAATCAGCAAAAAGAGAAAGGGTACGGAGTCGAGTGTGGTCACGAACCAATTTAGGGCGTCGTCGATGTAGCCGCCGCGGAAGCCGGCGATCATGCCCAGGACAACGCCGATGCAGAGCGCCAACAGGGTGCCAAAAAAGCCGATGCCCATGGAGACGCCGCTGGCATGCAACAAGCGCGCCAGTTGGTCGCGCCCGATATCATCCGCGCCCAGAATGTAGCCATCCGTCAGGGGGGGGGTGAACTTGTTGGCGGTTATCGGCTCGTTGGGGTCGACCTGCATGATGTTGTTGGTGATGAAGGGCGCTAACAAAGCGATGATGGTGATGCCCACCAGGTAAGCCAGTGCCAGTAGGGTGAGCTTGTCGCGCCAGATGGAGCGCAGCGCCTTTTGCGTCAGCGACAGGCTGACGAGTTGCTCTGCAGCGGCTTTTTTCTTTTTTGACGAGTTGCGTTTGAATAGGAACATGCCGCAGCCTACCTTTATCCCTATGTTGTGTATTATTCGCTATCAATCGAAACGAATGCGTGGGTCGAGCAGCGCGTAGAATACATCTGACAGCAAATAGCCCAGGATGCTGGCCAAGGCACCGTAGACGACAACGATCATGACGATGGGATAATCCCGTCTTCCTGGCGCTTGTACCAGCAGCCTCCCTACACCGGGCCAAGAATACACCTGTTCGGTGATGGCAGCGCCGCTCAACAAAAAGGTGAGGGATGGCCCCAAGAAAGTCGCGATGGGAATAAAGGCGTTGCGCACTCCATGCCGCAGCCAAATGAGCCGTTCTTGCAAGCCTTTGGCGCGCGCTGTGCGGATGTAATCCTGGCTGACCACATCCAGCATGGAAGCCCGCATATACCGTGAATAACCGGAGACGCCGCCAGCCGCCAGCACGATGGTGGGCAGAATGAGGTATTCCAACCTGCTTGTTACGGGCGGACAGGAATCATCCAAGGTGGTTTTGCAGCGCCCGCCCAGAGGCAGGAGGTTCAATTGCGCGGCGAAAACCAGCAAGAACATCAGCCCCAGCCCAAAGCTCGGCACTGAGTCGACAATGACCGCGCCGACCCGACTGACCTGGTCAAACACGCCACTGTGATACACTGCCGCAATGATGCCTACGGCGATACCAATAACGAAGCCAGTAACCAGCGAGGTGACGCCTAACTCTAATGTGGCCGGCAAACGCTCAACCAGCACATCCAAAGCCGCGCGCTTGTAATAGACAGAATTGCCCCAGTCGCCGCGCAAAATGCCGAGTTTATTGCCGGGCGGCAGTTGCCTCAGCACAGCTTCGCCGCTGCCTTCATCAAAGATGGGTTTGCCATGCTCGTCCAGCTCGGGTGCATAATGGTCGATGAAGAAGACCGAAGCATCAGCCAAGCCATCGTCATCTTCGTCCCAACGCATCCAGTCGTCGCCCGCTAGCCAGCGCAGGTATTGCACAAGCAGCGGATCGTTGTAACCCAGAATGTATTTGAGCTCTTCTCTCTCGCGCGGCTTCATGCGGTTGTTGAATGCCAGGACCTCGATCGGCCCACCCGGTGCCAGAGAAATCAAAAAGAAGACTAAGAGGGTGATGCCAAAGACAGTCGGAATCGCCTGTAACAAGCGGCGGATGATGTATTTGCTCATAAGTTTTCGCTAGCTCCCGCCGACGCGCTTATGGGGCAAGGGGGCGACCCGCGTTGAGCCGCCCCTTGCAATTATGGCAGTGTTGCCATATCGCCCGCTACATCTCGGAGACCATCCAGGCATCGATATTCCAGCGCGAGCCACCGGCGCGCGGTGCCCAGTTCTCAACATTGGTCTGCGCTGTCAGCAGCACATCGCCGGTGCTGATCCAAATCCACGGCGATTCATCGCGCAGGATTTGGTAAGCCTCGCCGTACATCTCTTTGCGCACCTCGACATCGCAGCCCGGTATCGTGCGCGCCTCGGCAATCAGCTCGTTCAGGCGCGGGTTGTTGAAGGACTGGGTGTTGTAGCCAGCGCCCACCACATCGGCTTCAGGCAAGAAGATGCTGGCGATGCCGTTGGGGTCGGCGGGCGTCGCCAAGCCCCAGAATACGCCGATGGCATCGTAGGTCTGCGCCGTGAACTCGCTGACCAATGTGCCAAACTCGACGAACTCAACCGCGACATCAAAGCCCAGCTCGTTCCACTGGTCTTGCAGGATGGTATAGAGCGCTTCCTGGCTGGTGTTGCCGGCGTTGGTCTTGGCGGTGAAAGCCAGCGGCGCGCCTTCTTCGGCATACATACAGCCGTTGCATTCGCGCACGCCATCGCCATCGCTGTCGGTGAAGCCAGCTTCATCCAGCAGTTGCATGGCTTTGTCGGCGTCAAAGGGATAGGGTTCCAAGCCGGCGGGGAAGCTCCAGTCGGTGGGACGGACATGCGAGGCGACCGGGATGCCCGTGCCGAAGAACGCGCCCTCGTTGACCTCATCGAAGTTCATGCCGTAGTTCAACGCCTGCCGCACGCGCGCATCGCCCAATATGGGGTGGTGTCCCTGGTCGATTGGATTGCCATCTTCATCCAGCCCATCTTGCGGGTTGGTCGGGTCGGCAGTGTTCAGCGACAGGAAGCGGATGGTGCCAGCCGGCGTCTCATAGGTCTGGAATTCGCCAGCCGCGCCGCGTTCTTTGACTTCATCGCGGTAGCCTTGCGGGACGCTGGCCACCCAGGTCAGCTCGCCCGCGAAGAATTGCTCCATCTGCACAACCTGGTCGGTTACCACCTTGTAGACCCAGCCTTCGGGGATGACCGCGCCCATTTCCGCATCGGCGAAGTCGGGGTTGGCTAGCAGGGTGGTCTGCTCGCCGGGGCGGAAGTTGGCGAAGGAGAAGGCTTCGCCGCCGGTCACCGTCGGGTTGAGGTTGTATTCGTTCTCATCCATGCCGGCGTAATCATCGCCATAGACTTCTTCGAAGATATGCGCGGGCACGGGCGTTACAGGTGCCAAAGTGCTGATGAGGGTGCAGTTAGCTTCATCAAAGGTGATGGACAGCGTGTGGTCGTCAATGATTTCATAGCTCTCGATGCGGTCGATCAACTCCTGGCGGGGCGAAGACGTCTCGCCACTCAGAACCGCATCCAGGAACCAGGCGACATCCACGGCGGTGATAGGCACGCCATCGCTCCACACCATGTCATCGCGCAGATGGAAGGTATAGGTCATGCCGTCTTCGCTGATATCCCAGTCGGAGACCAAAGCGCCCTTGGCACCGGGCATATATCGCACAGTCTCCGAATCAACGCCGACGAAATCAGGATAGATGCGCGCGATGACCGTGTTGGAAGTGCCATCGTTGGAGATGATGGGGTTGAAGGTGGTGGGGTCATCGCCGAAGTTGGGCTCGATGATCGCGCCGCCGCTGGCCATATCTTGCGACAGCGCCGGCAGGCTCATAAACAGCAGGGCAAGGACCAGCAGCGGACAGAACATAATAAAGCGTCTGGCTCGTCTCATGGGGGTGTGCTCCTCTTCTTATTGGGCTAGCTAGATGGGTTGTCTTTCTGTAGCGTATATTCTAACAGATTTTTTACGGTTGGTGGCTTGCTTTTATTTTTGCGACCAAGGCGGCTCCGCAAGGCGGTTGCGCTATACTCTGAATTGTGGCAAGCAAAGAAAGGATAGCATCCCGTGGCTCTCTTGACACGCGCCCCCGCGAAAACGCGCATCAGCGTCGAAGAATTCATGGAAATCGCCAGTCGCCCCGAATATGCCGACTGCCTTGTCGAGCTCGTCGAAGGAGAAATCGTCACCATGCCGCCACCGCAACCATTCCATGGCGTAGTTCTGGGTAGATTATTCGCTCAGCTGTATAACTTTGTTGAGTCGCGTGGACTTGGATTTGCAACCGCAGGAGATGCCGGCTTTTATCTGGAGAGGGACGCGCTTCATGGCGACACCGTGCGCGGAATGGATATTACCTTCATCAGCCGCGACAAGATTCCTGGCAGTTTCCCCCGCGGCTTGCTCGACATCGCGCCCGACTTAGCTATCGAAATCATGTCGCCCAGCAATACAGTCAGCGATACCAACCTGAAAATTGAGCAACTGCTGCGCGCCGGCTGCCCGCAGGTATGGATCGTACACCCCGATTTGCGCCGCGTCGATGTGCACAGCGCCGATGGCATCCGCGTCTACAACGAAGGCGACAGCTTGTCCGCGCCCGACATCCTGCCCGGCTTTGAAATCGCCGTCAGCGACATCTTCCCCGATTAGCCAAGGATACTTTCTCATGGCAATTATGACGCCTTCCCCCGCAGTAAATCACATCAGCGTCGAAGAATTCATGGAAATCGCCAGCCAGCCCGAATACGCCGACTGCGTTGTCGAGCTCGTCGAAGGAGAAATCGTCACCATGCCAACAGTGAAATCTGTTCACGCGGAAGTTGAGGCGGCTTTGATTATTTTGCTAGGTGGCTACATCCGCCAGAAAAGGCTCGGCCGCATTTATTCAGGAGACGCTGGTTTCGTTGTCGAACGCGACCCCGAAGGCAGAGACACTGTGCGTGGGCTGGATATTGCTTTTGTCAGCCTCGCCAAAGCGCCTGAGCCATTGCCGAATACGTGGTTAGAGATTGCGCCCGACCTAGCGATTGAAATCATGTCGCCTAGCAACACAGCCGCTGACATCCGCTTGAAAGTGCGCCAGTTGCTGCGGGCGGGCTGCGCGCAAGTCTGGGTTGTTTATCCCAGCCTGCGTGAAGTCGATGCGCACAGCGCCGACGGCATCCGCGTCTACAACGAAGGCGACAGCTTGTCCGCGCCCGACATCTTGCCTGGCTTCGAAATCGCCGTCAGCGATATCTTCCCCGATTAGCTATCGCCGCAGTCCCACAAGCCCGTGCATCCCCTATAATACGCAGCATGGCATTCACACTCCCCAAGCTCACAGCCGCGCAGCAAGCCTTGGTTGATGCGCCGTTGGAGCGAAAACTCTGGCTGGATGGCATCGCTGGCAGCGGCAAAACCAGTTGCGGCATCGCGCGCCTGCTGCGCCTGCTGGAACAAGGCGTGCCCGCCGAGAGCATCTTGTTATTTGTCCCGCAGCGCTCCCTGGCGCAGCCCTACCGCGAAGCCTTGCGCGCCCACCCCGCCTACAGCGGCGGACAGTTGGCTGTGCATACAATCGGCAGCCTGGCGAGAGACCTGGTCGAGACTTTCTGGTTCCTCATCGCCGAGCGAGCGGGTTTCGCGCATCCGCATGACCTGCCCAACTTCCTCAGCCTGGAGATGGTGCAGTATTTCATGACGCGCGCTATCGAATCGCTGGTGGCGCAGCGCGATTATTTCAAGAGCGTGCGCATTGACCGCGCTCGCCTCTACAGCCAGATCATCGACAACATGAACAAGGCGGCGATGGTCGGCTTCCCCATCAGCGAGATCGGCACGCGCTTGCAATCCGCGCTAGGCGGCGGCGTCGAGCAAGCGCACATCTACGCCGATGCCCAAGCATGCGCTCTCGCCTTCCGCGAATACTGCTTACAGCGCAATTTGCTGGACTTTTCTTTGCTCATCGAGCTTTTCAATCAGCAGGCGCTGGCCTTGCCCGTGCCTCGCGAAAACCTGCGCGGACGCTTCCAGCACTTGATTGCCGATAATGTCGAAGAAGATAACCCGACCGCCCATCGCTTCTTGATGAGCCTGCTGCCGAGCTGCCAGTCGGCGCTGGTCATCTGCGACCACGATGCCGGCTTCAGGCGGTTCCTGGGCGCGGACCCCGAAAGCGCCGAGCGCCTGCGCCAAGCCTGCCATAGCCAGGTCACGCTGAACGACTCTTTTGTGATGAGCGAGGCAATCGCTGCTTTGGGCGCGCATCTGTCCGCGTCGCTATTGGGCGAAGAAGTCGCCGCCGAGACCGATTTTCGCCCGGCGCTGATGACCACAGCCCACCGCTATCATCCGCAGATGATCAAATGGGTCGTCGATGAAATCAGCAAGCTGGTCTTTGAAAAAGGCGTCAAGCCGCAAGACATCGCTGTGCTGGCACCTTTCATGACCGATTCGCTGCGCTTTTCGCTCTTCGAAAGTTTGCGTAGGCGCGGGCTTTCGGCGCGCTCGCACCGTCCGTCGCGGGCGCTGCGCGATGAGCCGGCTGCGCGTACTCTGCTGACTTTGGCGCGGCTGGCGCATCCGGGCTGGGGCGCGGCGCCGGCCCAGTTCGACATGGCATTCGCTTTGACTCACGCTATCGCCGGGCTCGACCTGGTGCGCGCCAAGCTGCTCTGCGATGTACTGTATCGCGATGGCGGCTTGCATCCTTTCAGCGACATCACCAACGCAGCCATGCAAGACCGCATCACCTTTGCTATCGGCAAACGCTACGACCAACTGCGCGGCTGGATAGCGACCTACAGCGAAGGCGAGCCGATCGCGGCGCTGGATATTTTCTTTCGCCGCTTGTACAGCGAGGTCCTGGCGCGACGCGGCTTTGGCTTCCATGCCGATGTCAACGCCAGCAATATCAGCCGCAATCTGGTTGATTCGGCGCGGGGTTTTCGCTGGTCGCTGGAGTTCCTGCGCGCGTATGACGGGGATATCGACCTGGCGCGTGATTATGTGCAGATGGTCGAGCGCGGCTTAATCGCCAATTTTTACCTGCGCGACTGGATAGAAGAAGCCGCCGACAGCGTCTATATCGCGCCCGCCTACACTTTCCTGCTTAGCAACCGCGCCGTCGATGTGCAATTCTGGCTGAATATCAGCAGCGAAAGCTGGTCGAGCCGCTTGTTTCAGCCGCTGACGCACCCCTATGTGCTTAGCCGCGGCTGGCAGGCGGGCGCAGCCTGGAGCGAAAGCGACGAGCAAGAGCTGGAGCGGCAAACCCTGTGCCGGCTGGCGCTGGCTTTGACGCGGCGCTGCCGACAGGCGGTGTATCTCGGCTACAGCGAGCTGGGCGAAAGCGGTTACGAGGCGCGCGGCTTGCTGCTGGAGACCCTGCATACCGCATTTCGGCGCGTCAAAGCTGGCGCTGGCGACGGCGCGGCGTGAAAATAGACACAGAGCGCGCAGAGATTTTTCTATAAGCTATAATCGCACATGAAGCAAACCTCTGTGCGCTCAGTAAGTTCAGGTAAGTCTTGCGACTACAGCCCCCATCCCCCGGCCCC
>VXNO01000026.1 GCA_009840575.1 Chloroflexota bacterium | reverse complement strand
TTCGTCCTTTTGCTCCTTGGATACAGTACCAGTATAATCTAGGACTATACACCAGGGTGTGCGTCCCAGCAATTATGCAAGCACAAGCTGATTTGAAAGAGCGCTTTGCCTCCGCAGTCGGGCTGGCGCTCATCATCCTGCCCTTTCTCTCGCCCTTTCTATGTCTCTTCATATGGGCTATGGCGGTGCCTGAACTCCGCGATAACGCCGATTATTATCAGCCGGCAGCCGCGCCATCACTTGCCTTTGGGGCGGAAGGCTTTAATCCTGCTCTCGTCAGTGCTGAGGTAAGCGCCCTCCACCAGGTCAATGCAGTAGGGGATGGCGGGCATCACGGCGTCCAGGCAATCGCGGATGGCGCTGGGTTTGCCGGGCAGGTTGACAATCAGCGCGCGCCCGCGAATGCCAGCCGTCTGCCGCGACAATATCGCTGTTGGCACAAATTGCAGCGACACCTGGCGCATCAGCTCGCCAAAGCCGGGCAGCATTTTCTCGCAGACGGCTTCGGTGGCTTCGGGCGTGATATCGCGCGGGGCAGGTCCTGTGCCGCCAGTCGTAACCACCAGGCAGCAGCCCTCGTCGTCCACCAGCCGCAGCAAAGCCCGCGTGATCCGCTCCAGCTCGTCGGGCACGACCAGGGCGACCGGCTGCCAGGGGTTGCTTAACACTTCTTCCATATACGCGCGGATGGCAGGGCCGCCAAGGTCTTCGTATATGCCGCGGTGGGCGCGGTCGGACACCGTCAATATGCCGATTTTAGCTTGCATCGCCCGTCCTTTCCTCTGGTTTTCGCGCCCGATTTTAGCTACACTCGCCGCCTAAAGACAGGTCTGACGAGGGTGGCAATGAGCGAAAACAGCGACTTAAAAGCGCTGGTCGAAGGCGATGATGGCATCAGCGTGCTGCGCGGTGGCGGGAAAAAGCGCGACTGGAACGGCATCCACTACAAGACGGGTCTATCCAGCAAGAACGTGAACGCCAAGGACTTGTCCATCAATGTAGCGACCATCCCGCCCGGCGGCGTCGCTTATGCGCATATCCATGTCGAATTCGAGGTGATGCTCTACATCCTGGAAGGCGAAGTGCGGCACGAATATGGCGAAGGCTGCAAGCAAGTGGTGGACAACAGCGCCGGCGATTTCATCTTCATCGAGCCGGGCGTCCCGCATGAGGTCTTCAACCGCAGCGATACGCAGCCGGTGGTGGCTTTTGTGGCGCGCTCAACCGCGGACGAATGGGACAAGATCATCCCGTATGATAGGGAGGCGGGGCAGCAGGGTTAACCACAAAGATTTAACGCAGAGGGCACTGAGAACAAAGAGAGCGCAGAGGCTTATGTTTGCAGACATTTGTTGCGAATAACAAGCCGCTCATATTTCCTTTTTCCGTTTATGTAGAATTTCCCCAGTTTGTCGACAAACTGGGTGTCTTTTCCAAGTAGATCGAATTGTTCGGGATTATACTTGTCTAAGAAACTGATTGGTACGCCCATCGCGCCATCCCAGTCCATTGGTATATCATTGGTCTTCGACACTTCAATCGCATCATAGTTATCGTATTTTGGATATTCTTCAGGAGTATATCTCTTCCACAATCTCATTTCTTCATGGCGTTTCTTGTGATCCAAGTTGGTAAACCATATGCTTGGCGATCTTCCCTTCACAACACCATCAACAATTTTGTACGAGCTACCCTCCTTCTTGTTCTGCACCAAGTATTCTGCATAATCTGCTGGAACATCAAACAGCAAATCTCTGCCCATCGAGGTATTCCCGACCCATAATTTACCTTCCATAATTAAGGAAAAAATCTCTCTATAAGAAATAGCACCTTTGTTCCCAATTATGATAAACTTTTTGTCATATTCAATCAATTGCGCTACATAGTCGCGAAACAGCGAAAATGGCGGATTCGTCACCACGATATCAGCTTGCTTAAGCAGCTCAATGCACTCGGCGCTGCGGAAATCACCATCGCCTTGCAGGTGGCGCACGCCAATATCTTCTACATCCGGTATGGCAGTTTCGTTTTCCGTGCCAGTGTATTCCAGCCAGATAGCGCGCTCGGCATCGTTCTGGCTGAACATGTCCATCTGCTGATTTTTGTAGCAGGCGGTGATGAGTTTTTTGAGGCGCAGCAGGCGAAAATTATAGGCGAAGTAATGGAAGAAGTTGCTGACGCGCGGGTCATCGCAGTTGCAGTATACCACCTTGTCGCGGAAGTGGGCGCGGTAATGGCGCAGCTCGTTTTCGATATCGTACAGTTGTGTATAGAACTCGTCTTTTTTGGCTCGTTTTGCTTTGTGGAAATTGCTGTTTTTTGCCATGATTGCGTCTCGGTTCAGGCGAGTCATCGCCTCGCCCCTACATTGCTTAGGCGATTATAGCATACAGAAAATCCTCTGTGGGGAATCATTTACCGCCGCCAGAATGCCTCGCTCAGGTATTTGTAGGCATTATCTGGGAAGAGTGTGACGACTGTGCCTGCCGCGCCGCGCTCTGCCAGCCCCTCCGCCACAGTCAGAGCGCCGACCATCGCCGCCGCCGAGCTGATGCCCACCAGGTAGCCTTCTTCACGCGCCAGCCGCAGCGCCATGCTGTGCGCCGCTTCGGTGCGCACCGCTAACTTCTCATCAACCAGCCGCGGGTCGTAGATGCCGGGCTGCAGCGCCGTGCCCATGTGCTTCAAGCCTTCCAGCCCATGAAAAGGCGAATCCGGCTCGACTGAAACGACTTGCATAGCTGGGTTGAACTGCTTGAGCCGCCGGCCCGCGCCCACCAGGGTGCCGCTGGTGCCCAAGCCAGCCACAAAATGACTGACCTGCCCCGCTGTCTGCCGCCAGATTTCCGCGCCGGTGCCGGTATAATGCGCCTGCCAATTGGCGGGGTTGTTGTATTGGTCGGCGTAGAAATAACTGTCCGAAGCCCGTGCCGCCAGCTCGCGCACTGCTCGGATCGCCCCGTCCGAGCCTTCCAGCGGGTCGGTGTAGACCAATTGCACATCGTAGGCGCGCAGGATGGAGACGCGCTCCGGGCTGACATTTTCAGGCAAGAAGAGCTTGACGCGGTAATCCTTCGCCGCGCCGATCATAGCATAGGCGATGCCGGTGTTGCCGCTGGTGCTATCGAGGATGGCGCGCCCGGGGAACAGCTGCCCGGCGGCTTCGGCTCGCTGGATGATGCTTAATGCCGCGCGGTCTTTGACGCTGCCGCCCGGGTTCTGCCACTCGGCTTTGGCGAAGACGCGCACTTCATCCGGCAAATGCCGCGTGACGCGCCGAAAGCTCAGCAGCGCCGTATTGCCCACCTGCCGCTCGATATCCAGCGCCAGCGAGCTGGTTTGAGGACTGTGCAACTGGTTTTCCGCGGTCGGGATCATCGTATCCTCGTGGCGCGTCAACAAAAAAGTCAACTAACAGAAACGCGCGTTGCCGGCTTGCCTTGCGCGCCTCTGCCAGTTGACTGGTCTGTTTCGTTTGCTGTCGACTATCGTCGCAGGCGGCTACGCTCCGTTCTTATTCCAGGGACAACAACACGTACAGGCGGTCATGGCTGCCTCCGCATCGTATCGCGATTGCGCCAAAGCATAGTGGCGACTTAGGACGGTGTCAACCTCTATAGAAACAAGACGCTGAAGCGGGCGCGCGCCTTACCGCGCCGGGCTGGCGGCTTCGTCAAAGCGCAGGTCGGGCAACAGCAGCATATTGTCGGGCCGGCCCAGCGGCAGGCGCGTTACAAGCTCGTCATTGTACCAGCCGACATAGACGCCCTGTTCGCCCGCGTAGCCCGGCGGCAATTCAAATTCGTGGCGCGTGAAGAAAGTCTCGCCCGCCCGCAAGTAGTCCAGCGGCACGGCGGGCACGGCATCTTTTTGCAGCAAGATCTCGAATGGCTCGCCAGACTGATAGGCGCGATCGAAAGCCATGGCGAATACGCGCCAGTCGCCACTCATTTCGCTGATGAGCTGCCATTCCAACTCCAGCAATCGTCCTTCGCTGAATCGATAACGGTTGAGCCGCAAGGAGTCGCCAAAGACCGTGCCCTCAGCCAGCGCGTCATCATCACCATCCAGCGAGCGACGAGCATCTTCGCTGACCAGTGCGCCGACCGGCAAGGTGAAGGCCGCCACGACTTCGCCAGTCGCCAGCCGCGGCAAGATATCCGAGCCGTCCGGGAAAGCATACCAGCCGATGTGCAAGCTGGCTCTGCTGAAGGCGCGCGCGTCTTCGGGAATCTGCACAATGTAGTCATCGCGGTAGATGACCTGCGGCTGCCAAGCCGTTGTCGGCAAGCTGCCCCAGCCGGGGAAGGTGTCTATGGTAGCAATCGCCAGTCCCTCGGCGTCGATCAGGCTGATGAAAAGGGCGTGCGGCTCGTTCGACTGCGCGGTTGGTTGCCAGAACAAAGTTAGCGGAATCTCATCGCCCGGCGACCAGCGGCGCGCGGCGGGCAGCTCATAGCCGACCAGCCTGATTTCATTCCATTGGGCGAAAGTTTCGCTGGCGCTTTCGGGCAGGCGCTCGACCGTCGGCGGATGATCATAATGGGGCATGATGTAGGCGAAGGGCGCGGCGATGCAAAACAGCAGCATCGGCAGAGCGACCAGCAAAGACGGCACGCGCAGCGCCCGCAAGCCCAGCGCCATGAGCAGGCTGATGGAAGTGATGTAAGGGAAAAGCAGGCGGCCCGTGCTGGCGGTTGTCTGGAGTGTCCACCAGATGAGCAGGACTCCGCCCACAGCCAGCAGCAGCCCCAGAAAAGCAATCGCGGAAAGCACTGTGCTATCGCGCCGATGCTGCAGCAGCGCTACCGGCAATCCCACAGCGCCCAGCAGCGAAAGCGCGTCCATCAGCCGATAAAAGTTGTCATGCACAAGGATGCTGAACGCGCCAAAAAGCGCCCAGTAGCTGATGCGCAACCCTTCAAACTCATCGCGGACCAGCTGGCGCACGGTCATATCGCGCCTGCCAAAATTGTCCAGCATGGCGCTGGTGCCAAAGAGCTCGCCATAGAGCGTCAGGTTGCGCGCGAACCACCAGCCACAAATCAGCAGCAAGGCGATGCCGATGGCGGCAACCAGGATGATGAAGCCGCGCCGATCGCCCCCGCGCCAAAGCAGCCACAAGCCAGCCAGCGCGACCAGCGGTGCCAAAGCCAGTCCGCCCAACTTGGACAGGGTCGCCAGCGCAATCAAAATGCCCAGCATCAGGCTGCGCCGCGTTGCAAATCCATCCCGCAGCATAACCAGCGCCTGCCAAACCACCAGCGCTGCAAACATGCTGACCAGCGGATCATTGCTCACCGATGCGCTTATAAATATGAACATCGGGTTGAAGGCAGCCAGTGAGGCAGCCAGCAGCACAAAACGGGCATCGGGCAAGACAGCGCGCGCCGACTGACAGATGGCATAGATCGTCACGCTCGCCATGCCCAGCGTCGCCAAGCGGATCAAATAGAGCGCCAGCGATGCGCCTTGCAAGTCGGGCGGATACGGCTGCCGATAAAAGACTTCGTTGCGGTTGCCCAGACGTAGCGGCACGCCGGAAATCAACAGCGGATTTTGCTGGAAGACCTGGTCAAAGTCCGAAGTGTCGACCGCCTGCCAGATCGGCGTCATCAGCAAATAATAGAGCGGCGGCTGGCTGGCTTCTTGTCCATACAGATGGCCGTGGTCGGTAGATTGCACGGGCAGCGCCCAGTCGTGCCGGGCAATCCACTCGATGACGCCGACATGGTGCTTGGTATCGGAGGCTTCAAAGTTGGGGCTGGCGTACCAATAGAGCAAGCCTATCGCAAAAAAGAGTAGCGGCAGCAACCAGTGATAAGGTAGATTTTCCAAGTTGTTGCTAATATTCATTCGGATATTCGACTCGATTGCTATTGTATCAGTTATCACGCCGCCCACACCGAAACCTCCCGCCATGGCCCATTTCCATAAGAACTCTCAGGACGGACTCGAACCAGGAATCCGCCTGACCAGCCTGGTCGATTTTCGTAGTATTCTGTTCTGGTAGTGTTAGCCGCGTAGGTCCAATCGTCTCCCCAGGGATCGATATACTCAACACGGTACGACGAGACATAACTGGCGCCAGTTGACGGCGGGTCCCAATTGACGCCAATCGCATCGGTTAATTTTTGCCTTGCCTTCAGATTTCTTACTGCGCTTGGCGGCGGAATTGGCGTCGGAGTCAATGTATAGGTGGGCGTGAATGTTGGCGTGTTGGTAGGGGTATTCGTTGGCGTGAATGTCGGCGTATTCGTGGGAGTAAATGTCGGTGTATGAGTTGCCGTGTTCGTCGGCGTGGCGGTTGGGGTGAAAGTTGGCGTAGATGTCGGCGTGTTCGTTGGTGTATTCGTGGGCGTGTTAGTCGGTGTGTTGGTAGGGGTATTCGTCGGAGTCGGCGTCGGATGCAGGGTGATTTCTATTGGCGCGCTCCATTCCCCTTCTCGTTCGCAAGTGATGCCATCGCCTCTTGCCTGCACGCGCGCTTGATAAGGGATGCCGACCTGCAATTCCGCGAACTGATAAGCGCGAAACTCAGCGGACAAGGTAGCGCTCAGCCACTCGTCGCCCGCCATTCTCCACTGCAACTGATAGCCAAGCGCCCCTTCAACCGCGTCCCAGCCTACTCTCGTTTCAGCGAGCTTGATGAGATTGCCCGGCGCTGGCAATGTGCATAATGGCACAGGCGTTTCTATCGGATTTGGCGTATCCGTTGGCGGACTGGCAGGTGTATCAGGCGGCACGATAGTCACTTCGGCGGTTGGCGTGCTGGTTGGTATTTCGATATTTGTCGGCGTGGAAGTTACAGAGCTTGTTGGCCTATTGCTAGGATGTGCTGTTGCCGTCGATGTGGCTGCTTCTGTTGCGGTTGGCTCGGCGGTGGCTCCAGGGCGAAGCTCCAACGTCTCGCTCCAATCGCCCAGCAACTGATAGACGACCTCGTCGCCCATTGCCCGCACGCGCACACGGTATACCAAGCCCACTTGCAGATTCTCGAATGTATATTGCGTTTGCGGGGGATTGACCCGCTTCAATATCCGTTCGGCATTCGGCGGGTCCAGCCTCACGCGATAACGGTCTGCGCCTTCGACCGCATCCCAGGCGACCGTCTTGCCCGAAAGCACACGGAAATTCTCTGGCGCTGGCAATCTTCGAAGACCAGTCTGTGTGGCAGTTTCGACCACAGGTGAGGTGGCTGTGGGCATGTCCGTTGGAGTTGATGTTGCAGTGCTCGCTGCTGTTGGGGCGCTGGTCGGCGTGGGAGTCGGGCGAGGGCGCGTCAGATGGTAGAGCGCGCTCCCAGAGCTGTCTCGGTACTGGGCTGAATCAGCGGAAATGGCTTGTACGAGTGTGTAATAAACATAGTCGTATCGCAAATCGCGCAAATCATATCTATTTTGGCTTACTTCGGCAATGATCCAGCCCCTCGAGTTTATGCCGAGCAAGCTGACACGATAGCCGCGGGCATGCTCGACAGCGTCCCAATGCAGCGCGTCGTCATATACTGCGAGGTTTCTGGGAAAAGGGAGACGAGGGATTTGCGCTTGGACTAGGGTGAAGGTATTGAGTAATGTGAGAACAAGCGACCATATCTGTGCGATTTTGCGGGACAAAGCTGTTCCCATTGCGACGATGTGGATTTTAGATGTAGAGTTTATTGAAACCGCTGCAATGGCTCAACCCTCAAGTTCATTCAAGATTACTTTCACAAGGCATCCATGTTACACTTTGTCAACCTGTCTGGCTATCGCTACGGGATGAGTTATGCGACTGGCGGTATTCAGCGACATTCACGGCAACTTGCCCGCCCTGCAAGCGGCGCTGGCGGATATCGACCGCTGCGGCGACTTTGAGCAAATCTGGTGCCTGGGCGACCTGGCGGCGCTGGGTGGCGAGCCCGCGCAGTGCATCCAAACGATTCAACAGCGGCGCGAAGCCTGGGGCGAAGACCGCTTCAAGCTCATCGGCGGCAACACTGACCGCTACCTGGTTACTGGCGCGCGCTTGTGGATGTCGCCGCCCAAAGCAGCCGCCGACTACGCCGCCCATCGCCAGAATATCTTGCAGATGAGCGCGATCTACGCCTGGGCTATGCAGCAACTAGGCTGGGGCGCATTTGCCCTGCTGCGCGATTGTCTGGGGCGCGAGCTGAAGCTGGATGTGCCGGGCTATGGGCGGGTAATCGGCGTTCACGCCATCCCCGGCGATGATGAATCGACCGCGCTGCGACCCGACGGCCCCGCTGAAGAAGCGGCTGATGCCCTGCTTGACCGCGCGGGGATGCTGGCGCTCTGCGGGCATACCCACCAGGCATTCGACCGCAAGCTGCCTGGCTGGCGCGTGGTTAATCCGGGCAGCGTGGGCATGTCTGCCAGCAATCCCGACGCGGCGGAATGGGCGCTGCTGGAATGGCGGGCTGGCGAACTGCATGTTGAATTGCGGCGGGCGGCTTACGACATAGAAGCGGCGCTGCGTGGCTGGGCGGCACAGGGGCACCCTGGCGTCGACTGGCTGCGCGGCCGCATGTTGGGCTAGCAAGGGCGCGAATGAATCGGCGGTTCTTCATCGGAGTGGGCTTCGGCGTCTGGCTGCTGGCGACATTGGCGGTACGCGCGGCGGGGCAGGTCTTTTTCTTGCACGATAACCTTCCCGTCCTGGCGGGGTTGTGGCTCTTGGGCGGCATTTCCATGATCGGCTTGGCATTGTGGCTATTTTCGCGGCAGGGTTTGCAGAGAGCCCAGCGCTTTGAGGCGGCGGCGCTGCTGGTGTTGCCTGGCATGGCGCTGGATGCCTTGGCAGTGCAATTTTTCGCGGGAATCTTTCCCAATATGAACGAAGGAGCCGCGGGCAGCTTCGGCGCTTGGCTTTTGCTCTGCTATGCCTGCGTCTTGCTGGCGGCCTTCTTGCCGCTTGGCTCGGCTGGTGAAGAGTAATCCGCCAGAATATGAATGCGTGGCAGCCGCGCCAGGTAGCCCAGCGCATACATGATTAATCCCGCCGCAAAAGCTAGCAGGCAGCCCAGCCACAGCGCGCTCATCGGCAGCAGCAGGTCGGCGGTGGCCTCAGCGCGCAGGTAGTGCTGCAGCAAGCCGATGCCAGCCTGGAAGATAGCCGCCAGCGCCGCGCCAAAGCCGCAGAGCCAAAAGGGCATGTAGCCGGTGACGCGACGGTTGTCGCCACGAAGGTCGCTGGCTGCCTGGTTGACCAGCGCCAGCAAGACACAGAGCAGTCCGCAGCCAGCCAGCCAGTCCTGCGCCGTCAGCAGCTCCGTGCCGCGCATTGCCGATTGCAGGCTCGGCTGCATGCTCAACGCGCCCAGCAAGCCATTGACCAGCCACAGCAGGGTCGCCAGCGAAAGCCAGTGCGGCGACAAGGTAGCGTTATGCGCGCGGCGACTGATAGCTCGAACCCAGTGCGTGGCGATGATGATGAAGCAGCCAATGACCAGCGCGCCCGCCGCCAGCGCAATCGGCGCGGACAAACCCAAGCGCCCGGCCGCGATGAATCCGCCGCCCAGCAAAAGCAGCGCCGAGCAGACACGCCGGCTATCCCGCGCCCAGCCCGGCTCAACGCGGCTGAACCCAGCAAAGAGCCAATAGACGACGCTCAGCATGGCGAGCGCATAAGCGACTTGCAGCTGGAATGAACGCAGCGCCGCGGCGGGGAGGGATTCGTTTCCATGCGGCAAGAGTAAACCCAGCGCGACCAGCAGCAGGCTCAGCCGCCACAGTCGCTGGATGCCGCGCAGAGCTGGGTCGGTGGATTTTGGCAGCAGCGCGGGCAGGAGCGCCGCAATCGCCAGCGCAGTCGACACGGTCAGCTCGCTCGCAAACGGAGCCGCGAACAGCCCGCCCAGCGCCAGGGCAATCCAACCGCGCAAAAGCCAAGTCGCCCGCCGCGATGACAGCGCTCCCCCTGCCATCAGCATGCCCGCCGCGACCAAGCCCGCTAGCAGCGCCAGGTCAAATGCGCGCTGAGTCAGCGCCTGGATGCGCGTTGGCTCGGCGATAAGCTCCGCCAGCGGATTGCCCGGCAGCGCAAAGGACGCGCCCAGCAAGACGCCCAATCCATAGACCGCGACCAGCCCCACCGACATTGTCAGCAGCCGATACACAGCCGCCCCGCGTGGCGAAAGCTGGATCACGGCGCGCGCGCATAGACATTGGCGCGTCCATGCCAATAAATATCCGCCACGGTGAATGCCAGCTCGTATTCGTCTTCGTCCTTGACGATAGCCAGCAATTCGTAGATGCCGGGCGCGCCAGCCGGCAGCAAGTCCGGGAAGACGATGACCCAGTCGGGCGGCGCATCCGCCCATTCCCGCTTCAGATGCGGCAGGACATGCGGCGGTCGGAAATACCAGCGCCAGCCTTTGACCCAGGTGCCAGGCGGCAGCAGCCCGGTCAGCGGATGCAGTTGGGGCGTGCTGTCGGCTTGCGGCAGGATGAACAAAGTATCGCCGGGTTGCGCGTGGGTTTTGAGCGCCTCCGCCAGCGGACGAAATTCGTCATAGCCCAAGGTCGCGCCCGCGTCCAGCTCGGTCGGCAGGTAGCTCACCGCGCCCGTCCACAGCCAGCCGATACCGACCCCAAGCGCCAAGCCAGCCACGGTCAGCCGCGGCACATCCCAGTTGCCGGCTTCGCGCATGGCGGCGCGCAATTTCGCCAGCATGACGCCCGACATAACAGCCGCGAAAGGCAACTGCGCCATGGCATGGATCTCGCCGACACGCGGATAGATGGTGCTTAATGCCGCCAGCCACAGCAGCGGCGGCAGCAGCCAGCGGCGCTCTTGACGCCAAGCCAGCAGCGCAAAGGGCAAAACCAGCAAATCGCCCAGCAGCAGCTTGCGCAGAAAATCGCCATCCAGCGGCAGGCCGTCCATCAGCCCGCTGAGGTTAAATGCCCAATTCCAGTACAGGTAATTGTCCCAAAGCCCCGCCGCCGCCAGCGCCAGCCACTGCAGCAATGGCAGCAGCAGCGCGCCCAGCAGGTAGATGACCATGCGCCGCCAGTCATCCGCCAGCAGCCATAGCCCCGCGACCGCGACCGCCAGCCAGGCATGCTGCTTGAAGAGCGTCGCCGCGCCAAAACATAGCCCCATGCAAAGCAAACGCTGCCAGGAGAGCGGACAGCGAGCGAAATAGAGGCACAGCCCCGCCAGGACACACAGCGCCAGCAACGTGTCGAAGTAGAGCATGACATTGCCATAGACCGGCAGCCACCAGGCGAAGACCAGCGCCGCCGCCAAGCCAGCCGCCTCGCTGCACAAGCGCCGCGCCAGCCAATATACCAGCAGCGTCAGCAGGGCGACCAGCAAGGCATTCAACAAACGCGCGACCAAGGCGGGGTCGAGCGGCAATAGCGCCTGAGCAGCCGCCGCCAATAGCGAGCTGCCGGGCGCGTGCTGCTCCCATATAGCGCCGAAGAGTGTCTTGCCGCGCAGCATCAGCCAAGGGATAGCCACCTGCCCGGAATGCGCAGCCGGCGAGAGCCAAAATAAATTCGCCAATGCCTGCGCGAACAGCAGCAATATCAGCCAGCGACGCGCCACAGCAAACTCCGATTCGCAGTTCAGATAAGCAATGCCCATTGTAACCCGCTCTGTGCTGAATCAACCGCCCGCGCAAGCTAGAATAGGCAGCGAAGCATGCGCTAGATAGCAAGCAGGGATGGGGAGCGCGCGGATGAATCGGCCGCCGGATAGCTATTTTGAGCGCGGCTTGGCGCTGCTGGAGGCTGGCGATTATGACGGCGCGGTCGCTCAATTTGACAGCGCCATCAAGCTGGGCTTGGGCGACCTGGCGGCTGTGCATGTCTGGCGCGGCGAGGCGCTGATGCTGCTGGGGCAGTATGAAGCCGCCGAGCAGAGCATCCACAACGCCCTGCGCGAGCAGCCCTACCTGGCGCAGGCATACCTGGCGCGCGGCAAACTGCTGCAGCGGCAGAACCAGCGCGACAAAGCCATAGCCGACCTAAGCGCGTCCCTGCAAATCGAGCCGAACTATGCCGAAGCCTGCTACGCGCGGGCGCAATGCTACGAAGACCTGCGGCGCTTCTCGGAAGCCGAAGCCGATTTAACGCGCGCGCTGGAGCTGAACCCCGACTTGCTGCCGGCTTGGGAGGCGCGGGGACGGCTGCGGGCGCGGCGCTTTGAGCTGGATGGCGCGGTGAGCGACCTCAGCCACTACCTGCGCAGCGGCGGCGGACGGTTGCACGACAACCACAGCGAAACCCAAGGCTACCTGCTCATCCTGCGCGTCTGGCGGCTGCTGTGGCGGGTGGTCAGGCTGGGGCGGCGGGGATGAAGTTGTGGTACTGCTTAATGAAGGCATTCTTGAGCAGTTCCCAGCGTTGTGACAGAAAGCCTTCATAGGAATTGACTGTGAGCTTGCTAGGGAAAGTACTCGGCGGGCAAAGCAGCAATCTGTTGAATGACTCACATTGCTGCAAGAATACATTTTGGTCGATTTCACCTGCGTTCATGCGACGGCGCAAGATCTCGACATAGGTCTCTTTGTTGTATTTCAACTCGCCAGCATCTTTGATGAGCGCCAGGTTGCTTATGGAATTGTATAGCCAGCCCTCGTTTTTGGGCTTTAGCGGCAGCAACTGTTCGGTGGGGATGACATGTTCGACATGGTATTTTGCATTTGGCCCGAGCTGGTCGGCAAAAATATAACGCAGTAGCAGATACTCAGTCCTTTTGTCCAAAATGTATTGTTTTCTGTCGCTGCGCTCAATCAGGTGATCGGCATACCAGTCATCCAGTATCTGCCGCCATCGTTCTTCGGAAGGCGGTTTCAGATGTAGATAGCGAAAATCACGAAGTCGATCATTGACCTTGCTGTCACCAGAGCCGCGCCAATCATCATGCAAGATCTCTGACAAGTAGAACATCAACAGGTTGCGCTTCAGCAACTTTCTGTCGCGTGGCCAGGTGTCATTTTCCTGCAATCCGTTGATCGTATAGCGAGCTTGAAACACTGTGGCTATAAAAGCAACTATCATCATTTCGGAGTGAAAAATCGGCTGCGCTTTGTACTTGCGCACGGGGCCAAGTACAGGACGCATAATCCGGTCAACGAACTTAACGGACTCGACAATGCACTGTTCCAGTTTATCTAGGTCAATGCCCTGAATATGTTGCGCCAGCTTGTCCATATCTTGTATCTTCAAGTTCACACAGGCTGTAACCAAATTGAAACCTGCTGAGCTGGGTCTGTCGTCTTTGGGCGCTGTGAATAGACGCGGGTAGTCGTCAGCAAGCAGCTGGCCAAAGCCGAATAGAAAGTCAAACAAGGAATACTCTTGGGTAAGCCGTTTTGCAGGGTCGGGCGCGTCTTCGACGACATCAAGCGCAAAACCTTCGTCCGCCAGCGCGTCGTATTTCTTCCATATCGCTTCGATGATGCGGTGATTGCTGATGGGGTTGCGCTCGTCAACCCAGCGCGCCGCGAAGACCTCGTACTTGCTGAGTTGTGTACCATGTGTGTTGATAAGTTCAAAAATGTCGGGCAGTTTCGAGGCATCGCCAGCAAAGCGAAGCACAGGTATCTTGGCATCCAAGATAAAGTTGACCTGACTCCTGGTCTTGTCCAGAAAGTCACCCAAAGCCCTGTTGAAGTCGTCATTACTGCTAAACTCAAAAAACATTTTGGGAAGCAATAGCGAATCGGCTGGATATCTCAGCACTTTTTCTATCAGGGATTTTGTTAGGTTGGAATCACTCCAGCCACTCGCTGCATCGAAATTGCGCCTGCCTTTGACCCATTCCACGATGGCGCTACGGATTCGGTCGCGATGCTCGTCAGTTTCTTTGCCCAAATGTTTGGCGATTGTGTCCACGAAGTCGTCGTCTAGGTCGGCGCGCGTAAAGTAGCCATTCTGACGCTCGACATAGTCCTTTAGCGCCTGCGTCCGCTGCAAGCCGTCAATGAGGCTGAAATGATGTCTTCCATCACCGGCCTCTTGCCCGCGCTTTACATCTTCGTACAGCAGAATTGAGCCGAAGGGATACCCGTTACGAATCGAGTCAATCAGCGCTTTGCGTGTCTGCTGATTCCAAACCAGGCGGCGCTGGAACGGCGGTATCGTGATGCGGCTGTTGCCAGATGGGTTCTTAGCAACAGCATCCATAAGTTTACTCACGGGCCAAACTTCGACCTCGATTGCTGCATTGCGACTGATTGCCATGAAACACTCCTATGCCAAAAGTGTGCGGCGCATAACCGCACACATCATTCATAGGATCAATTAGATCAGCCAAGTTACTCTTCGTCAAGTCTCGTGTGCCAGCCCTCGCCCCTGTCCAAGGCAATATCATCGTACCATTCTGCAAACTCGACACGGAACTCTGCCAAAGACACGAAGCGCGTGGTATCCACATACAAGCTGCTCACTCCACCTTCACATATCGCCACTTCAAATCTGTCGGCATCAGGGTAATACGCAGCCCTGTACTCTTCCAGATCTTCTACATTTCCGAATGTGCCCATGTATACACCCGAGTGCGTATCCCACAGTTCAAACAGCACCATCGCCAATTTCCCTCTCTCTGCGTATCCGCGCATCAAATGCGCGTCAGCAGCAAGGGATCAGATCATGTTTTGATCGTCAAGCGGGGATCATGAAATCGTGTAGATTCGGGAGTGCATGGGAGTCGAACCCACCATCGCCTGCTCTGCGCAGCCGACCACCGATTTTGAAGACCGGGGCATCCACCGGGACACATCCACTCCCCTGCCGTCAGTATAGCGTCCGCGCGCCTTCCCCGCTATCATGCGTCTGCAAATCAGCAATGCAAAGGACAGCCCATGCCCGCTTATCTGATCGTCCGCGCCCAGGTGCATGATATGGCGCAATATCGGCAGTACATGCAGCGAACGCCTGCCATCCTGGAGAAATACGGCGGCGAATTCCTCGCGCGCGGCGGCGAGAAAGTCGTGCTGGAAGGCGCTGACAGCGACGAGCGCATCGTGCTTCTCCGCTTCCCCAGCCTGCAAGCCGCCCAAGCCATGTACAACTCTCCCGAATACCAAGCCGCCATCAAGCTGCGCGAGGGCGCGGCAGAGGCCTCCTTCATCGTCATGGAGGGTCTCGAATGATTGAGGCAATGAAGTCCCTCCCTCCTTGTGGGGGCAGGGATTTAGGGTGGGGGCTGTGAAACTCGTCCTCTTTGATATCGATGGCACCTTGCTCATCAGCCAGGGCATCGGCCGCGAAGCCAAACGACGCGCTATGACCGAGCGCTTTGGCACAGTCGGCGACCTGGACAATCATGCCTTCGGCGGGCAGACCGACTGGGGCATATTGGCGGCATTGCTAGCGCCACATGGCTACAGCAGCGCCGATATTGGCAGCGAGATATTGGATTACCAGGCTTGCATGGCGCGGCACATGAAGGCCATCCGCGGCGGCTACAGCGCGAATGCCCTGCCCGGCACCTTTGCGCTGCTGGCGGCTTTGCAAGCGCGGGCGGATGTGCTGCCGGGCATCGTCAGCGGCAACACAGGGGCGACAGCGCGCATCAAGTTGGAGATGGCAAGCTTTGACCCAGCCGCTTTCCCCATCGGCGCGTATGGGCATGAATCGCCGCGACGTGATGATTTGACCCGGCTGGCTTGGCAGCGCGCGCAGGAACATAGTCAAGCGACAATTCATCCGCGCGATATCTTCGTCATCGGCGATACGCCCGCGGACATCCAGGCGGCTCGCGCGATTGATGCCGTGGCCGTGGCGGTGGAGACGGGTTATGCGCCGCGCCAGTCGCTGCTCAAGAGCCAGCCTGATTTTCTGCTGGCGGACCTGCGCGAGTTCCTGGCGATTTTCCCCGCATAGCGGTCCATTTGACATTGTGGCGCAGCGCGATTAGCCTGTAGATAAACAATCCAGCCCATGCAAATCCGCACGCCCAAACGATATCGTGGCGTCCAGCGGCGCAGCATCATCAGCTGTCGGCGGCTGTTACTGTATTTGCTGCTGCTGCTCTTGATTGCGGCTGGCGCGGGCATCTACCTCAATCGCCAGGTCGCCGCGCCTATCATTGAAGAGGCTGTGGAGCAGCTCATCGGCGAGATCGAAAATCGGGTGGCCACTTTGTCCGCGCCCACGCCGACCCCCACGCCCGACCCGGGCAACAGCCTGGTCGAGGCGAACAATTATTGGCAGCAAGGCGCTCTGCGGCGGGCGACCGACCTCTATCTGGAAATCGCGCCGGCAACACCCAACACAGTCGAAGTCTTCCGCCGCATCGCCATCGGGTTGATTAACGCCAGCCGCTATGAAGAAGCCAGCCAGCAAGCCGCCCGCGCCATCCATGCCGACCCCTTTGATGCCGAAGCCTGGGCTATCCAAGCCTGGGCGCTGGATTGGCAAGGCAAACCCGCCGAAGCGCTTGCCTATGCCCTGCACGCGCTGGAGCTTGACCCGCAAAATAGCCGCGCCAGCGCCTACCTGGGCGAAATCTACCATAGCCTGGAGCAAAGCCAGCGCGCCGAAAACCTGCTCGACGAGCTGCTGACGCAAGACCCGCAAAGCGCCGAAGCTTACCGCGCGCGCGGACTGGTCAGATGGGATAGCGACTATTCCGCCGCCCTGGCTGATTTTCAGGCAGCTTATGAACTGGCGGGCAACATGAACCTCATCGCTGTGGATATCGCCACGATTGAGAAAGACCTGCGCAATTATGAAGCCGCGCTGGAAATGTTGCAGCAGATTTTGGAAACCGACCCCTACAATCCGCGCGCCCTGTTTCGGCTGAGCGAGATCCAAATCAGCTACGATGGCAACTTCACGCAAGCCAAACTGACCCTGCAAAATTGCCTCGACTTCAACCCCGACTATTTCCATTGTCATTACATGCTGGGGCGCGCCAATGACCGCCTGGGCGATACCAGCGCCGCCGCCGTCAACTTCGCCACCGCCATCGACCTGGGCAGCCAAGAGCCGCGCCACCATTATTGGGCGGGCTGGTCGCAGATTCAACTGGGCAATTGCTCGCGCGCCATGGACTACCTGGAGCCAGGCCTGCAACTGGCGAGAGACATCAACAATCAGCAACTCATCGCCGATATCAGCGCCGTCATCCCCAATTGCGACCCCGGCTTCACGCCCGGCAGTTGATGGCTGTCACAAATTGAAGTAACGCAGGCTGGCGCGCATATCCGCGACGCTGTCCATCTCCATGACCATCTGTGGCTTCTGCGGCAGCCCGCGCAGCATCGGCAGCAGCGCATGATAATCCAGCGCGCCCTCTCCCCAGTCGAAGCTATGGTGTTCGTCCAGGACGCCATTGTTGTTATTTAGATGCAGCTCAATGACCCGGGGTGCCAGCGTCTCCAGCCAATCGCTGAAGCGCACATCGGCGTCGGAGAACAGGTGCGCGTGCCCGACATCAATGCAGGCTTTTAAGTAGGGGTGCTGCAATTCAGCCAGCAGGTTGCCGATGATGGCGGGTTCGTATTCCCACATATTTTCGATAGCGACCAGCACATCATAGGCTTGGGCATAATCCCCCAGTGGGCCCCAAAAGTCGACATTGCGCTGGTGCCAGCCCTGGCGGTAGGCGGCATTGTGCAGCAAGCCGATGTAATTGGCATGAAAGACGACTTGCTGCGCGCCCAGCCCGCTGGCGATGCGGATGACATGCTCATAGCGCCCATAAGTAACCATGTTGATGCGCTCGTCCGGGCTGCCCGAGACGAGATCCATGAAAGCGCCGTGCAAGGATAGCCGCCCCGGCAAATCCTTCAGCGCCGCCTTGTACTCTCTGTAGAGCTTGCGCCAGTCGCCATCCAGGATCGCGGGCTGCGAGAAAGCCATCAGCTCAATGCCCAAGCCGCGCTCGTGTGCCAGGGCGAGGCATTCGTTAAAATTATCGATACCGGCGCTGAGCGATACCGAGTCTCGCATGGGGAACTCCGGCTGTTATGATCAGGCGCAATCGCAAAATTGCGCCACATTACCT
>VXNO01000177.1:10289-18688 GCA_009840575.1 Chloroflexota bacterium | reverse complement strand
GGTGGGGGGCGCGCGATGCCAGCAGTTCCGCTGCCGCATCCGCCGAGAGCTCGCCATCCGCTGTGCCGACCAGGTCGACTGTCCCGCGCAGTTTATTGCGGTCAATCGTGATTTCGATGACGTCGCCATCGCGCAATTTGCCTATGTTGCCGCCCGCCAGCGCTTCGGGTCCAACATGCCCGATGCAAGCGCCGGTCGAGACGCCCGAAAAACGGGCATCAGTGATGATAGGCACATGCAGCCCCCAGGGGATGAACTTCAGCGCCGACGTCAGTTGATAGGTCTCTTCCATACCTGTGCCCATGGGTCCCAAGCCAGCCAGCACCAGCACATCGCCGGGCTGAATTGGCCTACCTTCAACGCCCTTGACTGCGCGGATAGCGGCGCGTTCGGAGGTAAAGACTCGCGCTGCCCCACGTTGTCGATAGACACCGTCCTCGCCCACGACACGGGGGTCGATAGCGGTGGCTTTGATGACAGAGCCTTGCGGAGCGATATTGCCCAGCGGGAAGACGACTGTGCTGGTCATGCCGCGCGCTTTTGCCGAGTCCGGCGCCATGATGACATCGTCCGGGTCAACGCCGTCGCTATCACGCAGGCGCTGCCTCGCCAGTTGCCGCCGTTCGCTTTCCGCCCACCAGTCCAGCGCAGCATCGAGCTTGTCGCCGGTTACGGTCAGGACATCGGTATTCAGCAAGCCACTCGCGCGCAGGTGCAGCAGGACTTCGGGCACGCCGCCAGCCATGAATACCTGCACAGTCGGGTGGTTGCGCGGCCCATTGGGTAGGGCATCGACCAAGCGCGCGGTGCTGCGGTTGACGCGGATCCAGTCGGCGACCGTCGGCGCTTTCAGCCCGGCGGCATGGGCGATGGCGGGGATGTGCAGCAGCAGGTTGGTCGAGCCGCCAAAAGCCGAGTGCGCCAGCATGGCATTTTCCAGCGCAGCCGGCGTGATGATGTCTGCCAGTCGGATGCCAGCTTTCTTCATCGCCAGCAGCGCCAATGCCGAGCGGCGCGCGCTATCCAGCCAGACCGCCTCGCCCGAAGGCGCAAGCGCGCTGTGTGGCAGGCTCATGCCCAGCGCTTCCGCCACCACCTGCGCAGTCGCCGCCGTGCCCAGAAATTGACAGCCGCCGCCCGAAGACCCGCAGGCTTTGCAGCCCATCTCCGCGGCATAATCGCGGCTGATTAGCCCATGGGCGAAGCGCGCGCCGATGGTCTGGACGGTGCCGGCGTCTTCCGCGCCCTCGGCTGGCAGGGTAACCCCGCCGGGCACGATGATGCCAGGCAGGTCGCCAGAGCCAGCCAGGGCGACCATGGTCGCTGGCAAGCCTTTGTCGCAGGTGGCAATGCCCATGACGCCATCGCGAGTCGGCAAGGAGCGGATCATGCGCCGCATCACCAGGGCGGCATCGTTGCGATAGGCCAGGCTGTCCATCATGCCGGTTGTGCCTTGCGAGCGCCCATCGCAAGGGTCAGAGCAATAGATGGCAAAAGGAATGGCGTCCTGCTGGCGGATTGCCTGCGCCGCCTCTCGCACCAGCAGGCTGATTTCCCAATGTCCGGTGTGATACCCCAGCGCGATTGGGGTGCCATCTTCAGCGCGCAAACCGCCTTTGCTGCTGACGATGACATACTGCTCGCGGTTGACCTCTTCGGGATGCCAACCCATAGCGACATTCTGCGTCATGCCGAAGAGGTTGCCGCTGGCTTCGTGCAGCAGCATATCTTCGCTGATGGGCAGGCTGCCTTCCCTGCCTTGCCCGCGGGTGCGTGTGCTCGACAGCAAGTCGCCGCCACCATAGATGTCGTGTTTGTTCATGCGCGCCTCCCTTTTTTCGCGAGTCTAGCGCAGAAGCCCCGCAGGGCAATTGTATCAAAATGAAAGGCGGCGCTCGGTGGCATATTTTTCCTGCGATTGCCTGTCGTGGTTACAATGGCGACATTGATGAGCGTGACCAGGACGGACTATGAATCAGCAACGTTTTTCAAATCAAAACGTCATTGTAACCGGCGCGGGGGAAGGCATCGGCTGGGAAGTGGCGCGCCAGTTTTGTCGGGAAGGCGCGTCGGCGCTGCTCAACGACCTCTTGCCCAAGCGCGCAATTGCCGCCGCCGAAGCCATCGCCGAGCAAACCGGCGGCTGCTGCCTGCCTGCGCCGGGCGATGTTGCTGATATTGAGCTGGCGCGGGGGCTGGTGGCGCGGGCGGTTGAGGAGTTCGGCGCGCTGGATGTCTGCGTTTGCAACGCCGGGCTGACATCCTGGGGCGACTTCTTCAGCTATAGCCCAGCCGACTTTGAACGGGTGGTGAATGTCAATTTGCGCGGCACTTACTTCCTAGCGCAGGCGGCGGCGCGGCAATTTCGGGCGCAAGGCGGCGGTGGGCGCATCGTGCTGATGTCATCGGTCACGGGTCACCAAGCTGTCCCCTATCTCAGCGCCTATGGCATGACCAAAGCGGCGCTGGAGATGCTGGCGCGCAACCTGGTGCTGGAGCTCAGCCCGCATGGCATCACCATCAATTGCGTGGCACCGGGCGCAGTCATCACGCCCCGCAACTTGAGCGACGACCCCGATTATGAAGCGGCCTGGGCAGCTTTGACCCCGACGAGACAAGCCATCCATACCACCGATATTGCCAATGCCGCGCTGTTTTTGGCAGCGCCCGCAGCCAGCCAGATCACCGGGCAGACCCTGGTAGTCGATGGCGGCTGGAGCAGCACGAGCCCCATCCCGACTATGGACTATGGCAGGGATTACGCGAATTGACTGTGTTGCCCGTGTGAGCGCTTAGTCCACCAATTCTCGCACGAGCTGGTTGGTTGTAGACAGTCGCTCGGACAGGATGCTGGCAATCAGCACATGCACCGCTGTGGCTGTTTGCGGGTCTTCGCTTCCCATGCGGCGCAGCGATTCGTGGCTCAGCCGCTGCAATACGCCCGCCTCGGTCGCAACAATCGAAGCGGAGCGCGCCTCCCCCAGATAAAAGCCGACCTCGCCGATGACGACGCCAGCCGTCATGCTGCGCAGGCGGATTTCCCGCTGCCCCTTGCCGTGCAACAGCACATCAACGCGACCCGATTCGATGAAATACATGGCATCGGGCTCGTCCCCCTGTTTGAAGATTGTGTCGCCAGCCTTGGTCTCGATTCTTTCGAGATACTCCGGCAACTTGTCCAGTTCGTGTCTGCCGAATTTTGCCCGCTCCGCCAACTGCTGCATGACAGGGATGCGCGCGACGGCCTGCAAATCATGCGCTTCCAGCAGCGCGTTTTCACACCATTCAAGCGCGTGGTCCAAATCGTCAAAAATAGCGGGCTTGTCTGGGCGGCTCACGGTGATTTCGCTGTCAATCATCAGCTTCTGCAAATGCGGCAAAGTGTTCGCTACCAGCAGGTCAATGTCATGCGCGCCCGTCAGTTTTTCCAGCTTTTGGAAGTCGTAAATCGTCGATACATCCATGCCGCGCACAGGTTGGAAGTCGAGAATCAAAAACTGGATGCGACTATCGCCCCGCGAGACGCGCGCTTTGACATGTTCGAAAATGCGGTAGGCAGTGCCAAAAAAGATGAAACCCTGCAAACGCAGGATGAGAATTTTATCCCCCTCTTGTTGCAGCAGTTGGTTCTGCGCGAATGAGCGGTCGAGGTTGCTATGAAAGAAACGTCCCGTATGTTCCTGTTTGATGACATCCATGCGGCTGTATTCCAGCGCAAAAGCCGCGATTGCCGTGACCAAGCCGAGGGCGATGCCGGGCAAGAGGCCCAGCAGCGCAGTCGCCAGCGCGATGATGGCGACGATGAAGTAATCTTGCCGCGGCAGCTTCGACCAGCTTTCGAGCAACCATTCTTTCATAAATTGCAAGCCGAAGAACATCAGCAAACCGGCGGGGATAAAGCGCGGAATCAACGCAAAGATGGCGCTACCGAGCAGCAACGTCAGCGTGAACATGACCGCCAGGATGATGCCCGCCAGCCGTCCATTGACGCGCATCGTATGCAGCAGCGAAGACGAGATAGGGGCGTGATAGGCAACGATGCCGCCGCCAGAAAAGGCTGAGGCGATATTGGCGACGCCATTGACGATACATTCGCGGCTCAAGTTCATATCGCGCTTCACGATGACTTCTTGCGCGCTGGCTCTCAGAAATAGATTCAGCATGTAGACGACTATCAAGGACAGCACATCGCCAGCGCTGCCCGCTATAACCGCCGGGCTGATCTTGGCGATGGCGGATAAGTCGGGCAAGGTCCAGCGCAGGGCATTGGACACATTGGGCAGCAGCCAGCCCGCCGCCGTGATGCTTTCCATATCGTCCACAAGCACGGTTGCCCAGATGGTAAACAGGCTGAGAGCGGCGATGATTACGCCCGGTATGACCAAGGCGCTGCGTATGCGCGTCCGCAACCCCAGGATGCACAAGGCGAATGCCAATGCCGGCAGCCAGCGCGCTACATTTTCACCCGTCAGCAATAGAGGCAAAGCCTCCACGCTGAGTCTGATATCAACCAGAACCAAGAAGCCGGCATTAAATATCAGCCAACCCAAGCCAGCCATAAAGCCGCCAATGATGGGATAGGGGATGTAGCGAATCAGATTCCCCGCGCGCGCCACGCCCAGCAGCGCAGCAAAAACCCCGGACAGCACAGAAGACAGCGCGATGACCAGGAACACGACCGCAAACAGCTCATCCGGGGGTGTCTCGGCTGGCATGGCGTCGACAACGCTGGCGGCGACCAAACCTTGAATCACCGCTGTGGGGCTTTGCGGCACAACCTGCGTGGCATGGTCGGAGCTGAAGAACGCGGTGATGACCGTGCTGACAATTTCGCTTATCAAGACAATCGCCAGCCCGACGGCGAAGAAGCTGTCCAGCCTGCCGCGGAAGATCAACCCGGCGTAGGAAGGCATCGCGCTCGCCATCAGCAGCCAGATAATCGCGCTCGCCAATAGGCTGCGCAGAGCCATGCGCGGCTGAAGAGCCTGCCTCAGGGTTTGCCGCAATGTCCATTGGGGGATGATTGGCGAGGAGCTTTGTGCCACGATTTTCTCTTTAACGGGGTGAATCAGGATGTCGGCTGCCTTCGCTCAGGCAGACTTCGTCAGCAGCTTCTCAAAACTGGCGCGCCAACCCGGTGAAAGCGCGGCGCAGTTTATAGCCCGCTGGGCGGTTTCGCGGTTGGATTTATCCAGGTAGAGCGCGGTGTTGACCTGCGTCACTGTCAAGCCGGCGGGTTCGCGCTTGATTAGCGTGATTGGCTCACCCGCCTCGACCCGTCCCTCTTGTAAGACGCGCGCATAAAAGCCGGGGCGGTTGGCTGCCAGGAAAGTTTTCTCAAAGCCGACGATGCCCATTTTGTCAGCCAGCTTGTAACAAGGCACGCGCGGCTGTGATACTTGGATGAGCGCGCCGCCGACGCGGTAGATATCGCCGATGCAAGCCTCGCTTTCCAAAATGCCCAGTGTGGTCAGGTTCTCGCCGAATTGCCCATAACGAAAGTCGCGCCGCCCCAGCTGCGCCGCCCAATAGCTGTAATTTTCGTGTGCATAGCAATAGACAGCGCGGTGCGGACCGCCGTGGGCGCGCAGGTCAGCTTGGGCATCGCCTTCCAAGCCCAGCTTGCGCAGCCAAATCTGCCCCATATGCACGGACTTGTAGATGCCGGTTTGGTATTGGCGTCCGTTAGCAGCGACAGAGCGCAAGTCCCCGAAATTGACCGACAGCAGCATCATGGCGCATCGTCCTTTTCCAGCCGCTGCTTGCGCTTGCGAATGTGATCGAGCACTTCCTGGGCGGGCGTGGCGGCATCCAGGTAGTTGCTGCGCGCCTGGACGATCGCGCTGAGGCGTTCGCGCGCCATTTCATCTTCCGCATCAGCCTGGTCAGCGCCGGCGTGAAAAACCGCATCGGCAAGCGGGTCGCCCGCGCCGCTGGCTTCGGCTACTTCATCCGCCATGGCTTCCGGCTCATCGCGCCCTTCCAGGACGATTTTATAAAAGGCAAAGCCGCCGATAGCGATGATCGTCAGTGGCACAATTAATTGCAGCGCGGCACCCACCAGGCTCAGCAAGCCCAGCGCCAAGATCACCACCAGCACGGCGATGACCAACTGGCGGATGCGTCTGTCGTTCAGCATAGTTCCTAACCTACCACCGCGCAGCAACCGCCACCATTGTAGCGCAGGCTTACCCCCACCCCAAACCCCTCCCCAAAAAAAATAAAGGAGGGACTTCAATACTACGGAATCGCTGGCAACCCCCTTCCCTCGTTCTGGGGGAAGATGTCGCGCCGCATAGACGCTGGCGGTTGGGGATGGGGGTTATGTCGCGCCGACGATGTGCCGCACGACCAGCTCTTCGCTGGCTTCCGCGCGCGGGATATTCGCCACGACTTGTCCGCGCCGCATGATGACCAGCCGGTCCGCCACCGCCATGACATCGTGCAGGGTGTGGCTGATTAGAATGACCGGGATGTTGCTTTCGCGCAGGGAGCGGATGAGCGCCAGGACTTTGCGCTGCTCGGGCACAGCCAGGGCGGCGGTCGGCTCATCCATGATCATCAGCCGCGCCTGCCAATACAGCGCGCGCGCGATAGCTACCGCCTGCCGCTGCCCGCCGGAGAGATTCACCAGCTTCTGCTTCAATGAGGGGATGTGAATATCCAATTGGTCGAGCGCGCCAGCCGCTTCGCTGCGCATGCGCTGGTCATCGGTGACCGGCAGCAAACCCAGCAGACGCCGCGTCAGCTCCTTGCCCAAGAAGACATTGGCACCGACATCAAGGTTTTCCGCCAGCGCCAGGTCTTGATAGATGGTCTCGATGCCACGTTGACGAATATCGGCGGGGGCGTGCCCGGTGATGTCCGCGCCTTGGAAGCTGACCGTGCCGGTTTCGGGGCGATACACGCCGGAGATGCACTTGATCAAAGTGGATTTGCCCGCGCCATTATCGCCCAGCAGCGCCACGACTTCGCCCGCGCTCACTTCAAAATCGACAGCATCCACGGCGGTCAAGCCACCAAAATGCTTGCTGATGCCGCGCGCTACCAGCACCGGTTCAGGCTTTGCTTTAGGCATTGGCAACCCCCCTCGCTCCCCCCGACAAGCCAGGGGGAAGGCAGACCAGCGGACAGCAGCTACACATTGGCTTGAAACCTTTCCAGCGCTGCTTGCAACTGGTTGACCAGCACGGCGATGATGATGACGACGCCGACTACGATGAACTGCCAGATCGAGTCGATATTCAAAATCACCAGCCCGGTCTGTAGCACAGCGATAATCAGCGAGCCGACCACCGCGCCCATGATGTCGCCTTCGCCGCCGAAGAGGTTCGTCCCGCCGATGACAACCGCCGCCACCGATGACAGCAGCGCCGCCTCGCCCGCCTGGGGCGCGCCCGCCGTGAAGCGAAACAGGTGCAATACGCCCGCGATGCCCGCCGTGAAGCTGCAAATGATGTAGATGATGATCAGGTGGCGATCGACATTGATGCCGGAGCGCCGCGCCGCTTCTTCGCTGCCGCCGATGACATAGGTGTGGCGTCCGAATTTTGTGCGCGCCAGGATAAATGCGAAGACCAGCACCACCAGCGCCGTGATGATAACCGGGTAAGGCAGTAGCTGGCTGACCAGGCGCAGTTGCTGGGGCGGCAGGTCGGGTGGCAGCGCGAACCACTCGAAGCCGCGCTCAGGGATGTAATAAAGCACGCTGCCATTGCCGATCATGCGCAGCGATTCGCGCAATTCCGCCGAAAGTCCGCGCACCACCTGCTGCCCATCGGTGAGCAGAAAAGCCGCGCCGCGCACGATGCCAAACATGCCCAAGGTAGCGATGAAAGGCGGCACTTTGACCTTCGCCACCAGCACGCCATTGACCAAGCCGGGGATCAGCGCCACCAGCAAGCCGGCGAAGACGCCCACCAACATGGCATAGGCGACATCGTTGCCGCTATCCGCCAGGTCGCGCATGACCCGCGCCGTCGTCACTGACGACAAGCCGACCGTCCAACCAATGGACAAATCAATGCCAGCCGTGATGACGACATAGGTCTGCCCGATGGACATCAGCATGATCAAGGTGCTGGTCGTCAAGATGGACGCGAAGTTGCGCACGGAGAAGAAGCCCATCCCCGTGAGCGAGAAGAAGATCACCAAGCCCAGCAGGAAGAAGTAAGACCAGCTCTTGGTGAGGAAGTCGATAAAGCGCGAATCGACCAGCGATTGGCGCTGCGCCGCGCCTAGCTTGGATGGCAGTTGCATGGCTCGTTCTGCTTCTCCTTAGTCCTCCAGAGCCCCTCCCTCATTTTGGGGGGAGGGGTTTGGGGTAGGGGAGGTTTTCTAGCCCGTGTAGATGAAGCGCGCGACATCCGGGTCGTCCACATTGTCGCTGGTGATGACGG
>VXNO01000177.1:0-10189 GCA_009840575.1 Chloroflexota bacterium | reverse complement strand
GTGTAGATGAAGCGCGCGACATCCGGGTCGTCCACATTGTCGCTGGTGATGACGGCATAACCCGTGCCGATGCGCGCCGGGATGCTGCCGACGCCGTCCAGATAAGCTGTTGCCAGCGCCACGCCCAGGTAGCCCATATCGGCGGGTTTTTGGGCGATGACCAGCGAGACGATGCCATCGTTGAGGAAGCCGATATTCTCTTCGCTGGCATCAAAGAGCGCCACTTCGACCGCGCCTTGCAAGCCGGCGTTCTGAATCGCCGTGCCAGCCCCCAGCGCGCCGAAGGTATTGGTGGCGAACATGCCGACGATATCCGGGTTGGCTTGCAGAACGGCGGCTGTCTGCTGCTGCGCCATATCGGCGCTGTTTTCGTTGTAATCGACGCGCGCCACAACCAGCCCGCGGTCTTCAGCCGCGCTTAGACAGCCTTCTTCGCGCTGGTCGGTGGTGCTGATGCCGGGGCGGGTGTTGGTTACATAGATCTTCGAGCCTTCGGGCAGGGCGTCCGCCAATGCCGAGCAGGCGATGTAACCGCCTTGGGTGTTGTCGCTGCCGATGTAGGTCATCGGGAAGGTAACTTCGCCATCGGCATAATTGCCATCGCCGATAAAGGTATCGACGGTCAGCACGGGGATGCCGGCTTCGTGCGCCGATTGCAGGACGGGGATGGATTGCTCTTTGTCATTGGGCGCGGTTACCAGCGAGGCGATATCACCGCGGGCGATGAGCGCTTCGATGATGGGCGCGGAGACGGTGACATCAAACCGTTCCGGGTCTTGCTGGATGACAGTGATGCCCAGACGTTCGGCAGCCGCATAGACGCCGCGCGACATGGTGATGTAGAAGGGATCGGGGTTGACGCCGGGCACAAAAGCCAGGTTGTAGCTGTCATCGAGGGCTGGTGCCGGGTCGGTCGTATTGCTGGTGTAGATGAAGCGCGCGACATCCGGGTCGTCCACATTGTCGCTGGTGATGACGGCATAACCCGTGCCGATGCGCGCCGGGATGCTGCCGACGCCGTCCAGATAAGCTGTTGCCAGCGCCACGCCCAGGTAGCCCATATCGGCGGGTTTTTGGGCGATGACCAGCGAGACGATGCCATCGTTGAGGAAGCCGATATTCTCTTCGCTGGCATCAAAGAGCGCCACTTCGACCGCGCCTTGCAAGCCGGCGTTCTGAATCGCCGTGCCAGCCCCCAGCGCGCCGAAGGTATTGGTGGCGAACATGCCGACGATATCCGGGTTGGCTTGCAGAACGGCGGCTGTCTGCTGCTGCGCCATATCGGCGCTGTTTTCGTTGTAATCGACGCGCGCCACAACCAGCCCGCGGTCTTCAGCCGCGCTTAGACAGCCTTCTTCGCGCTGGTCGGTGGTGCTGATGCCGGGGCGGGTGTTGGTTACATAGATCTTCGAGCCTTCGGGCAGGGCGTCCGCCAATGCCGAGCAGGCGATGTAACCGCCTTGGGTGTTGTCGCTGCCGATGTAGGTCATCGGGAAGGTAACTTCGCCATCGGCATAATTGCCATCGCCGATAAAGGTATCGACGGTCAGCACGGGGATGCCGGCTTCGTGCGCCGATTGCAGGACGGGGATGGATTGCTCTTTGTCATTGGGCGCGGTTACCAGCGAGGCGATATCACCGCGGGCGATGAGCGCTTCGATGATGGGCGCGGAGACGGTGACATCAAACCGTTCCGGGTCTTGCTGGATGATCGTCAGCCCCAGGTCGGTCGCGGCTTGATTGACGCCTGTCGACATGGTGATGTAGAAGGGGTCGGGGTTGACGCCCGGCACGAAGGCGATGGTATAGCCATCATCCTGCGCCAGCGCGCCCGGCACCAAGCTGGCAAAAAGCAACAGCAAGGCAATCAATAGCGATAAACGTTTCATGGTGATTCTCCTTTTGGATACAAATCCTTATGAACTGCGCCACATGCACAGCAAGGCAAGTGTAGCCAGCTTGCGAGCGCGGCGCAAAAAGACGTTATCCCCTGTGTGCCCTCAGTATGCGCAAGTAAGTCGTGAAACTTTAACCACAAAGACACAAAGCTCAAAAAGGGCACCAAGACTCATGGCTGAGGGATTTGTAGGGGCTTGTCTTGGCAAGCCCGCTCTGTGCCTCAGTAGAATCAAGAAAGCAATGCGAAAGTCCAGGAATGAATGTAGGGGCGAGCCTTGGGTCGCCCGTCGTTTTCTGTGATGATTCTGGGCGAGTCACCGCCTCGTCCCTACAGTTTCCCCCTCACGACTTACTTGCTCTTACTTCTGCGCCCCTGTGGTGAATTAATTTTGACGCGATTGCCCTGGGGATGGAGCAGGCTGGGGGGATTTGCGCCTACCACCACCAGCGCGACGGGTCGTGCAGGTTGACGATGAGGTCGCGCAGCCAGTAGCTTTGCCGGTCGACGGGGTCGACTGCTTCTGTAGCATAGAGCTGCGCCTCGACACAGGGCAGTTCGTTCTTCCAGCTAGCCACAGTCAAGCCCCGGTTCCACATATGCAAGTGGCAGGCTTCGTGCGCCAAACCACCCACGAAATCATAGACATCGGCTTCGGTGGGCGCATGCGCGTTGTGGAAGCCGGTTTCGTAAGTTCTGTGGTCGGGGTGCGTGCCGCCGCCAGCGTCCGGTGCTAGCATCGTTGCGCCGTGCAAACCGCTGACCACATAGGCATACCAATCTGGCGCGTGATTTCGCATCGTCACGAAGGCTTGCTCAGCCATGGATCGGAAATAATCAGAGCCAAGGATCGAGAGCGCGCTGTGATGGCACTGGCTGGCTTGGTAGACCTGGAAGCCGCGCAACCACTCGGTGTCGTTTACACAATCCCAGCCGATCTGGCAGCAATTGTCGACGCCGGGTTCGCCCACGCGCGCCCAGTCGGTCACCGAGTAGGGCAGTTGCAGGGTCACGCTTTCGGGGCGCAGGGGCTGCGGCTTGCCTCCAGCGGCGCTAGATATACTGATGGGAGCGGCTGGCAGGCTAATCGCCGGTTGGGGTGGCGCTGGGCATTCTCCATGCTGGAAAGCCCAATAGCCATGCGTCCATTCATCATCGCTGTTGCATTGGCGGTCGACGAAGCAGCAGTTGTCAATTGGCGCGCTGGTGTGCTGCGTAGTGTGTTGCGTTGGCTCGCCCACGCGGCTGTGGTCCGTCCAATTGGCGAGCCAGGCAACCCCGCCATGGTGGTCGATTTTGAGCCAGCGGTTGAAGCTGCCAACCACTTGCAGGATTGCCCCGACCCGCACGGTATGGACAACCCGCGACTGCAAGCTGGCTTCTGCGCGCAGGTTGAGGCCCCGGTTGGCGCGGACTTGGTAATTCTGGGCAGTGGCGATGCTGCTGGTGAACAAAGCAACCAGCAAGAGGATTGCCAACCTGACTTTCATAAGGATCGTTCCTTTTCGGCTACATTCGTTAGCAATCTGCCAGGCGCTCAGGCGGACTGCATGGCTTCCCAAATGCGGCTGGGCGTCAAGGGCATGTCGATATGGCGAATGCCCAGCGGACGCAGCGCATCCATAACAGCGTTGACGACGGCGGGCGTCGAGCCGATGGTGGCTGCCTCGCCGATGCCTTTCGCGCCCAAGGGGTTGAGCGTCGTCTCGGTCACGGTGGCGTCCAGCGTGAAGTGCGGGAAGTCGTCGGCGCGCGGCATGGTGTAATCCATCATGGTGCCGGTCAGCAATTGTCCCTGCTCATCGTAGATGACCTGCTCGAGCAGCGCTTGCCCGATGCCCTGCGCCAAGCCGCCGTGGATCTGCCCCGCTACCAGCAGCGGGCTGATGCGCGGACCACAATCGTCCACCGAGAAGTAGTTGCGCAGGCGGACGCAGCCCGTTGCGCGCTCGACCTCGACCACGGCGATATGGGTGCCAAAAGGATAGATGAAGTCGGGCGGGCGGAAGAAATCGGTGCCTTCCAAGCCTGTGTCGATATCGTCGGGCAGCCGCTCGCTGTAGGCTCGTTTGGCGATCTGGCTCAGGCTCAAGCTGCTGCTGGGCGCGCCTTTAACGCGGTATTCGCCATCGGCAAATTCAATATCGCCGGGCGCTGCTTCCAGCATGTGCGCTGCGATTTTTATGGCTTTTTCCCGCACGACCTTTGAAGCGCGCACAATGGCGGAGCCGCCCACCGCCAGGCTGCGGCTGCCGAAGGTGCCCACGCCGACTGGTTGCGCGCCAGTATCGCCGTGCCGCACGACGATCTTGTCATAATCCGCGCCAATCTCATCGGCGACGACCTGGGCGAAGGTCGTTTGCAAGCCCTGCCCATGCGGTGATGCGCCTGTATAGACGGTGACGGTGCCGCTGGGTTCGACGCGCACAAGTCCACTTTCATAAGGACCAAAGCCGCACATCTCGACATAGGTCGCCATGCCAATGCCCAGCAGGCTGCCATTGTCATCGGCACGGCCTTGGGCTTGTTCGGCGCGCAAGGCAGGGTAATCGGCGGCTCGCAGCGCTGTATCCAGGTTGGTTTCGTAGTCGCCGGTGTCATAGGTCGAGCCCGTGGGTGTCTTGTAGGGGAACTGTTCGGGCTGGATGTAGTTGCGGCGGCGCACATCGGCTGGGTCGATATCCAGCTCGCCGGCGATGAGGTCGATGGCGCGCTCGATGTAATAGATGGCTTCGGGACGGCCCGCGCCGCGGTAGGCAGCCACAGCCACTGTGTTGGTGAAGACATTGCTGGCTTTGAAGTGCACGGCGGGGATGGCATAGTTGCCGGTCGCCATCAAGCCGGTCAGGTGGGCGATGTCATAAAACGGCGGGTATGCGCCCAGCTCGCCAATCACATGCAGGCGCAAACCGAGGATGCGCCCGGCATCGTCAAATGCGACTTCGATATCGGCGATCTGCGCGCGACCGTGGGTGGTGGCGCTGAAGTGTTCGGCGCGCGTGCCCGACCAGCGCAAGGGCTTGTTGTGCAGTTGCGCCAGCTTTGCCAGCGCCATCTCTTCGGGGTATAGCTGATTCTTCACGCCGAAGCCGCCGCCGACATTGGGCGCGATGACTCGCAAGGTGTTCTCGGGCAGTCGCAGCGCCTCCGCCAATGCCGAGCGCACGCCATGCGGGATCTGTGTGCTCGTCCAGATGGTCAGACCGCCGGTGACGGCATCGGGCGCAGCCAACACGGCGCGCACTTCCATAGGCACGCCGGCGACGCGCTGGCTGTGCATGCGCTGGCGCAAGCTGTGGGGCGCGTCCGCAAAGACCGCGTCGACATCGTCGCTCTTCTTTTCACCCGTATCCACGATATTGCTATCCAGCCCATCAAAGATCGGCGGGGCAGCGCCTGCATAGGCTGTCAGCAGATCGGCCGCAGCCGGCAATTCTTCATAATCCACCGCGATATCGTCCAGGGCATCAGCGGCGGTTTCGGCGCTCTCGGCGATGACAGCCGCCACGATCTCGCCCACATGCCGCACGCGCCCGACTGAGATGGCATAGTGGCTGTAGTTGGCGCGCGCCACCCGCCCACCCGCGACTGGCACGGTCTCCCATTCGTCTTGCAAGTCAGCGCCGGTGATGACAGCCAGCACGCCAGCCCGCGACTCTGCGGCGGCGCAGTCGATGCCGAGGAGCTTGGCATGGGCGTAGGGGCTGCGCAGGAAAGCCACATGCGCCATGCCGGGCATTTTTATATCGCCTACATATTTGCCCGCGCCGTTGATCAAGCCGGGGTCTTCCTTGCGTTTGACATTCGCGCCTACCATCGAGCGTAAAGCCATGGCTGGTGCCTCCTCTATAAAATTGGGTTTCTGTCAGTCAATAGTTGTATAGTCTCTGTTCAGCAAATTGCCATTGAGCGGTCATCGCAACTGAAGTTTCACTCTTAAGTATTCCATACCGCGATTGCCCTTGATGCGGTTGCAGGAGCCGCACAATAGCTGCAAGTTCTCGATGTGGTCGGTGCCGCCTTTCGAGCGCGGGATGATGTGGTCGACTTCGAGATTCTGTATCTGGAAATGCTCGCCGCAGCCTTCGCAGTTGCCCGCTTGCTGTCCGTATAAAGTCTTCTTGTGGCTGGCGGGGCGCGGCAGCTTGCCCATGTCGGCGCGCTGGGGGATATCGGTGCGGTGAATGGGATTGGCAAATAAGCCCAGTTCTTCGCGCAGGCGCACCCTGGTCAGTTCGATGGCTTTGCCCGCCACATCGATGCCCGCCCACTGCCGTCCCAAATCCTGCGCGGCGATGCAAGTCGTAGCGCAGCCGCAGAAAGGATCAAGCACCAAAGCGCCTTCATCGCTGCCCGTTGCGATTAAGCGGCTATAGAGGGCAAGCGGTTTTTGGGTGGGGTAGCCTGTGCGCTCTTTGTCGGAGTTATTCAGTTTTGGAATATCCCACACGTCGTCCAGAGGAACGCCATAGCGCATCGCCTCATCCAAATACCTTCGCACCCGTTTTCCACCGCCACCATCGGACAATACATACTCTCGTCCATCCTCATCAACGCGAACTTTCTGCTTTCTGACTTTGATGTATTCCTCTTTGCTGTCCCAGGTTCTTGTTGGAGGATGAAACACCGCGCCATCGGCTTTGGAGTAAAACAATATGACATCATGGCGGCGCTCAATATGGGCTTTCAGCCGTTTGTTCCAGCCAGAATAATGCCAGATAATCTCATTGCGAAAATTGCCGCGTCCAAAAATGGCGTCCATGACCAGCTTCAAGTAGTGGCTCATGGTGGGGTCGCAATGCAGGAATAGGCTACCCGTCGGCTTGAGGATGCGGCGCATCTCCAGCAGCCTGACTGCCATATAGACCAGGTAGGACTTGTCGCTGTCGGTCATCGCGGCGAGCAAGACGCGATACAGCCCTGGGTGCTTGCTCTCGATGAGGTTGATCCACTCGCTGTCAATATCCGACAGCGTCCAGGTATCTTTGAACTCCGCGCCGGCTGCCTGCGAGCCAATCGGCGCGGCGTAATTGGCGTTGGAATTGAAGGGCGGGTCGAGGCAAATTAAATCGACGCACTCGGAGTTCATGCCACGCAGGATGTCGAGGCAGTCGCCAGTCCACACAGTTTGGTTTAGGAAGTTCGCTTCCATGCGCGACCTGCTCTGTTCTTTCCGCGCTATTCTAACCGAAAACCTGGCGCGGCTAGAAGTCTTGCGAACGGTCTACGCGGTAGCCTTTTTCCCGCCAGCCTTTGGTGCCGTCTTCGAGGTTATAGAGCTGATCATAGCCGAGGCTGGCCAGATACATAGCTGCCTGCGCCGAGCGGACGCCGGTGTTGCAGACCAGCAGGACGGGCAGGTCTTCGTCAATTTCATCGACGCGCGCCATGAATTCGCTCAAGGGGATGTTGATTGCGCCGGGCAGGTGGGCTTCGGCGTATTCGTCGTCTTCGCGCACATCGATGAGCTGGTAGTCGTCCAGGTCGTCATCGGCGAATTGCTGGCGGTATTCGTCGCTGCTGAGGTCGGTGTACATGGCAGGTTCATCCTTCCTACTTCCCTGTATCCCGATAGTGTATCCCCGCTAGCAATTATACCGAAGCGCTGACAGACGGAAACTCATTGGCGTAGACGATTTCAAATTGACCCTGCTGAGGCGTTCTTTGACGCACGCGGATTTGGCGAGCGGCGCTATTAAAATGGCCTTGCAACAGTTCAAACACTTGGCGTTTGTATTCCGTATCCGCGTTGCGCAGGTGCGCGCCTTTGGTCTCAAATAGTCCGAAGTGGCGGTCGGCGAAGGTAACGAAGTCCGGGTAGATCTTCTCGTTCCGCCAGCCGATAACATAGTATTCGCGTTTGACCCGGTGCCACCATTTGATGGGCTGTTTTTCCAGGTGGTAGGCGAAATCTTTCTCCAGCTTTGAGTCAAATTGACTTTCGTAAACGCGCTCGAACAAGCTTAGCTGGATGGGCAAGCCGCCCGGTTTTTCCAATGTGTGGTCGCCTTTCTGCCAGCGAAACGGTTCATGTTCTCGAAAGGCAAAATTAGGCTCTGTGAAGAAATCGAATTTGATTTGCCCCGTGGCGAGTTTCTTTTCATAGATGGCTTTGCAGAGGCGGTCCCGTTCATCGCGTAGATGCGACCGCAGTTGGTCGACGAATTTGGCGCGCCCATCAAACATTTCTTCATCGGACAAGCCATTTTGACGCAGCAGCTTGATCATGCCCTGGGCGAACTCCGCCGCCTGCCAGGGGTTGGGCACAATATCCGACAAGCGCCGCGCGAACCAAGCGATGCGCAAGGTCTTGTCGATGCGCAGCGCTTCGGGTTCGGAATAGCTGGGGCGCTGCCCGCCGACATCGACCTCGGCGCTTTCCCAATAAGCCGCCTCATTAATGGCTTGCTGATAGGCCAAGGGCGCGACCTGGTCCCAGTCGACTTCGGCGAGGATGTCTTGCAGGTGGTCGAGCTCTCGCCAGCCAGCGCGGCTGTGGTGCAGCACTTTGGGGATGCGGATGGGCAAGCCGCGAAATGGCGCGCGCCTGAGTATCGGCTTGGATTCCTGGCGCGCGTCTTCGACTTCTTCGCTTTCGACCTGCCCCGCCAAATCGCCCAGCCCCTCGTCCTGCAAGCCCTGGCGCACCTGGTCGACGGCGCGCAGGACATCAAGATTCCAGCAATAGACATAACAGCGGTCCAGCGCTTCGCTACTGGTGAGGCGCGCTTGCGGCTGGCGCAAAATCCTGCCTACCAGTTGCGTCAGCGCGGTCTGTGAGCGGGTGTTGTCCAACAGCACCAGCAAGTAGGCGAAAGGGCAATCCCAGCCTTCCATCAGCGCCGCTTTGGTGATGATCCAGCGCACGGCGCTCCCCTCGGACAGCAGGTCTTCGCGACCCAGCTCGTCATTTTGCGCCGACTTGACGCGGATGGCTTCGGGCGGGATGCCCAGGTTTTGCAGCAGGAATTCGCGGGCGTCTTCGGCATGGACTCGCATGCCATCGCGTTGGTCGCGCCCGGTTCGTTCCACGCGCACCACGGCAATCGGGCGGATGTAGCGATTGTCCTGCTGATGCAAGCTGCGCGCGGCTTGGTCGATTTTGTCCAATTCTTCCGCCGCAGCCGCCAACGTATCCTGCCAGTTGGCTTTCATCTGGCTGACCACCTGCACCGGCATCTTGATCATCTCTTCGCTTTTGAGCTCGAGGCCAGTGATATCGACCAGCAGGTTGCTGATGTGTTGGTTGGGCGTGGCGGAAAACTCCATGACCAGGCGCGGGTTCAAGCGGTTGATGGCGTCGGCGAAATCCCTCGCGCCCGCCAGCTTTTTGCCATAGGCTTTGTGCGCCTCGTCCAGGATGATGACCGGCTGGCGCATTTTGATGACATTAAACAAACTCTGGCGGATGGGTCCATCGCCCCTGTCCAGGTCGGGGTAGCGCCGCAAGAGGCGGCCATCAAAGAGCGCGTCATCGCTGCCGGGGAAGAAGGCTGTATAGCGCCCAGAATCGCGGAAGAAGCGCAGGAACTCCTTGCTGCGGCGGCGGTTGGCGGCCGGGTACATCAAGAGCATGACGCATAGATAATTATCCAGGTCGGCGGGCTGGAGGCGGTCGTCCTTCTCCAGCATCTTCACGCGGCCGCCGCTGGCGCTTTCCAGCCGCTGTCGGTAGGGGTGTTCGCGGTTCCACAGCGCGTCTTTGGTCTGCTGATAGATGGCTCGCGATGGCACGATCCACAAGACCAGCCCGCGCGGACGCTGGATGCGCCCCAGCGCCTCCGCCGCCAGCAGAGTCTTGCCGCCGCCCGTCGGCACTTTGAAGCAGATATGCGGGATGTGCCGCCCCGCCCCGTCCTGACGCGCGACATAGTTTTTTGACTTGACGACGCCAGTTTCGTACAATTTTTGCCAGGCGAGCTTCGGGAAGTCGCGCATCTCCGCGGGCATCTCCAAGCCCACCAAGTCATATCTCGCGGCGTCCTTCTGGCTTTGGGCTTTCTGTCTCCGCAGCGCTTCAAACCACTGGTCAAATGTATCCAGCGCCTTGACCTGATAGTCTTTGAGTTCCATAAGCTAAACTCCTTATTCACCACAGGGGCGCTACACTACCCCTCCCCGAAGCATCAGGGAGGGGAGCGACGGCAAGCGGAAGCGCGCTTCTGTATGGCTTTCGATGTCTATGCGAATGCGCGGCGAAGCCTTCCCCCCAATGCTTTGGGGGGCGAGGGGGGTTGCTACCCCACCCCCGGCCCCTCCCCGAAGCATCAGGGAGGGGAGCCAAGGCAGGCG
>VXNO01000109.1 GCA_009840575.1 Chloroflexota bacterium | reverse complement strand
AGGCGTTGCATGAAACTGTGCGCCGCTACGAAGCGACGGCTGGCGTCATGGTTTGTTTCGCCGACCAGCTTGGCACAGTCGAGAACCAGCGCGTGAAAGCGACGTTCAAGGACGCCTGGGGCAGTTATCCGGTCATTCAGGGTTTCAGCGTCGAGAGCCTGCTCAGCGATGGGCAGTTGGATTTGCCGCTCTATGGCTACAAACGGCGCGGGGCGATGCTGGGACTGTAGGACTCAGTACAGTTACCCCCCTCGGTCCCCCCATAGCAATGGGGGGAAGGTTTCGCCGAGCATTCGCATGGCAATGGGGGCGCGTAGACACTGACCCGTCGGGAAGGTTTCGCCGAGCATTCGCATAGCCATCGAAACCCATGCAGAATCGCAATTGCGCCTGCCTTGGCTCCCCTCCCTGATGCTTCGGGGAGGGTCCGGGGGTGGGGTAGACTACCAGCCTCTGTGCCTCTGTGATGAATTAAGGCTCACTCCGCCATCTGCGCGAACAAGGGCTTTAGCGCTTGATATGCCGCCAGGAAACGCTGGTACTGGCGCGCATAATGTTCTTTATGCTGCGTCTGTGGCGGGAATATGCGCGTCTCCCGCGCCGGCGGGATGGCAAAATTATCGGCTGTGCCGCGGGCTACCTGCGCTGCTCTTAATGCGCCATGCAGACCAGCATGTTCCGCGGCTGGCGGCAAATGCACAGGCAGCCCCAGGATGTCGGCGAATAGCTGGTTCAACTTGTCGTCGCGCGCGCCGCCGCCGATTAGCGTCAGATGTGCCGGAAATTGTGGTGAAAGCGCCGACAACGTGTGGCGATAGGCGAAGATAATGCCTTCCAGCGTCGCCCGAACCACCTGCGGACGCCCGCTATCGACAGCGAGACCCACGAACGCGCCTCGCGCCAGCGGGTCGTTAAAAGGCGCGCGCTCGCCTTGCAGGTAGGGCAAAAATAGCAGCTTGCCGGGCGGGGCTGCGCAGCCTTGGGCGATGATTTGCGCGTAGTCTTCGTTAGCGAAGAGACCGCGCAGCCAGCTGAGGTTGCCGGCGCTGGTCATCATCGGCACGACCTGGATGAAATGCCCGCGCCGCGGATGCGCCAGGCTCATCACGCCCGCCGCCGCTGAGCCGATCTCCCGCGCGCTGAAGCCCACCCAGCCGCTGCTGCCGATATAGGCATAGGCGGGACCGACCTCGCCACAGCCCGCGCCGATGGTGGCGGACCCGGCATCGCCCGGACCTAGATGCACAGGCGTTCCCGCTGGCAAGCCCAGTACCTGCGCCGGCGCCATCCCCAACAGACCGACTTGCGCGCCACCGTCCACCACTCGCGGCAGCAGTGGCAGCGCCCAGCCAAGCTCCAGCCGGCGCAATATCGGCGCGTCCAGCAATCTGCCCGCGGCTAGCTGCCACAGACCGGTCGTCGCGGCGGTGGTGCTATCGGAAGCCATGCCGCCACACAGGCGCGCGGCGATGTAGTCAGCGCCGCCCAGCAACAGATGCTCGGCGCGCTCGATGCTGCCGCGTTCGTGCCGCCACAGCCAGCGCAGTTTCGCCAGCAGGCTGCCGGCATTTTGCTCTGTGCCGGTCAGGCGAGTCAGCTCGCTTGCGTCGACCAGCGCGTGAATCTCTTCAATTTCGGCGCGGGCGCGGGTATCGCTGTACAAGATGACAGGGCGGATGACCTGCCCCTTAGCATCCAGCAGCAGGACATCCTGCATCTGCCCGGTCAGCGCGATGCCGGCTACCTGTCGCGGTGACAACTCCCGACAGCACTTGCACACCGCCGCCCACCATTGCCCGGCATCTTGCTCGACGATGCCGGCGCTGCCATGCGTGGTCGGGTAGGTGGCGCTGGCGCTGGCGAGGATGCGATTGTCCTGGATGAGCGCGGCTTTGGCGCTGCCCGTGCCGATATCCAAGACCAACCAGGGCGCGTTCATGTCGTTCTCCGCTCTGACAGCAGACGCCGCAGCCACTCCGGCGCGCGCAAGCCCCGCTGCGACAAACTGCTCAAGGTAACCGCCAGGATGATAATCAAGCCCGTCAGAATCTGCTGGATGTAGGTGTCGATCTGCATTTGCGTCAGCCCGTTCGCCAGCACGCCCAAAATCAGCACGCCGACCAACGTGCCTAAGACATTGGGCTGTGCTTCTTCGTTCATGGTCATGCCCAGGAAAACCGCCGCGATGGCTTGCAGCATCAAGCCTTCGCCTTGGGTAGGGTGGGCGGTCGAGAGGCGGCTGAAGAGCATCAAACCCGCGACCGCCGCGCCCAGCCCGCTGATGACAAAGCTGAGCATGCGCAGCCGGGCGATGCGAATGCCGCCAAAACGCGCCGCCTCGCGATTGCCGCCGATGGCATACAAGCGCCGCCCGACAATGGTGAAGCGCAGAATGACGAAGACCAAGGCCAAAACCAGCGCCGCCAGCAAGGTCAAGTTGGGGATGCGCAGCTCCCCAAGTTGAATCGCGCCGCGCCCAAAACTAGAAAACTCGGCGGGGATGACACGACCATAGATGGAAGCGCCGCCACTGGTATACAGCGCCAAGCCGCGGAAGACCGTCAGCGTGCCCAGGGTCGCCACAAATGCCGAGATGCCGACGCCCGCCACCAGCAGCCCGTTGAGCGCGCCGCCCGCCAGCCCGACCAGCAGCGCCAGCGCGACCGCCTCCCCCACGCCCGCGCCGCTTTGAAATGCGCTGCCCGCCACAATGCCCACCAGGCTGGCCATCGCGCCCACGCTGAGGTCAAAGTCGCCCGTCACCATCACGATGGTCATGGTGAAAGCCACCACGCCCAAAATGCTCATCTGGCGGGTGATATTGACCCAGTTGGGCAGGGTCATGAAGGTCTGCGGGCGCTGCGTCCAAAAGAAAAGCACGATGGCCAGGAAGCCAATCAAGGTGCCATATCGGCGCAGAAAAGCAGGCATGTGCGGAAGCTGTGGCAAAATGTTCCTGGAGTTGGTTGAAGTATCAAATTGCCACCCGATTATAACGCATCCGGCAGCCTGCATAACGCAGGAGCCTGCATGAAACGGGCGAGCCACCGCCTCGCCCCTAGGCTTTCCCTCAGTAATTGCAGGTAAGTCATGCGAATGAAAATTTTAAGATTTGCCGCTAGTGGTCTACCCCCTCTCGCCACTCCTCTATCTTTCGCATCACTTACTTGGTTTTACTTCTGCGCCTCTGTAGTGAATCCTACGCTGCCCCCGCAAACATCAGCGACAGCAGGGCGCGCTCGTCCAGGTCGGCTGTGGGTACTTCGTCAACCAGCCGCCTTTCGCGCATAATCAGGATGCGTCCGCAGAGCGCCAGCAATTCATCCAGCTCGGATGACACGAGCAAGATGCCCGCGCCGTCAGCCGCCAATTCACGGATTAGGCGGTAGATATCGCGTTTTGCGCCCACATCGACGCCACGAGTCGGCTCGTCCAGCAAGACCAGGCGCGGCTTCGCCAGGATCGCCCGCGCAAACATGACTTTCTGTTGGTTGCCCCCGGAGAGCTCGCGCAGTCGTTGCTGAATGCCGGTGGCGCGCAGTTGCACCGAGTGGCTCAGTTGCTGGCTGCGGCGGTCTTCGGCGCGGCGGTCCATCATGGCTAGCCAGCGGCGGAAGCGACTAAGATGCGGCAGGGTCATATTGTGGCTGACCCGCCCGCCCAGCAGCAGCCCTTGCGAACGCCGTTCTTCGGGCAGGTAAGCGATGCCACGCGCCCAGCAGTCCGCCGGCGCGGGATTTTGCAGCGCCTCGCTGGCCAGCTCAATCCCGCCAGCCCGCCGCTTGTCGATGCCCATCAGCGCGCCCAGCAACTGTGACCGTCCCGCCCCCGCCAGGCCAGCCACGCCCACGATCTCGCCCGCGCGCAGCTCAAAACTGGCGGAAACAAGCGCATCGGTCCGCAAGCCGCGCACACGCAGCAATGGTCGCTCAGCAGGCGGGACGGTCTTAACTTGCTCGGTGGCCGGCAGTTGAGAAGCGTTCGCGCCGGTCATCGCCTGGATGAGCGCTTCGGCGCTGGTCTCGGTGATTTTCTGCGTAGTGACCACCCGGCCATCACGCATGACCGTGACGCGCTGGGCGATGCGGAAGAGCTCGTGCAGGCGGTGGGTTACGACCAGCAGGGCACAGCCACGCGCCCGCAGTCGTTCGATGACCGCGTAGAGCAGCTCAGCTTCGGCTTGGTTCAGCGCGGCGCTTGGCTCGTCCATGATGTAGATGAGCGGCTGCTGCTCATCCGCGCCGATGAATGCGCTGGCGATTTTGACCAGCATGGCATCACCCGGGCTGAGCAGTGCCGCGCGCTGACGCAGGTCAATATGCTCGATGCCCAGCCGCCGCAGGGCTTCGTCCGCCAGTGTATACAGCGCCGCCCGATTGACGAAGACGCCCCCCAGGCGCGGCAATGGATTATTGAGGAAGAGGTTCTCCGCCACGGTGAGCGCCGGCACGATCGCCAATTCCTGATGGATGAAGCGCAAACCCAGCCGCCGCGCCGCCGCCGAATCGGGGATGGTTACGCGCGCGCCATTTAGACGCGCTTCCAGCGAATCGGGCGCTTCCAAACCCGCCAGCAGCTTGATGAGCGTGGATTTGCCCGCGCCATTTTCTCCGACCAGCCCCAAGACCTCGCCGCCGTACAAATCCAGCGCCGCGTCAATCAGCGCCGGGACACCCGCATAGGCTTTGCTGGCTCGGCGGATTTTTAAGTGCATGGACGAGCCTGTGTATTATGAGCGGGCGAGTCAGCGCCTCGCCCCTACAAGTTTTGCTATTAGCCCACCAAGTCGGCTTGGGTTACCAGCCGGGCTGGCACATAGTGGTTGACCTGCGCGCTCATCATGCCGCCCAGGCGCGCCTCGACCAAGTCCGCCACACGCGCCGCCATACCACTGAAATCCTGCGCGACGGTCGCTTCAAAATTGCTGCCGCGGGCGATGGCGTCACGGGCTTGGTTGGTGGCGTCTATGCCCACGATGACGATACCTTCGTCGGCGCGTCCGGCATCTTCAATGGCTTGCAGCGCGCCCAGGGCGGGATCATCCCAAGCTGCCCAGACCGCCGAGATGCTGCCCGCTTCCGGGTGCGCCAGCAGCACAGCCTCCATGGCATTGCGCGCGCCTTCGAGCGGACCATTGTCAAAACTGGGCGTGATGGCGTCCATAATGTGGATATCGGGCGTATTATCAAAGATGGCTTGGGCGATTGCGCCGCGCTTCTGCACGGGCGGGTAGGGCTCGAAGATGAACATCACCACATTGCCCGCGCCGTTCAGGCGGTCGACCACATAAGTGGCTGTCTCGGCGGCCATGGTATAGCCGTTGCTGGTTACATTGGTAGCCAAGAGCGGATGCGCGCCCGAATCCAAGCCAAAGACCGGAATGCCGGCATCAGCGGCGGCTTGCAAGCCCGGCTCAATCTGGGTGGGGTCTACATTGATGACGATGGCGTCCACGCCTTGCAGCGCGACATCTTCCATGCGGCTGACCAAAGCGGCGATATCTTCGCTGGTATCGATGACATTGACCTGCCAGCCTTTGTCCGCGGCGGCGGCTTCAAAACCTTCCACCATCAGCTGCGTGCCGGGCTGGGCGAGGAAAGGCGTCATAACGGCGATGCTGGGCGCGTCTTGAGCCAAGGCAGCGCCGCCAATAGCGAGCAGCAAGACGAGGAACAACGAGAATTTGCGCATGAGAAAGTCTCCCAAAATGCTTTGTGTGTGCGAAACCCTATTGTAACCATAAAGCTGCAAATGGCGCGATTGCCCGGCGTTGGGGTCAGGGCAATTACATCAAATGATTCACCACGACTACCATGCGAATACCGAGTACAATAGCCAGCAAAGCAACCCCATGAGGTGATGATGAACGCGCGCTTGCAGCATGTCAGCATTCCGCGGCCGCCCGGCAGTGAGGCAGCCACCCGCGAATTTTATGGCGGCTTGCTGGGCATGCAAGAAATCCCGCCGCCCAAGAGCCTGCAAGCTGATGAAGTCATCTGGTTCCGCGCCGGGGAAGATGCTGAGCTGCATGTCTTCCTCGAAGCGCCGCTGGACGACCGCTCCAACCGGCATCTCTGCCTGGTAGTCGATGATTTGCTAGGGCTGCGCGAGCGGCTCTTGACTGCTGGCTACCAACCCTATGCGGTAACGCCGATCCCCGGTCGTCCGCGCTTTTTCTGCCGCGACCCTTTTGGCAATATCCTCGAATTCACGACCATCGAAGGCGACTATCGGCAGCTTCAGGCTGGTGGCGCATGAAGATCACATCCATCCGCGCCGTGCAGGTCAACTTGCCGCGGCGAGCGCCCAGCCAAAAAGCGCGCCGCCCCGCCTGGCAGCAGACAGCCGAGGTCGCCACCCCCATGTCGCGCTATCCCCATGTCAAGCGCCACCGCAGCTCATGGACCAACACGGGCTGGGGACGGGTCTTCTGCCAGGTAACGTTGGAAGATGGCAGCTGGGGCTTGGGGTCAACCAACCATGGCAGACCAGTCGCCGCCATTATTGAAGATCACCTCGCGCCGCAATTGGTCGGTCAAGACGGCTTTGCCATCGAGCGCCTGGCCGACATGATGTTCCGCTTGACCAAGTTCTATGGCAGCGCGGGCTTGGCGTCTTATGCTATCAGCGCGGTCGATCTGGCGCTTTGGGATGCCAAAGGCAAGGCGCTGGGGCAACCGGTCTATAGCTTGATCGGCGGGTTGCAAAAAGAGCGGCTGTTTTGCTATTCCACCGGCAACGACATCGACTGGTATCAAGAGTTGGGCTTCCGCGCGCACAAGCTGGCTTGTCCCCATGGGCCTGCCGACGGGCTGGCTGGCTTGCAGCGCAATGTCGAAATGGTGGCGAAGCTGCGCGAACAAGTCGGCGCTGACTGCGAGCTCATGCTGGATTGCTGGATGGCATTTGATGTCGACTACACTGTGCAGCTGGCGGAAGCGCTGCGTCCTTACCAGCTCAAGTGGCTCGAAGAGTGCCTCATTCCCGAGGACTTTGACGCCCATGCTGAGCTGCGCGCGCGTTTGCCCTGGCAGACGCTCAGCACGGGCGAACACTGGTATACGCATATCCCATTCCAATATGCGCTGCGCCACAACCTGGTCGATATCTTGCAGCCGGATATCGAATGGGTGGGCGGCTTGACTACTTGCCTCAAGATCGCCCATGCTGCCGAAGCGGCTGGCAAGTCTGTTATCCTGCATGCCGGCGCGCGAACGCCGTATGGACAGCACTTCTCGGCGGCGATGCCGGCTGTGCCCTGGATCGAATACTTCATTGGCGAAGCCCCGGGCCTACCTTTGAGCGAAGGTACCTGGCTGCCGGGCATGCCGGTCGCGGTTGATGGCTGGCTGCAAGTTTCGGATGCGCCCGGGTTTGGCTTGGGCATCGATGAGCGCTGGATCGCGCCCTACCCGGGCTAGGGTTACAGCCCCAACCTTTCATACTGCTCGGCTGGCGCATCGCTGGCGCGCATGGCGGCTACCAAGGCTTCTGTCATGCGCGCTTCGACTGTCGCATCTTGCAGAGGCTGCAATTGCCCGGGGTCTGCCGCCAGGTCGTACAAAGTAGTATGCAGCTCATCCCCCCAGAAGCGCTGGGAGCCGCTGGGTATCTTCAGCGTCTGGCAGTCCTTGGTGAAGTGGAATGGCTCAGCCAGCGACATGCCCCTCAGTTCGCTAGGCGGGAAGGGATGGCGCATGTGCGTGGTCATGAGCGTGTAATTGAAGAGCGGCTGGTTGTCCGCATCTTCTGGCGCGCGCATATAGACATGGCTGCCATCGGTGATATTGACATGCCCGCCGTGCACGCCATACAGCGCTACTTCGCGCACGGGGCTGTCATCGGCGATGGTCTGCCCCAGTGGCTGCCCTTGCATATCGGTTGTGGGCGCAATGCCGAAATAATCCAGCAGGGTGGCGGGCAGGTCGATGGTCTGCACGAGGCTGCTGCGGTGTTCGCCAGCCACAGCCGCGCGCGGATCCCATATAAATAGCGGGATATTCGCCAGCTCGTTGTACCAGGGCATGCGCATCTTCGCCCACCAGTCATGCTCGCCCAGCAAAAAGCCGTGGTCGGTATTGACGATGAGCATGGTGTCCTGCCACAAATCCAGCTCGTCCATGGTATCCAACACAGTCCCCAGATAATGGTCGCACATACTCAGCAAAGCCGCGTACTGCGCGCGATAATGCTCGACCAGCGCGGGCGGCTCGCTGACCGGAGCATAGGGGGGCCAGTCCATCGGCTCGCCGGCATACTCGTGGGGGTAGAGCTCTTTCCAGCCTGGTTGTGTGAAGAAAGGCTCGTGCGGGTCGAAGGTTTCGATCTGCAAATACCAGTTGTCGGCGGCGCGGTTGCGGCGCATGAAGTCGATGCCCTGGCGGAAGGTGCGCGCCTGGGGCATCAGGCTCTCCTCGGTGAGGAAGCGGCGGTTGACCTGGTCCTGGAAGCGCGTGCGAAAGTGCGGGTTGGGCGCGTCAGTAACGACTCCCGCCGCCACATCGCCGATCCAAGCATCGCCCTCTTGCCCGCGCACAAATTCGTGGGTGGTATAACGCGAGTGATAAGTCGCCCCGCCGTCCTCCCAATAATGCTGGTGGTCGGTGACGATATGCGAATGCACGCCGTTCTCGTCCAGCAGTTGGGGCATGGAGTCGTCAAATGGCTCCAGTGGACCCCAACTGCGGTGCAGAAAATTGTAGCGCCCGGTGTGCAGCTCGCGGCGGGCGGGCATACAGGGCATGCTGCCGATGAAGGCATTATCGAAGGTGGCGGCGCGCTGCGATAAACGCTGGAAGTTGGGCGTCTGCGCCCAGTCGCCGCCATAGGGCTGCAGCATGCGCCGGTTCAGCGAGTCGAACATGACCATAATGGCTTTCATATTGGGCGCTCCTCAAAGTATTGGGGGACTTTTCAAACTGAATGGAAAAGTTAGTGAATGTGTTATGATATGCTGCAATAATCATAGTGCAAACAAAACTGGATGGCATCATGGCAACCGCGGTCGCTCCTCCTCCAGCACCAAAAGAACCACGCACGCTTTCCCTTGAAGGTCTGGTGACTATCGCTGGCGCGGTCATCCTGTTCCTTACGATTGTATCCTTCAACCTTGCGCTAATTTTTCACTTGGATACCAAGATTGATGGTGTTCGCATTGAACTGGAAGACGACATAATCAGCGTTCGTACAGAACTCAAAGCCGAAATAGATAGCGCCCGTAGCGACGTCGAAAGTGTGCGCACAGAGCTCAAAGCTGATATCCAGCGCTTGGAAGCCGACATCCAACGACTGGATGACCGCCTCTTCGCTGTGCTTGCGCCGCCGCAGCCCGAAGACGAACCCGAAGCATCGTCCTGATTCGCCATAGACTCCCTCAGCCTTTCAAGCCGCTGGTCAAACCGCCGCTGACCAAAAATCGCTGCAAGAAGATGTACAGCAGGATGACTGGCACCACCGCCATCACCGAGGCCGCCATCAATTCCGCCCAGGCGGTGCCCTGCTCCTGGTCGAAGACGCTCAAGCCCAACTGGATGGTTTTTAAGCTGTCTTCCTTGACCACCACCAGGGGCCACAAAAAGTCGTTCCAGGACCATAAAAAGGCGAATAGCGCCATCGTGCCCATGACCGGTTTGGAATTGGGTATCAAGATGCGCCAGTACACGCCCACCCGCGAGCAGCCATCAACAATCGCCGCTTCTTCGATCTCTTTGGGGAAGCCCAGATAAAACTGGCGGAACAGGAAGACACCGAAGACCGATACAAAATTGGGGAACATCACGCCGCCCAAGGTATTGATCAGCCCGGTGCCGCCTTGCCCGAATAAATCGTTGCCGCCCGCCAGCGGGAAGAAGCGAATCAACAAAAAGACCGGGATGATCAAGACCTCAAATGGCACCATCATGGTCGTCAGCAGCGCGAAGAAGAGCAGCATCTTGCCGCGGAAGTGCAAGCGCGCGAATACATAACCCGCCATCGAGCCCAACAGCACCTGCGAAACCACCGCCACCGCCGTAACCAGCACGGTATTGGCGAAGAGCCGTGGCATGTTCGTCTGTTCAAAGGCGTCTGTATAATTCTGCAAGTCCAACTCGGTGGGCAGCCAGCGAATGCTATCGCCGAAGATCTCGCGGTCGGGCTTGATTGAAGTCGAGACCATCCAGACGAAAGGCATGATCATCACAATTGCGCCGACGATCAATATCGCATACGTCAGCAGCAGCGGGATGCGCGCCTCCCACAGGCTGAAAGTACCGAGGTGGCTCTGGCTCTGCTTCATGCGCCTTGCCTTTCACGCAGCACTCGGAAGCTGATAAGCGTTAATATCAGCACGATGATCAGCATCACCACCGAAATCGCCGCCCCGCGACCCAGCCGCAGGTAGCCAAAGACATTCTGATACACCTCCCAGACCATGGTGTTGGTGCGGTTGAACGGACCGCCCTGAGTCAGCATGAAGATCAAACCGAAGTTGCGGAAGATGCCGATGGTGAATGTCACCACTACAAACAAAATGACCGGACGCATCAAAGGCACGGTGATGAGCAGAAAGTTCTGCAGCGGGTTCGCGCCATCGACGCGCGCTGCTTCAATCACATCGCGGGGGATATCCTGCAAGCCCGCCAGAAAGATGACCATGTTGCTGCCGATGCTGCCCCAGATTGTCACGATGACCAGGCTAATGAGCGCCAGGTTGGGGTCGTTCAGCCAATTCTGCGGCGGGATGCCTGCCAAACCGAGAAAATAATTCAGCAAGCCATGCTGCGGGCTGTAGATCCAGCGCCAGATCATCGCCGAAACCACCACCGAGCTGACGACCGGCAGGTAATAAAGCGTGCGCAGGAAGACACGTCCGCGAATGGATTGATCCAGCAGCTTGGCGATGACCAGCGCCAGCGCCGTGCCGATTGGCACCGCCTCGATGGTGAAGAGCAGGGTATTGATGATGGACTGGCGAGTTACGGTGTTGCTGAAGACATAGCTGTAATTCTTCATACCTACGAAGCGCGGCGGCTCAAAGAGCTCGTAGCGGGTGAAACTGAGGTATAGGTTGTAGAAAACCGGATATATCTTCAGCGCAGCCAGCAGCAGCACCGGCACCGCCAGAAACAGCAATGCCACAAAAGCCTGGCTGTTGACCAGGCGATAGAGGCGGTCGCGGCGCGTCAAGCTAATCACTCCCTGTCCCGCCATCAGGATAGGGGGAGGGATGCGCCGCATTGGTCTTGCTGGGATGGCGAGGCCGCAAATGAACAATCATCCCCCCATTGATATGGGGGGACCGAGGGGGGTAGACCAAGGGCAAACTTCGCACTAATCGTCCGCCATGATTTCGTCGATGGCGGCAGTGGCGTCGGCAAGGGCGTCGGCGGGCGCTTTCATGCCGCTTAATGCCTGCTCCAGCTCGGCAGCGATGGGGCGGAAGAGCGCGATCAAATTGTGGTGCTGCGGGAAGGTGCGCGCATACACGGCGGATTCCAGCACGACTTTGTGCTTCTCGGACATATACTCGGCTTCCAGCAGCGACAGGCGCGGCGGCGTATTGTTGTTGGAGGCGCTGTAGATCTCCAGCATATCCTGGCGCGTCAAGAAGCGCAGGAAGCCCCAGCTGGCGACGGTATCGGATGTCTGGCTGCTGATGAAGAACTTGTTGACCCAGCTGTGCGTGGCTTGCACAGCGCCGGTCAGCGGCAGAGTCGGGTAGATGGTTTCGGCTTCGTCGGGCGCGTAGAGGTTGATGACCCGCTCCATATCGGCGCTGGAAAGCTGCATGGCGGCGTTGCGCCCCGCCAGCACATTCAGGTCGCCTTGCGGGTCCAAACCCGGGTAGCTGGTTACTTCATGCTCGTGCACCAGCGCTACCAGCCATTCCAATGCCGTGAGCGCCTCTTCGGAGTCCAGCGCGCAGGTGGTCAGGTCATCGCTGAGGAACTGCCCGTCCGCCATGTGCAGCCACATCAAGAAGGGCTGCCAGTCTCGCTGCCAATTGCCGCTGGAATCCGAGAAGTGATAGCCCTCGACATCAAAGCCCATGTCGCCGCGCACGGTGGTGGCTTGGGCGGCGGTGAGGAATTCGTCCCAGGTCGTGGGCGGGGCGTCGATGCCGGCTTCTGACAGCATTTCCTGGTTGTACCAGAGTGTGCGCAGGTCTTGGCGGTAGGGCACAGCTACAATATCGCCGCGGATGGTCACATCGGCTTGCAAGCCGGCGGGGAAGTCCGCCCAGTCCCATTCGGCGTCGGCATTGATGAAGTCGTTGAGCGGCACCGCCCAGTTGCGGCGCGCCATCTGTGGTGCCCATACCGCGCCACCCTGGAAGACATCCGGCGTCACGCCCGAAGCAAAGGCGGTGGTCATCTCTTCGTTGTAACGCCCCCAATTCGTCCAGTTGATGCTGACGCTGGTGCCAGGGTTCTCTTCGAGGAAGCGCGGGATGATCGTTTCTTCGAAGGCGGTCTGCACCGGGTCGCTCCAGTCGACCATAGCCAGCGAGAATGCGCCGGCATCGGCTTGCGCGGCGATGGGCTGCACACCTAGCGCGCCGATGCTGCTGACGGCGGCTGTTGTCGCGGCGATGCGCAAAAAGTCGCGGCGAGAAAGCTGCTTGTTCATACGATTTGTCTCCTTGTTATCTGTAAAGCAAATTGTGCTTCAGTCCGCGCCGATTGTAACGCAGGCCGCTTTTAATGCCAAAATTGCCCGCGCCTCTGTCGCTTCGACTCGCGCCACAGATTCGCGCAAGTTCGCGCGGATCTCCGCCATGTCGCTCTCGTCCAGCGGGAAGTCGGCTTCGGCAAGCTGCATCAAGCCAGCCAATTCATCGCGGCAGTCTGCGATTGTCGCCAAGCCTGCGCCACCTTCGGCGATGAAGGTAGTCGCCCCGTGGTCGATTAGTTCGCGCGCGCGCCTCAGCAGCGCCGCATCCGCCGGCAGCAGCGCATCGAGCAAGCACTGCCAGGCAGCCCCCGCCTCGTCATAAAGCGCCGCCACCTCGATCAGGTCATTTTCGCCCAGCACAGCGGCGGCTTGACGCAGGAAATCGGCATAGCTATCGCGGTCGGCTGCCCAGGTTTTGCCGAAGGCGGGCGTCAGAAAGCGGTAGGCGGATGTATGCGCAGCCAGGCAAGCGCGCCCATAGCTATATTCTTTTGCCCAACTGCCTTTGCCCGTGCCGCCCAGCATTTTTTGCCAGTGCGCCAGCGCCTTGACGCCAAAGTTGCGCGCCGCGCCTTTGGGCGGTTTTTCGAGCATCAGTTGCACTGCATCCCGCAAGCCAGCGCGCATGGCTGTGGGCAAGCGCTCATTATCTGGATGACCCAGCAGCATCAAGCCGTGGCGGTCTTTTTTGACGCGGCTCATCGCCCGGTCGAAGGCCTTGGCGGGGACAGTCAGCGGCTGGGCGCTGCGGTCACTGAGCATGGCTGCGCCGCCAGGTTCATAACCAAAGACCACCAGCGGCATCGCGCCCCAGGTGGCGGCGTCGCCTTCCAGGCAGTTGTATTCCAACAAGTACATATCGGGATGGGCGATAGGCGCTTGCCCCGCTTCCAGGGACTGGGTCAGGTTCTGGCGCATGCGCTCGACGCTGGCGGCGCGCAGCCACTTAACCTCGATGCCCAGCCGCTCGCAGATGCGCTGCATGGGCTCAAAGGTGTTGCGCGTCAGCAAGTTGACCTGAGGGTCGTAGCCCTGGTAATGAAAGGTGAAGTAGCCAAAGGCGATGCCGCCGCTGATGCCCAGCAGCATGGCTTCGTCATAGGCTTTGCCCGTATGCGGGGCGGCGCTGCCTTGATAATCCAGCGCATTGCGGATACTGCCTGTATCCCAGTAGCGACCATCGAATTGGGTAAAGTTGGGAAGGGTGGGCATGGTTGGCTTCGCTCCTGCATGTCATTTGTCCGCGTATCCTAGCAAATCAAATGGATTGTAAGTAAGCCCCTAAACAATTCACCACAGAGGCACCGAGGGCACAGGGCTTCATCGTCGCTATGGAGAAAAATGTGCATCCCTGTGCAAATTACCCCGACAAGCGCTACACTCTGCAGCTATGTCCAGTTCTCTCCGTAGTTTGAGAATCAGCAGGCGGCAGTTCTTGCGCCAGGTCGGTTTTTTGGGCGCGGGCGCGGCGCTTGGCAGCAGCCTGCTGGCGATGCCCGGTCGATCATTCGCGGAATACGCCGAGCCGATTCGGACTGTCGCGGCGGCCGGGCGCAAGGTCTGCCTGACCTATGACGACCTGTGGAACGAGTATTACACCTTTCGCATCGCAAGTTTCTATCATCAGCGCAACATTCGCATCGCGCTCTTTCCTGTCGGGCGCGCCATCACCAACAACCTGGAGCGTCCGCACCGCAACCATGAAAATATGTATGCGCGCATGCAAGCTATGGGGCATGAGATCGGCTGCCACTTATACACGCACCGCCACCATCGCAAGTTCGGTTTGCAGCAGCTCATTGATGAAGAAATGGAGCCGGCGCTGGCGGCCATGCGGCAGGCGCTGGGCGCAGATTTTATGCCCATCGGCATCCGCCCGCCCTATGGCCACATCACTGACGCCATCCAGGAGCTGGCAGCGCTTTATGAGCTGCCGGTGATTATGTGGGGCGTTGATTCCCAAGATGCGCTGTGTACTGTGAATACGGACTGCGAAAGCGCCTGCGCTACGACTGACGACGAGAGCGCAGCCTGCACAAAAGAAGAATGCGCGCTCATCTGCATCAGGCACATCCTGGAGCGGCTCGACAAGTATATGCGCCCGGGACATGTGGTATTAAATCACGGCATCCGCAATGCTTACCTGGCTGCCCCGCCGCTACTGCGCCTGCTGCACCGGCGAAACTTGCAGCCGGTCGCGCTCTCGCAGCTGCTGGCTTGGGCGGGGTGAGGCCGCGGACAGTGCTATACTGCGTCTGTACAAGTTGTTTACGACAAGGGCGGACGCATGGCTGAGCTTAACTTCAAAAACCGCACCCTTTATCACGGCGACAACCTGGACTTCCTGCGCGGCATGAACAGTGAGACGGTGCACTTGGTCGCCACCGACCCGCCGTTCAACAAAAACCGCGATCATCACGCCACGCCGGATAGCCTGGCGGCTGGCGCGCGCTTCAAAGACCGCTGGCGCTGGGATAAAGATGTGCACGAAGACTGGACGGACGGCATCAAGGACGATTGGCCCGCGGTGCATGGCGTGATTGCCGGGGCGCGTTTAGCCTATGGCGACGACATGGGCGCGTTTTTGTGCTGGATGGGCGTGCGCTTGATGGAAATGCACCGCGTACTGCGGCAGGATGGCAGCTTGTATCTGCACTGCGACCATACGGCGCATGCCTACCTGAAATGTTTGATGGACGCCATATTCGGCCGGCAAAACTTCCGCAACGAAGTTGTTTGGGGCTATCGCACCCAAGGAGTGGCGATGCGGTGGTGGCCGCGCAAGCATGACACGCTACTCTTTTATACCAAGGGCGACCGTTGGACATTCTATCCACAAATGGAACGGCAATTCTATCAGAAGCCATTTCGCCACACCAAACAGGACGAAGCGGGCAACTACTATGTCGATACCTATCGCCGTGATGTTTGGGATCACGACGAAACTCGTCCGACCATTAGTCAATCTCCCGAGCGCACCGGCTACCCTACCCAGAAGCCGCTCGCGCTCTACCGCCGCATCATCCAAGCCAGCAGCAAAGAAGGCGACATCGTACTCGACCCCTTTTGCGGTTGCGCTACCACACCCGTCGCCGCCGAGCAGCTGGGGCGAAAATGGGTCGGCATGGACATCTGGGACAAAGCGCACGAGACCGTGCTGAGCCGCCTGGCAGACGAGGGCATGCTCACAGAAGACAAGCCGCCGCCGCAATTCTGGACAAAGCGCGTTCATTATGAAACCGCGCCGCCCCGCCGCAGCGACAAAAACGAATTGGCAGCGCCCAGCCTCAAGCTGCGCACGCCTCGCGCTATGGAGCCCTGGCAGAAACTCACGCATCGCCAGATCGTGCATGTATTGCTGCAAGCACAGCGCAGCAACGGCAATGTCATCTGCGCCGGCTGTGGCCGCGAGCTGGAGCGTGAATTCATGGAACTCGACCACATCCACCCGCGGGCGGATGGCGGCGAGAATCACATCACCAACCGCATTCTGCTCTGTCGTCCCTGTAATGGCAAGAAAGGGCAGTATCTCACCCTGCGCGGGCTGCTGCGCGAAAACAAAAAAATCGGCTGGATGGTAGACGAAGGCTTGGCGCAAATGGCGCGAGAAGCGGCGCGCGATAAAGCCGAGTGGCTGCGCGACAACTTTGACAGCGAGGACTGCCGCGCGTTGATACAAGCCTAAAGTCGAAAGTCCATTGCGCTACTTAAACTGAAATCGCGGGTGGAGCGGGAGGCAGAAAAAATGGAAACGCGCAGTTTTGGCAATAGCGACTTGCGCTGTTCGGCGATCGGCTTTGGTACTTGGGCGCTGGGCACGACTCAATATGGCGATATTGATGTTGACGAGGCTGTGCGGGCGGTGGAGATGGCGCTGGATGCCGGCATCACGCTTTATGACACCGCCGAAGTTTATGGTCCTTTCATCTCCGAAGAGCTGCTGGCGCGGGGGCTGGGGGCGCGGCGCAAAGACATCGTGCTGGTCACCAAGGTCGGCTTCACCACCAACTACACGAGTGGCAAGACGGGCGATGCCGCCATCAGCGGGCGCGATGCCTCCGCCGCCAATATCATCGCGCACACCGAAGGCTGCTTGCGCCGCTTGAATACCGATGTCATCGACCTGCTGCTCATCCATTGGCCCGACCACAAAACGCCTCATGCAGACACGATGGCGGGTTTGCAGAAGCTGCAAGAGGCTGGCAAAATCCGCTATTATGGCGTGTCCAATTATACTGTGCCGATGCTGGAAGCCTGTCAGCGACACGGGAATCTAACCACAAACCAGGTCGGCTACAATCTCTTTGACCGGCGCATGGAAGCGGCGGTGCTGCCCTACTGCCAGCGCGAAGGCATCGGCTTCATGGCCTATGGCAGCCTGGGCTTCGGCTTGCTGACCGGCGCTATGACGCCCGAGACCAGCTTCGTCGATTGGGACTGGCGCGCCCGGGGGGACGCCTTTGGTTTGCCCCTCTTTGAACGCGAGAACTTCCTGGCGGCGCAGCGCGTGGTCGAGCGGCTGAAAATTATTGCCAGCGACAATGGCAAATCAGTGGCGCAGTTGGCGCTGGCGTGGGTCTTGGGCAATCCGGCTGTCACCGTGGCGCTGGTAGGCATGCGCAACCAAGGCGAGCTGCAAGACAATATCGCCGCGGCTGACTGGCGGCTGGATGAAGCCGACCGCGCTGAAATCGACCGCATCTTCGCCGAAGAAGCTGTGCCCACCTATGTCGATGCGGAGCAAGCGACCTGAGCAACGGCGCCCCTACTCTTGCAAGCCAGCCGGCGCAAGCTCGCCGATGGATCTCTCCAGGTCGCTGGCGGCGCGCAGGTCGGCTGCCAGCGGTGGTTCGGGATTGGCGGTGGGCGGCAGGGGACTGTCATATTGATAATCGGGTTCGGTTTTTTGCCTATGCCAGACCATACGCATCTCCCGCCAGGCTTCGAGCAAGCTGCGCGGTTCGGGCATGTCGTCTTTGATTTCATTGTGCAGGCGCGCCAGGTTGTAACAAGGCACACCCGCGTACATATGATGCTCAATATGCCAGTTCATGCGCCAGTACAAAAACGATGCCAGCGGATTCAGCTTGATTGAGCGCGTATTTTTGCGGAAGTCGCGGCTGTGGTCACGCAAGCCACAATGCTGTGTCAAGCCCACGAAGTAGGACAGCCAGTTGGCGATGAACGATGGCACGCTCAAAATCAGCGGCAGCGCCCACCAGCCGGTTAACAGCGCAATCAGCCAGATGCCGCCATGATAAGCCAGCAGCAAGCGCGACCACCAGATTGAGCGCCGATGTTGCTCAGGCTGATCGCGATGCAGCGCCTTGACCCACTCATTGATGGGGATTTCATCGCTGCCCACCAGCCCGACCGCGCCCAGCGCTGTCACCATGATGGTGGAAAGCAAGCCGCCTTTGCCGAATGTACGTCCGCGCTGCGTCAGCAAATTGACAGTGAATAGCTGGAGCATAAAGAACGACGCCAGCGATGGCTCGAGCGGCAGCAGATTTTCGCGGTCGCCTTCCGGATGCAGGGTATAGCGATGGTGGTAGGTGTGGCTGCTGGCGTAGTCGAATGGGTCCCACCAGCCGATTAAGCTGAAGAGGTAGAGGAAGAATTTGTTCCACCGTTTGGTCTTGAAGACTGTGCCATGCCCAAGCTCGTGCGGGGCGGTGCCGATGAAGAAGCTGGCGACTGTGCCATGGGCGAAGAGCGCCAGCAGAAAAGGCAGCCACAGCGCCTCCAGCCAGCAAGCCAAGACCAGCGCGCCCGTCAGCGAAAACAAGCCAAAATGCCCGCCCGCTTGCAGCCAGGCTTGGGCATCGCTGCGCCGCGATAATTCGCGCAGCAAACCCGGCTTGGTGGGACAGCGATACCAATCCACACGCAAGGTCTTGCGGACTTCGGAAAGCGGTTGATAGCTCATGGCAGCGCCTCGTCGCTTTATGCTGTGAATTGTAGCGCAAAACCAGGCGCAGGCTGAACAATCGCCCCGCCCCCGGCCCCTTGCCCCCAGAACGAGGGAAGGGGAGTCTTTCCTGCGGTTCAG